>DATBMD010000033.1:0-19132 GCA_036555085.1 Gaiellaceae bacterium
GCGAGGAGGGTCCCGGCGCCGAGCCCCGCCGCCCAGCCTCTACGCGGCAGGGCACGGAGCGGCCTCCACGCGAACGGCGCGAGCGCCGCGCTCGAGATCGCGAAGCGGACGGCGAGGAACGCGAACAGCGGGTAGGCCGCGACCGCCTCCTGCACCGGGACGAACGTGTACCCCCAGATCGCCGTGACGACGACGAGCGCGAGCAGAGGCGAGGCGCGAGGCCGCATCGGGCAACGCTAACGCCCGCCCCGGCGGCGCCTGGATACTCTGAAGCTGTGCATACGCTCGACACGCTCGGCCGTCCGCTCCGCGACCTGCGCATCTCGGTCACCGACCGCTGCAACTTCCGCTGCGTCTACTGCATGCCGAAGGACGTGTTCGGGCGCGACTACCAGTTCATGGACCGCCGCGAGCTGCTGAGCTTCGAGGAGCTCGAGCGGGTCGCCCGGGCGTTCGTCGCCCATGGCGTCGAGAAGCTCAGGATCACGGGCGGCGAGCCGCTGCTCCGCCGCGACCTCGACAGCCTGATCGCCCGGCTCGCCTCCCTCGGCGACCTCGACGTGACGCTGACGACGAACGGCGCGCTGCTCGCGAAGCAGGCGGCGAAGCTCCGCGCCGCCGGGCTCTCGCGAGTCACGGTCAGCCTCGACTCCCTCGACGAGGAGACCTTCCGCGCGATGAACGACGTCGACTTCCCGGTCGCGCGCGTGCTCGCGGGGATCGACGCAGCCGCCGCGGCCGGCCTGCCCGTGAAGGTCAACACGGTCGTCAAGCGCGGCCTGAACGAGGGCTCGATCCTCGAGCTGGCCCGCTTCTTCAAGGGCTCGGGCCACGTGCTCCGGTTCATCGAGTACATGGACGTCGGCGCCACCAACGGCTGGCGCCTGGACGACGTCGTCCCGGCCGCGGAGATCGTCCGCACGATCGACGAGGAGCTGCCGCTCGAGCAGGTCGAGTCGGCCTACCGCGGCGAGGTGGCGCGGCGCTACCGCTACCGGGACG
Organism: Gaiellaceae bacterium; assembly: GCA_036555085.1. GTDB lineage: Bacteria > Actinomycetota > Thermoleophilia > Gaiellales > Gaiellaceae > Gaiella. The sequence goes on from DATBMD010000033.1 coordinate 1,003, forward strand.
GCACGGGCGAGATCGGGGTGATCGCGTCGGTGACCCAGCCGTTCTGCGGCGACTGCACGCGCGCCCGCATCTCGGCCGAGGGCAAGCTCTACACGTGCCTGTTCGCCGTCCGCGGCGAGGACCTGCGGGCGCTGCTCCGGTCCGGCGGGACGGACGCCGAGTTGCACGACACGATCGGCCGCGTCTGGGCGAAGCGGACCGACCGCTACTCGGAGCGCCGCACCGAGGAGACGGCGGCGCTGCCGAAGGTCGAGATGTCCTACATCGGGGGCTGAGCGGCAGGGAGGCCCCGCTCGGCGACGAACCTCGCTCGATGGTGGGCGAACGGCGCGTGAAGAGACGCGGGAGGTGGAGCAGCCGGACCATGGCCGCCGCGAGGACCGGCAACGTCGTTCCGTTCCTGGCGGGAGTCACGCTCGTGGTCGCGCTCGCCGGCGGCATCCTGATGCGCTTCCTCGACCAGGACACGTTCCCCTCGATCTGGGACGGGGTCTGGTTCGCGCTCCAGACCGTGACGACCGTCGGCTACGGGGACGTCGTCCCCGTCGACACGTGGGGCAAGGTCGTCGCCGCGTTCGTGATGGTGGCGGGCGTCACCTTCATCGCCTTCACCACCGCAACCGTCGTCTCGGCGTTCGTCTCGCTCGAGCAGCGCCGTTCGGCGGCCGCCGACGCGGCGGCCGACGAGGCAGAGCGGGAGCACATCCTCACGGCGATCGAGCGCGTCGAGAGGCGCCTCGCCGCGATCGAGTCGAGGCTCGAGCCCTGAGCCGCAGGACGACTCTCCCCCGCGTCGAAGGAGTCCGTCCCGGCGCCGACGAGAGCGGCGCCCGTCGGTCTGGCCACGTACGGGCCGTCGGCTCGGATCGCCGCCGGGAAACGGGACGACGTCGCGCACCTCTCCCTCTTGAGGTCGATCGCCAGTTCACACAACGAGCCGGCGGACGTCGTCCTGCCCGGGCGGCGCGGTACCCGACCGGAGCCGACGTGGCTGCTCGCTAGAATCTCCGAGTCGTGTCGAGCCACGCCGCCGCCACCGGGCAGCGTCTGCCACGCGGTTGGGCGCACCTCGCCCTCCAGTTTGCGATCTGGATCGGGTTCTACGCCGCCTACCAGCTCGCCCGCGGCGCCGCCGACCGCAGCGTCGCGAGGGCGTTCGAGCACGGCCGCGAGATCATCGAGCTCCAGTACAGCCTGGGCTCCCTGATCGAGCCGTCCCTGCAGCGCGTCGTCGAGCAGTCGTCGTTGCTGATCGACGCGACCGCGTACACCTACTGGCTCTCGCAGTTCGCTGTCGTGGGCATGGCCCTGCTCTGGGTCTACTTCATGCGCCACGACCGCTTCTACGACTTCCGCAACACGCTGATCGTGGCAAACCTTCTCGGCCTGCTCGGGTACGTGCTGCTGCCGACCGCGCCGCCGCGCATGTTCCCGGAGTGGGGCTTCACGGACACGCTCGCCGAGCACTCGGCGGTGAACCACGAGAGCGTCGCCGCGCTCGCGAACCCGTACGCGGCGATGCCGAGCCTGCACTCGATGGACGCGCTGATCGTCGGGGTGGCGATGGCGTGCCTCGTCCGCTCTCCGATCGCCCGCGTGCTCTGGCTCCTCTGGGCCCCGTGGGTGTGGTTCGCCGTCATGTCGACGGGCAACCACTACTGGCTCGACGTCGCAGCCGGCGTCCTGCTGGCGGGTGTCGCGGCGCTGATCGTGTTCGGCGCTCGCCTGCTCGCCGCCCTCCGGCGACGCACTGCATGAGCGGCGCCGATGGCGGCGCACCGCCGCCTCGGGTCAGCCAGCTGGACCGCGTCAAGCAGGAGTACACGGACGCCGCGCGCGAGATCCTGCGGCGGTCGATGCAGGGGGTCGCGCGCACGAAGCTGACCCCCGACATGCTGACGATGCTCGGCGTGGCGCTCTGCCTCGCCGGCGCCGTCCTCGTCGGTTTCGAGGAGCACAACGAGAAGCTCTGCTTCTGGCTCGGCGGCGTCCTCTTCGTCGCCGGCTCGATCGCGGACATCCTCGACGGCGCGCTCGCGCGGGCGGCGAGCAAGGGCACGGTCTTCGGCGCGTTCCTGGACTCGACGTTCGACCGGCTCGGCGAGGCCGCGATGCTGACCGCGATCGGGCTCGCCCTGATGCGCGACGGCAACGAGGTCGCGGTCGTCGCGACGTTCGCGGCGGTCGCGGGCTCCTTCCTCGTCAGCTACACGCGGGCCCGTGCCGAGGCGCTCGGGCTCAGGGGCGACGTCGGCTTCGGCTCGCGGGTCGAGCGCGTCGTGCTGATCTCCGTCGGGCTCGGCCTCGCCCCCTGGGGCTGGCTGCAGTGGCCGATCTACCTGCTCGCCGCGATGGCATGGCTGACGGTCGCCCAGCGCATCCTCTTCGTGCGACGGCAGCTGCGCGAGCTGGCCGAGGCAGCACCCTAAGCTTCACCCGCTATAGTGCTAGCACTTTGCCTGCTAGCACTTCACGTCGTACCGGTGTGCTCGTGCGGATGCCGCGCTCGTTGAAGGAGGCGCTCGTCCGCGAGGTCGCACGTCGCGGCGGCTCGCTGAACGACGTCGCCACCGGCATCCTCGCGGCGCACTTCGCCGTGCCGTTCACGCCCTCCGGTCGCAGAAGCCCGCTGCCCGGCTCGAGCCCGGCCGTCCTGCTGCGCATGCCCGTCCAGCTGAAGGACGAGCTCCGGGCGGCGGCGGCGCGCAGCGACACCCACACGAACGACGTGATCCTGCGTCTGCTAGCAGATGAGCTCGCAGTACCTCTCGCACGGGATCGAAGAAAGGACACAATGGCTAGCACGAACGGCACTCAGAAGGGCAGCGCCCGCTCGAAGGACAAGGTGCGCGTTGCGATCGTCGGCGTGGGCAACTGCGCCAACTCGCTGCTCCAGGGCATCGAGTACTACAAGAACGCATCGGACGACACGTTCGTGCCCGGCCTGATGCACGTCAACCTCGGCGGTTATCACGTCTCGGACATCGAGCTCACCGCCGCCTTCGACGTCGTCAAGGGCAAGGTGGGCGTCGACCTCGCCGACGCGATCTGGGCGCCGCCGAACGACACGATCAAGTTCGCCGACGTCCCGAAGACGGGCGTCCGGGTGTCCCGCGGGATGACGCACGACGGGCTCGGCAAGTACCTCTCGGCGGTCGTCGAGAAGGCGCCGGGCGAGACCGACGACATCGTCGGCATCCTTCGCGAGACCGGTACCGACGTCGTCGTCAGCTATCTCCCGGTCGGCTCCGAGATGGCGGCCAAGTGGTATGCGGAGAAGATCCTCGAGGCCGGCTGCGCGATGGTGAACTGCATGCCCGTCTTCCTGGCCAAGGAGCACTACTGGCAGCAGCGCTTCGAGCAGGCCGGGGTGCCGATCATCGGCGACGACATCAAGTCGCAGGTCGGCGCGACGATCACGCACCGGGTGCTGACGAGCCTCTTCCGCGAGCGCGGCGTGCACCTCGACCGCACGATGCAGCTGAACGTCGGCGGCAACTCGGACTTCCTGAACATGCTCGAGCGGGACCGGCTCGAGTCGAAGAAGATCTCGAAGACGAACGCGGTCACGTCGATGCTCGACTACGACCTCGGCGACGGCAACGTCCATGTCGGCCCGTCGGACTACGTGCCGTGGCTGACCGACCGCAAGTGGGCCTACATCCGCATGGAGGGCACCTCGTTCGGCGACGTGCCGCTCAACGTCGAGCTGAAGCTCGAGGTCTGGGACTCCCCCAACTCGGCGGGCATCGTCATCGACGCCGTCCGCCTGGCGAAGCTCGCGCTGAACAACGGGATCGCCGGCGCCCTCGAGGGGCCGAGCGCCTACCTGATGAAGTCGCCGCCGAAGCAGATCGTCGACGACGAGGCGCACGAGCTGGTCGAGCGGTTCATCGCCCAGAACGCGCTGACCCGCGAGAAGCCGGCCCGGACGAGCACAAGGGCACGATGAGCACTGCGCTCGGCGTCTCGCTCGCCCCGGCGTCGTCGCTCGGCGCCGGCCGGCTCGCGGCGCTCTTCACGGCGGCGTACGCCGGCTATTGGTTCCCGGTCGAGCTGGACGCGGCCGGGCTCGAGCGGATGGCGCGCACGAGCGACCTCGACCTCGACGCCTCCCGGGTCGCGGCGGCCGCGGGCGACCCGGTCGGGGTGGCGATGCTCGGCGTGCGGAACGACGCCGGCTGGATCGGCGGTATGGGCGTCGTCCCCGACCACCGCCGGCGCGGGATCGGCGTGCTGCTCATGCGCGACGTCCTCGACGCAGCCCGCGGCCTCGGCCTGCGGCGCGTGACGCTCGAGGTGCTCGAGCAGAACGAGGACGCGCGGCGACTGTACGAGCGCCTCGGCTTCGCGCCGATCCGCGGGCTCGACATCTGGACGCTGCCCGGCGGGCAGGGGGTCGAGACGGGGGCTGCCCGGGCCGCCGACGTCGACGAGGCGCTCCGCCGCATCCGGGCCGCTCGAGCCGCGCCCGAGCCCTGGCAGCGCGCGGACGAGACCCTCGCCCACCTCCGCACCCTCGACTCGGCCACGAAGGCGCTCGTGACGGACGACGGCGCTGTCGTCTACCGCGTGACCGACGGCCAGGCGTCCGTCATCCAGCTCGCGGCCGCGACGAGCGCGGCCGCCCGCGACCTGATCTCGGCCGTCGCCGCCGGCGCGTCCCGGCTGACCTTCCTGAACGTGCCGAGCGACGACCCGGCCGCGGCGGGGTTCGAGGAGCTCGGCGGCACGCTCGCCTCGCGCCAGCTCGAGCTCGCCGTCGCGCCGTAGCGCCGTCGAGAGCGGGCGCCGCCGGGGCTACACTGGCCTGCCGTGCAGCTCCGCATCTGCCTCGTCTCGCCGTTCTCCTGGTCGAAGCCGCACGAGGTGAACGAGCACGTCGACGGCGTCGCGGTCGCCCTGCGCGCGCTCGGGCACACGGTGACGGTGCTCGCTCCTTCCGACCGGATCTCCGACCTGGTCGCGGGCCGGCGCATCCTCGAGCGCGGGATCGCCGACGAGGAAGTCGTGGCGATCGGCCCGGCCGTCCCCGTCTCCCGCTCGAGCCGGCTCGGGCTCCCGGTGGGCGTGCGTGCGAACCTGGCCGTGGCGCTCAACCAGGGCTTCGACGTCGTCCACGGGTTCGAGCCCGGGCTGCCGAGCCTCTCCAGCGTCGCCCTCCTCGAGGCGCGGACGCTGACGGCGGCGACGTTCCTCTCTACCGAGCGGCTCGCGTACCCCTCCCGCCGCAACCGGCGCGTGCGCCTGCTCGCGCGCGTGGACGCGCTGCTCGCGACGAGCGAGGAGACGGCCGAGGCCGCGTCGCGGCGCTTCCCCGGCGACTATCGCGTCGTCTCGGTCGGCGTCGACCCCGCCCGGTTCGCCCCCGGCGACAAGCGGAGCCTGATCGCGGTCGAGACGAATGCCGAAGGGCTCGCCAGCGCCCGCGCCGCGCTCCGCAGCCTGCGCGAGCTGCCCGACTGGGAGCTGACGCTGGTGCGGATGACGCCGCTCGCCGGCCGCCCCGCGATCCCGCTCGCGCTGCGCGACCGGGTGCGTCTCCGCTCCCTGCGCCGGCCGGAGAACCGGGCGTCGCTGCTCGCCGAAGCGGCGGTCTTCGCACCGGCAGCGGAGGGCAGCGCCCGGCTGCGCCTGGACGCGATGGCCGCCGGCTGCGCGATCGCGGACCCTCCCGGGGCCGATGAGCAGCCGGAGCTCGTCGGAGCGGCGATCGCGCGCTTCGCCGAGGACGCGGCCCTCCGCGAGCGCCTGGGGGCCGACGCCCGCGGCGCCGCCGAGGAACAGAGCTTCGCCAGGGTCGCCGCCGAGCTGGACGAGGTCTACGGCCGGCTGCGCCGCCGGCGGCGCGCGGTCCCGCCTGCCGGCGACCCGCTCGCCGACCGCGACTGGATCTGCGCCGACCTGCACATGCACACGAGCTGGTCGAGCGACTGCGCCACCGAGCCAGCCGCGCTCGTCGACCACGCGATCGCCCAGGGCCTGGGAGCGATCGCGGTGACCGACCACAACGTCTTCGGTGGCGCGCTGGAAGCGGTCGAGCTCGCCCGCGGCCGCGGCCTGATCGTGATCCCGGGCGAGGAGATCAAGACCGACGGCCAGGGCGAGGTGATCGGGCTCTTCCTGACCGAGGAGATCCCGCGCGGGCTCAGCTTCGCCGACACGCTGGCCGCGATCCGCGAGCAGGGCGGGATCGTCTACGTCCCGCACCCGTTCGACCGCATGCACACGATCCCCGAGCCCGCGACGCTGCACCGCCACCTCGGCGAGATCGACGTCCTCGAGGTCTACAACGCCCGCCTCCTCTTCGAGGCCTACAACGACGAGGCGCTCCGGTTCGCGCGCAAGTACGGGCTCCTCCAGGGCGCCGGCTCCGACGCGCACGTGCTGCAGGGCGTGGGCACCGGCGCGCTCCGCATGCGCCGCTTCGACGGGCCCGAGGAGTTCCTGCTCTCGCTCCGCACCGCCGAGGTGCTGCGCCGACCGAAGTCGCTCGCCTACCTGCAGTCGCTCAAGTGGGTCGCCCAGGTCAAGGAGAAGGTCCGCTAGCCCAGAAACCGATAAGGCTCCCTTGACCGCCGCCGTGCCCACCGACGAGATCTACGAGCGCTACCTGCAGAAGGCGATCGCCGAGATCAACGTGCTCGGCGACGAGCTCGCGGCGCACGGCGACGCGCTCCACGTGCCGGTGCTCGGCTCCGGGCATCCGCTCGCCGACGTCTTCCTGCTCAAGCACGCCCCGCAGCAGTCGGAGATCCAGGAGGGCGTCGCGTTCTTCGGGCGCGCCGGCCAGGCCCTGCTGAAGTCGCTGCAGCGCCTCGGGGTCGACCCGCTCGCCGTGTACGGCACGAACTGCCTCAAGTTCGGGACCGAGGATCCCGCCGACGCGGCGGGCTGGCTCCTGCGCGAGCTGCACATCGTCCAGCCCAAGCTCGTCGTGGTCATGGGCCCCCCGTCGGTCGCGTTCCTCAACGACCTCGGCTTCCCGCTCTCGGAACCGCTCGCCGCCGACGCCGAGGGCGAGATCCAGCGGTTCACGCCCACGATCTACGGGCTCGTGACTCCCGACATCGACGGATCGCTGGACGAGCAGTCGGCGAAGACCCGCTTCTGGAACGCCTTCAAGGCGCTCGGCCCCTGGTGGGCGGCGCTGCCGCCGTACTAGGGCGCAGGCGAGGGGCGGCGCTCCTCGGTCTGCTCGCCGCGCTCGCGCTCTACGACGCGTGCGCCCAGCGGCTGCCGGACCTCTCCGAGCCCTGGGACGTGGCCTTCGTCGCGGGCGTCCTGATCCCCGCCGCGTTCGCAGCCGTCTGGCTCGCGCTGCCGCTTGCCGAGACGCGGGCGGCGCTGCCGCTCGGGCTCGCGCTCACCGCGCTCGCCGTCGCGCTCTCGCTGGCCGGCCTCGGCGTCCTGTTCAACATCGCGAAGCTCGCCGCCCTGACGCTGCTCGGCTTCTGCTTCCTCGAGCTCTTCCAGGTGCTCTCCTGGGTCGTGCTGATCGCCGTGCTGATCCCCTGGGTGGACGCGATCTCGGTCTGGCGGGGGCCGACGGACTACGTCGTCAGCGAGCAGCCGGGCCTGTTCGACCGGATCTCGCTCGCGTTCCCGATCCCGGGCGAGGACTCGTCGGCGAACCTGGGCCCGCCCGACGTCCTGTTCTTCGCGCTGTTTCTCGCGGCGGCCGCCCGGTTCGGGCTGCGCACGGGCTGGACCTGGCTCGGCATGACGGCGCTGCTGTCGCTGACGCTCGTGCTGACCGCGTCGTTCGACTTCGCCGGGCTGCCGGCGCTGCCCGCGGTCTGCATCGGCTTCCTGCTCCCGAACGCCGACCTGCTCTGGCGGAGGCTGCGTGATCGTCGCTGGAGTTGACGGCTGCCCCCGGGGTTGGGTGGCGGTGCTCGTCGACGAGCGGGGCTTCGTCGACGCACGCCTCTTCCCCGATGCGGCGCGACTGGCCGCGGGCCTGCCCGAGCCGGAGGTGATCTGCGTCGACATGCCGATCGGGCTCCCCCACACGGGCCCCCGGCGGGCCGACGAGCACGCGCGGGCGCTCGTCGGCTCGAGCCTGTTCATGATGTTCCCCCGGGACGTGCACCTCGCGGCGTCGCATGTCGAAGCGGTCGAGCGCGCACGCGAGCACAGCGGCAAGGCGATCACGCTGCAGGCCTTCCGGCTGCGGGCGAAGCTGCTCGACCTGGAGCTCCACCTCGACCCGAGAATGGTCGAGACGCACCCGGAGCTCGCGTTCCTGGCGATGAAGGGGGAGCGACCGCCCTCGAAGCACACCTGGAATGGGCTCAACGAGCGGAGGACGCTGCTCGCCCAGGAGGGGATCGAGCTGCCGCACCCGCTGGCGCAGGGAGACGACGTGCCGGCCGCGGACGTCGTCGACGCCGCCGCAGCCGCGTGGAGCGCGCGGCGCGTCGCCCGCGGCGATTACCTCGTGCTGCCTCCCGACCCGGCCGACGGCGAGCCCCGAATCGTCTTCTAGTGCGCCCTCTCCAACCTTGCACCGGAAACCCAGTAGGGGCCGGACCTGTCCGGCCCGCTAGTGCGGCGCGTGGACAGAGTCGTTGGCGATCGAGAAACCGGTGAATCATCACGAGACGCCGCGCTAGCGGCCGCGGATTGCGACCAGGTGGAGCGTCTGACGCGCGCCCTCGGCGATGGTCGCGTACCCCCGGCCGTCCGGGCGGAAGGCGATCGCCTCGCCCTGGAGCTCGAACGGGATCGGCCCGACGCAGCGCGGCCCCGTCAGAGCCTGGACGATCGTCCGGCCGCGGGGCCGCTGCCAGAGCAGCACCGCGCCGTAGGTGCGCACCGCCAGCCGCGCGCCGTCCGCCGAGACGTCCGCAGCCGTCACAGCGTTCCCGAGGCCCGCTCCCAGCCTCAGCTCACCGACCCGCCGGAGCGTCGTCCGGCTGCCGTCGGGGAGGCCGGCAGGCGCGCGGTAGATGCCCGCCGGCCGGCCGTCCTGGCGCTTCTCGATCACGTACAGCTGGCGGCGCTGAGGGTCGACGACGAGCGCCTCCGCGTTGCGCGGCCCGTCGGGATACCGCAGGCGCAGCGTCGCGACGTCGTCGAGCGTCACGGCGCGCCCGGGCGAGACGGTCGGCTCGCGGACGCGCAGGACCTGGACCTCGGAGCGGTTGGCGCCGTTGTCGCCGATGTCGCCGACGTAGAGGTAGGAGGCGCCCGGCGTGGGGCCCGGCCCGACCGCGATGTCCTCCCAGTCGACCGCCGTGACCCCTGCGAGAGAGTAGGTCCGCAGCGTGCGGCCGCGCCGGTCGATCGCGAAGAGGCGCGCCGGGTTGCCGGAGTCGTTGTGCAGCCACCAGACGCCCGGGCTCGCACTGCCCGCGTCGATGCCCGAGATCTCGCGGAGCGCGGGATCGCGGACCGTGCCCGCCTCGGAGCTGGCGAGCACCGCGTCGCAGATCGAGGCGGCGCGCGACGCCGAGCCGCCTGCCGCCAGTGCAGCGAGGCCGAGCGCAGCGGCGACGAGCGCGCCCGTGGCGCGAGCGGCCATCAGCCTCGTTCGAGCAGCGACACGCTCTCGATGTGCGGCGTGTGCGGGAACATGTCGACGGGCCGGACACTCCGCAGCTCGTAGCCGTTCTCGTCGCGCAGCACCTTCAGGTCGGATGCCAGCGTCGTCGGGTTGCACGAGACGTACACGATCCGCCCGGCGCCCAGCCCGCCGGTCCGGTGGAGCGACTTGCCGGCGAGCCCCGCGCGAGGCGGGTCGACCACGACGACGTCGGGCGGCCCTGCCCGCTCGCGGAGCTCGGCGAGGGACTGCGACACGTTGCCCGCGAAGAAGGCGGCGTTGCCGATCCCGTTCAGCTCGGCGTTCTCGATCGCGCACGCGACGGACTCCTCCGAGATCTCGACCCCCCAGACGGTCAGGGCGCTCCGCGCCAGCGCTAGCCCGATCGTGCCGGTGCCACAGTAGAGGTCGTAGACGGTCTCGGCGCCGGTCAGCCCGGCGGCGTCGAGGACCAGCTCGTAGAGCCGCTCCGCCATCTCGGTATTGGTCTGCAGGAAGGCGTTCGGGCGCACCCGGAACCGCAGGCCGAGCAGCTCCTCCTCGATCGCCTCCTCCCCCCAGAGCACGGTCGAGGGGAGGTTCGTCACCTCGGCCGGCGAGTCGTTGACGGCCCAGTGGATCGAGCGGACCTCCGGGAAGCGGCGGAGCACCTCGACGAGGTAGCCGGTCTCGTACTTCTCTCCCGGCGCCGTGACGAGCATGACGAGCGCCTGGCCGGTGTTCCGGCCCTCGCGGACGACGAGGTGGCGCAGGTAGCCGGTCTGGGCCTCCTGGTCGTAGGGCTCGAGCCGCTCCTCGCGCGCCCAGTCCCGGATCGCGTTCCGTATCGCGTTGCCGAGCTCGGTCGTCAGCCAGCAGCGGTCGACGTCGACGACCTGGTCCCACCGGCCGGCCCGGTGGAGGCCGAGCACCGGGCTGCCGCCCTCCCCGCTGAACGAGTACTCGAGCTTGTTGCGGTAGTGGAACTGCGAGCGGGCGGGCACGATCGGCTCGAGCGGCGGGTCCGGGAAGCCGCCCAGGCGGACGAGCGCGTCGCGCACCTGGTCGGCCTTCGCCTCGACCTGGGCCTCGTACGCGAGATCCTGGAACCGGCAGCCGCCACAGGCGGGGAAGTGCTCGCAGGGCGCGTCGACGCGCAACGTGCTTCGCTCCACGACCTCCTCGGCGACGGCCTCCGCGAACCCGCGCTTGACCTTCGTGACGCGGGCGCGCACCCGGTCGCCCGGGAGCCCGCGACGGACGAAGACGACGAACCCGTTCAGCCGGGCGACGCCGCTGCCGCCGTAGGCGAGCGAGTCGACGCTGAGCTCGACCTCCTCCCCTTTCGTCACGGGCGCGGCCACCGGCTGAGCGTAGCGGCGCCTACGTGATGTCGCGGCGGCCGGTGCGGAAGAATGCGATCGCAGCCGCGACGGCGGCCCAGACGAGGGTCATGCCCACCGCGGCGGGGAACGACAGCGCGTCCTCCTCCGTGCCGGCGATCGTGAACAGGACGGCGGTCGGCGCGTAGTCGGCCGCGCCGCCGACGTCGAGCAGGCCCAGCAGCACCCAGACGAGCGGCTCGGCGACGAAGATCCAGACGAGCGCGCCCACCAGCGCCGCGACCTGGGCGTGGACGGCGCCGCCGACGGCGGCCCCGAGCACGCCCGCCACGGCTGCGGCCACGAGCCCGCGTCCCGCCGCTTTCGCCGCCGTGCCGAGCTCGAGCGGGACGTCGAGGATGCCGAGCCAGATCGCCGCCGTGGCGGCGATGACGGCGATCGCGATCGCGGCCAGCGCGGCCCCCGCTGCAGCGCCGGCGAGCAGCTTCGCGGTCAGGAGCCGGTTGCGTCGTGGAGTCACCAGCAGCGAGGGCGTGATCGTGCCGTGCCGGAACTCGTTCGTCACCAGGACGATGCCGAGCAGGAGGGCCACCACGGTCGCGGGCGCGGAGCCGTCCAGCAGGAGGTCGCCCTGAAAGCTGGCCTCTGAACGCCTCTGGTCGGACTCGGAGCCGATCGTCGCGGCGGTCACGAGCGCGGCGAGACCGAGCACCGCCAGGACGTAGCCCCAGGTCGAGCGGACGGTCCGGACCTTCAGCAGCTCGGCGGCGAGCAGCGCGGTCATGTGCCACGCTCCCCCGGCTCGCCGGTCAGCTCGAGGAAGACCTCCTCGAGCGTCGCGCGCTCGGAGGTGAGCTCGTGGAGCACGATGCCCTCCGCCGCCGCCAGCTCCCCTACCCGCTCGGGCGTCGCGTCCGCGGCCAGCGCGCCGTCGCCGGACCGGCGCGCCTCGATCCCGGCCGCGGCGAGCGCCTCGGCGAGGCGAGCGTAATCCGGGCTGCGCACCCGGGTGGCGCCGGCCGCCATCGCCTCGACCTCGGCCATCGTCGCGTGCCGGATCAGCTTCCCCCGGTGGATGATGACGACGCGGTCGACTGTCTGGGCGACCTCCGCGAGCACGTGGCTCGAGACGAGGATCGTTCTGCCCTCCCCCGCGAGCGAGCGCAGGAAGTCGCGCAGCCAGCGGATCCCCTGCGGGTCGAGGCCGTTCGCGGGCTCGTCGAGCACGAGCACCTCCGGGTCGCCCAGCAGAGCCGAGGCGAGCCCGAGCCGCTGGCGCATCCCGAGCGAGTAGCCGCCGGCCCGGCGGCGCGCCGCGCCCGTCAGCTCGACGAGCGCCAGGACCTCCTCGACGCGCGACCGCGGCAGCCCCGCGGCGGCCGCGAGCGCGCGGAGGTGGTTGCGCCCCGAGCGCCCGGGGTGGACGTCGGAGGCCTCGAGCACGGCGCCCACGCGATGCAGCGGCCGGTCGAGCTCGCGGTAGGGCACGCCGAGGACGGTCGTGCGGCCGCGATCGGGGTGGACGAGCGCGAGGATCGACCGGAGCGTGGTCGACTTCCCGGCGCCGTTCGGGCCGAGGAAGCCCGTGATCGCCCCCGGCTCGACGCGGAAGCTGAGGTCGTCGACCGCGAGCGTCTTGCCGAACCGCTTCGTCAGCTCCGAGACCTCGATCACGGGAGCACCGTCACGTAGACCGATCGCCGCCGTGGCCCGTCGAACTCGCAGAAGAAGATCCCCTGCCACGTCCCGAGGGCGAGCGTGCCGTCGTCGCGTAGCGGTACGAGCACGCTCGGCCCCATCAGCGACGCACGGACGTGCGTCGGCGCGTTCTCCTCGCCCTCCTCGACGTGCTGCCAGCGCCAGTCGGCGGGAACGATCCGCTCGAGCGCGGCCTCGAAGTCGCGTGCGACCGCGGGATCGGCGTGCTCGTTGACGGTCACGCCCGCGGTCGTGTGCGGCACGTAGACGAGCACCGCCGCGCCGGGCTGGTCCGCCACGGCAGCCTGGACCTCGCGCGTGATGTCGACGAGCTGGCTCCGCCGCTCCGTCTGCAGGGTCAGCTCGCGCACGGGGCGGAATCCTACGCGCCGTCGTAGGCTTCGCGTGTGGAGCTGCCGGAGACACGGTACGCGCGCAGCGGCGACGTGAACGTCGCCTATCAGGTGCTCGGCGCAGGGCCGTTCGACCTCGTCGTCGTGCCCGGGTCGGTGTCGCACGTCGAGCTCGCGTGGGAGGTACCGAGGTGGGCGGAGATGAACCGGCGGCTGGCGTCCTTCGCCCGCACCATCGTCTTCGACAAACGGGGTACCGGCATGTCCGACCGCGTCTCGCCCGCGACGACGCTCGAGACGCGCATCGACGACATCCGCGCCGTGATGGACGCCGCCGACTCGGAGCGCACCGCGCTCCTGGGCATCTCCGAGGGGGCCCCGATCGCCATGCTCTTCGCCGCGACCTATCCCGAGCGTGTCTGGGCGCTCGTCTGCGCGGGCGCGTTCGCGAACACGCTGTGGACGCCCGAGACGCCGTGGAACATGACCGAGGCGGAGTACGACCGCGAGACCGTGGACGGCGAGCGCCGCTGGGGCGACCCGGAGTTCGTGATCCAGGTCGTCCGCTCGATGGCCCCGAGCCTCGACGAGCCGAACCAGGCGGCCTTCGCGAAGCTCCTCCGCCAGAGCGCGAGCCCCGGGGCGGTCGCCGCGCTCGACCGGATGAACAAGATCATCGACGTCCGCGCCGCGCTGAGCTCGATCGGCGCTCCGACCCTCGTGATCAACCGCGCCGACGAGATCCACCGGGATGGCTCCCGCTACGTCGCGCAGCGAATCCCGGGCGCGCGACACGTCGTGCTGCCGGGAGCCGACCACGTCCTCTTCGCAGGCGACCTGGCTGCCTACCTGACCGAGATCGACAACTTCCTCCGCGAGTCGTGGGAGGCCGCGGCGACCACGACGGCGGCGCCGGATCGCGTCCTCGCCACCGTTCTCTTCACGGACATCGTCGACTCGACCGCAAGGCCGTCGAGCTCGGCGACGCGAGTTGGCGGCAGCTCGTGGCCGAGCACCACCGTCTCGTGCGCCACGAGCTCGGGCGCCACCGCGGGAACGAGCTCGACACCGCCGGCGACGGCTTCTTCGCGAGCTTCGACGGGCCGGCGCGAGGCATCCGGTGCGCAGCTGCGATCCGCGAAGCCGTGGCGCAGCTCGGCCTCGACGTCCGCGCCGGCATTCACACAGGCGAGTGCGAGCTCTTCGACGGCAAGGTCGCCGGGATCGCCGTCGTCACGGGCGCACGCATCGCCGCGCTCGGCACGGCCGGCGATGTGCTCGTCTCCGCCACCGTCCGCGACCTCGTCGCCGGCTCGGGGATCGCGTTCGAGGACCGCGGCACCCACACGCTGAAGGGACTGCCGGAGGAGCGGCGCGTCTACGCCGTGACGAGCGTCTAGTGCGCCCTCTCCAAACCGTGCACCGGAAACCCCGTAGGGGCCGGACCTGTCCGGCCCGCTAGTGCGGCGCGTGGACAGAGTCGTTGGCGATCGAGAAACCGGTGAATCATTACGAGACGCCGCACTAGAGGGCCCCGCCGGCCGCCGGGGGAGCGCCCGACTCGAGCTCGTTCCCGCCGCCGCCCTCGCGTGCGAGGTAGTCCTCGACGAGCATCACGTTGTCCTGCGAGCGCTCGACGACGTTCAGCAGCGCGGACATCGACGAGACCTCCTCGCGCTGCTCCTGCAGGAACCAGTGCAGGAACTGCTCGCCGACGAGATCGCCCTCCTTGCGCGCGAGCTTGACGAGGTCCGAGATCTGGCCGGTCACGCGCTGTTCCTGCTCGAGCGCGAGCCGGACCGGGGCGACGACGTCGGCGAAGGCCGTCTGCGGCGCCTCGACCCCGGGGACGGTGACCGGCAGGTCGGCGTCGAGCAGGTACTGCACGATCATCATCGCGTGGTTCCGCTCCTCGACCGCCTGCCGGTAGAAGTGGCCGGCGAGCTGGGGCAGCGTCTGCGCGTCGTAGTGAGCCGCGATCGCGATGTACTGCTGGGAGGCGCCGAACTCGTAGCCGATCTGCTCGTTGAGCGCCTTCGCGAAGCGGGCCATGCGCCGGATCCTACGTCGTCAGGGTGCGTAGCCGCAGCGAGTAGCATCGCGTGATGGCGGGCATCCCCGAGACGCTGAAGGGCCGCAGCTACACGCGGGTTTCCGCCTGGTCGCGCGAGGAGCTGGCGCTGGCGCTCGATCTCGCGGACGAGCTCAAGCAGGAGCGCGCCCGCCGCAAGGAGCTGCGCGTGCTGCCGGGGCGCACGATCGGGCTCATCTTCCACAAGCCGTCGACGCGCACGCGCGTCGGCTTCGAGGTGGGGATCGCGGAGCTGGGCGGCATGGCGCTGTACCTCCCGGCCGCCGACCTCCAGCTCGCCCGCGGCGAGAGCTACCGCGACACCGCGCTCGTGCTGTCGCGGTTCGTCTCGGCGCTGATGATCCGGACGTTCGAGCAGGCCGAGGTCGACGAGTTCGCGGAGCACGCGTCGATCCCGGTCATCAACGGCCTGACCGACGAGACGCACCCGCTGCAGGCGCTCGCCGACGCGATGACCATCCGCGAGCGATTCGGGCAGCTCGACGGCGTGCGCGTCACGTACCTCGGCGACGGCAACAACGTCTGCAACTCGCTGATGCGGGTCGCCGGCCGCTTCGGGATGCGGTTCACGGCCTCCTGCCCGCCCGGCTACGAGCCGAAGGACGACTGGGTCCGGGACGCGCGGACCGATGCGGAGGCGAGCGGCGGCTCGGTCGAGCTCGTCCCCGACCCGGCCGAGGCGGTTCGAGGCGCGCAGGTCCTCTACACCGACGTGTGGACGAGCATGGGGCAGAACGGGGAGCGCGATCGACGGCTGCGCGACCTGGCCGGCTACCGGCTCGACGAGCGCCTGCTCGCGCTCGCCGCCGACGATGCGATCGTGCTCCACTGCCTGCCCGCGCACGTCGGCGAGGAGATCAGCGCCGAGGTGCTCTACGGCCCGCGGTCGCTCGTCTGGGAGCAGGCGGAGAACCGCCTGCACACCCAGAAGTCCGTGATGGCGCTCGTGATCCGCTAGCCAGTGAGCTTCGAGGAGCACGTCCGCAACGCGCTCGACGGCCTGCCCGACCACCTCGCCGCGGCGCTGAAGAACGTCGCGGTCGTCGTCGAGGACGAGAACCCGGACGATCCCGATCTGTACGGCCTCTTCGAGGGCGTACCGCTGCCCGAGCGCGGCGACATGGCCGGCCAGCTGCCCGACCGGATCGCGATCTACCGGCTGCCGCTCGAGGACGACTTCCCCGACCCGGCCGAGCTGGAGCGCGAGATCCGGGTGACAGTCCTCCACGAGCTCGGGCACTACTTCGGCCTCGACGAGGACCGGCTCGCGGAGCTCGGCTACGAGTGACCACCGCGCTGACCGTGATCGCCTCGGTCGCGCTCGTCGTCGGGGCGATCGTCATCGTTGCGTTTCTGTTCAGCCGCGACGGGTAAGGAATGTCGAGCCTGTCGCCCGCGTTGTCAGGGACATGAGCACGATCGACCATATCCACGCCGAGATCGACCAGCTGAGCGAGCGGCGAACCGAGCTCTGGAACGAGCTTTCGGACGGCCTCGAGCCGGGGCTCGTCCAGGAGATCAGGGATCTCGAGGCACGCCTGGAGGAGCTCTGGGCGGCCCATCGCGCCGAGCGGGCGCGCCTCAGGTTCGGCGAGCGCGAGGAGATCGTCCGGCGCGCTCGCGCCGAAGAGCGCCTCGAACGCGCCGCCTGAGCTTTCGACAGTTCCTTCCGGGGGCGTGGGGCGCGGCAGGTGATGCCGCGCCCCCGCCGTAAGATGCAGGCGTGGCATCGTTTCTGAGGCGGAGCGCCGACGACGTCGCCGCCGACGTCGAGGCCGAGCTCGAGCTCGTGCGTCGACGCACCGCCGAGCTGGAGACGCTCAAGCAGGAGCTCGCGGCACGCGTCCAGGCGGTGCAGGAACGCGAGCGGCAGCTCGACAGGGAGCTCGGCGGGAAGCAGCGCACGCGACCGTCCGGCGACGACGCGCTCCGCGACCGGCTCGAGGAGCTGGAGCGACGCGAGCGCTCGGTGGTGGCCCGCGAGCAGGCGCTCGAGGGCGCTCCGGCGCCCGTGGCTCTCCCGGCCCGCGCCGACGAAGAGCTCGAGGCGGAGAAGCTGGCGCTCGAGAGCCGCCGCCGCACGCTCGACGAGCGAGAGGAGCTCCTCGAGCAGCGCGAGCGCAAGGCGGCGGAGGCGCTCGCCGAGCCCGAACAGCTGGAGCGGCGGCGAGCGGAGATCGAGGCGCGGCTCGCCGAGCTGAAGGACGCGGAACGCATCTTCCTGAAGACGCAGCAGGAGCTGGCCGCGCGCAGCGAGGCCGTCGCGGCGCGCGAGCGGCTCGTCGCGCAACGGGAACGCGAGGTGGACGGCCGGGACGACGGCGACGGCGGCCCGGCGCTGACCGAGTTGGAGCTCCGGCTGCGGCGGCTGGAGCGTCAGCAGCAGCACGACCTCGAGAACACGCAGAGCTTCGCACGGGGGCTCGGCAAGCTCAGTCGCGAAGGCAGCCGCCGGCCGCCGCAGCACTCGACGTAGGTCGCACGTGCCCGACGAGCCCCGCCTGACGCGAGAGCAGCTCCTGCAGCTCGGGCTCGCGGCACCCGTGCCGCTCATCCTCGCGGCGGGCGCCGCGCCCGTGCTGGCCGCCACGCCCGCGTGCGACGACGGCGACGAGACGCCCGAGCAGACCGAGGGGCCGTTCTACACGCCGCGCACACCGAGGCGAAGGTCGCTGCTCGGGGCCGGCATCGCCGGCAGGACGCTCGTGCTCGGCGGCCGCGTGCTGCGCACGGACTGCCGGCCGGTGCCCGGGGCGCTGCTCGACTTCTGGCAGTGCGACTCGAAGGGCGTCTACGACAACGACGGCTTCCGGCTTCGCGGCCATCAGCTGACCGACGCCCAGGGCCGTTGGCGGCTGACGACGATCGTGCCCGCGATCTACCCGGGTCGCACGCGGCACATCCACGTCAAGGTGCGGCGCCCGGGCGCGCCGGTGCTGACGACGCAGCTCTACTTCCCCGGCGAGCCGGCGAACCGCGGCGACCAGATCTTCGTGCCCGAGCTGCTCCTGCACCGGCTCCGCAAGACGAAGGGCCGCTGGACGGCCCGGTTCGACTTCGTGCTCGCCTAGTGCGGCCTCTCCAAACCGTGCACCGGAAACCCCGTAGGGGCCGG
>DATBMD010000003.1:0-21373 GCA_036555085.1 Gaiellaceae bacterium
GCCGGCCAGGCGGGCACGGCCGAGGAGCTCGTGCGGCTCGTCGCCGCCGACCCGCCCGACGTGGCGATCGTCGACATCCGGATGCCGCCGACGCACACGAACGAGGGGCTCATCGCCGCGCAGGAGATCCGCGCCGCGTATCCGCAGGTGGCGACGCTCGTCCTCTCCCAGCACGTCGACGTCGGCTACGCCCTGAAGCTCGTCACCGGCTCGTCGGGACGGGTCGGCTACCTGCTCAAGGACCGCGTCGCAGACGTCGACGAGCTCGTCGCCGTGCTGCGCCGGGTCGCCGCCGGGGAGACCGTCGTCGAGCCGTCGCTCGTCGAAGAGCTCGTCGCGGCCCCGCGCGCTCGCGATCCCCTCGCAGAGCTGACGTCGCGCGAGCGCGAGGTGCTCGTGCTCGTCGCCCAGGGGAAGACGGACCGGGGCATCGCCGACGAGCTGTTCGTGACGCGAAAGACCGTCGAGGCGCACGTCCGCAGCATCCTGCGCAAGCTCGACCTGCCGGCGGACGCCGGCGAGAACCGACGTGTCCACGCGGTGCTCGCCTACCTCGACGCGACCCACTCCGCACAACCGATCGCCGGTACGGCCTCGACACGTTAGGGTCGCCTGCATGAGCATCCTCGGGAACCGTGTGCTGCGGGTCGAGGACCCGCGCTTCCTGCGGGGCGAGGGTCGGTACCTCGAGGGCATGCCGCTCGAGGGAGCGCTCTCCGTCACCTTCGTCCGCTCGCCGGTCGGGCACGCCCGCGTGACGTCCGTCGACACGTCCGCTGCGGCAGCTCTTCCGAACGTCCAGGTCTTCACCGGCGCCGACGTCGACGCGCCGCCGTTCGGGCCGCCGCCCTACTGGAACATCGACCCGAAGATGGTGCGGCCGCTCGTGGCGACCGACGTCGTCCGCTTCGCGGGCGAGATCGTCGCGGTCGTCGTCAGCGAGGACCGGGTCACGGGCGCGGACGCGGCCGAGCTCGTCATGGTCGACTACGACCCGCTCCCGGTCGTCCTCACCGTCGAGGACGCGGCCACGGACGAGGTGCTGCTCTTCCCCGACGCCGGCACGAACGTCGCCGCGCGCGGGGGCGCGGAAGAGCTCGACGAGAACCTGTTCGACGGCTGCGAAGTCGTCGTCTCGGACACGGTGTGGAGCACCCGGGTGGCGGCCTGCCCGCTCGAGCCGCGCTCGGCGGCCGCCGTGATCGGCGACGACGGCCGACTCACCTACTGGGGAACGTCACAGACGCCGCACACGGACAAGATGATCGTCGCGGGCATGCTCGGCTTCGACCCGGGCCAGGTACGCGTCGTCAGCCAGGACGTCGGCGGCGGCTTCGGCGCGAAGATGCTCGAGGTCGAGGGCGTCCTGGTCGCGTGGCTCGCCCGCAAGCTGGGGCGGCCCGTCCGGTGGACGGAGTCGCGGTCGGAAAACATGCTCGCGCTCCTGCAGGGCCGTGCGCAGCGGCTCGAGTTCACGCTCGGCGGGAACCGCGACGGCCAGGTGCTCGCGTACCGGCTCGAGATCCTCGCCGACGCGGGCGCGTACCCGATTCTCGGCGCCTTCCTCCCAGTCCTCACGGGGCTGATGGCGTGCGGCGTCTACGCGATCCCGAAGGCAGAGGCGCAGTCGTCGTCGGTGGTCACGAACACCACGGCGACGACCTCGATGCGCGGCGCCGGCCGGCCGGAGGCGGCGCAGGCGATCGAGCGGGCGATGGACCTCTTCGCCGCGGAGATCGGCATGGACCCGGCCGAGGTCCGGCGCAAGAACTTCATCGCGAAGGGCTCCTTCCCCCACACGACGCCGACGGGCGCGACCTACGACTCGGGCGACCACGAGGGCGCGCTCGACCTGCTGCTGCGGTCGGCCGGCTACGACGAGCTGCGCGAGGAGCAGCGCCGCCGCCGGGCGGAGGGCGGGCCGATCGAGCTCGGGATCGGCCTGTCGTCGTACGTCGAGATCTCGAACCCGGTCGGCGAGACCGAGTTCGGCGAGATCGAGATCACCGAGGACGGCGGCGCGATCCTGCGCACCGGCTCCTTCTCGCACGGCCAGGGGCACGAGACGACGTTCGCGATGATCGCCGCCGAGCGGCTCGGGCTGCCGGTGGAGCGCGTGACGGTGATCAAGGGCGACACCGACGCGATCCCGAAGGGCGCCGGGACGTTCGGATCCAAGTCGACCCAGATCGGGGGGGTCGCGGGCAGGCTGGCCGCCGAGGCGGTCGCCGAGCAGGCGCGGAGCCTCGCGGGCGACTACCTGGAGGCGAGCGTGACCGACGTCGTGCTCGACCCCGCGCTCGGCCGCTTCCACGTCGTCGGGGCCCCCGACCCGTCGCTTTCGTGGGCAGACCTCGCGTCCCGAGCGGCGGCGGACGGGCGGCTCGGCGAGCTGACGATCGCCCAGGAGTTCCAGGCGCCGCCGACGTTCCCGTTCGGCGCGCACCTCGCGGTGGTCGAGGTCGACACCGAGACCGGCAAGGTCGAGCTCCGGCGCCACGTCGCCGTCGACGACGCCGGCACGCTGATCAACCCGCTCGTGGCAGACGGCCAGGTGCACGGCGGCGTCGCGTTCGGCGTCGGGCAGGCGCTCTTCGAGGAGGTGGTCTACGGCGAGGACGGCTATCCGCTGACCGGCACGTTCGCCGGCTACGCCTTCCCCTCGGCCGCCGAGCTGCCGTCGTACGAACGGGTCGAGATGGTGACGCCGACGCCCGCCAACGAGCTCGGCGTCAAGGGGATCGGCGAATCGGGAACGGTCGGCGCGACCCCGGCGGTGCACAACGCGGTGCTCGACGCGCTGGCGCCGCACGGCGTCCGCCACGTCGAGCTGCCGTGCAACGGCGAGAACGTCTGGAAGGCCCTCCGGGAGGCGAAGGCATGACGAAGGTCACGGTGACGGTCAACGGGCAGCGCCGCCGGGAGGACGTCGAGCCCCGCCAGCTGCTCGTGTACTTCCTGCGGGAGCGGCTCGAGCTCAAGGGAACGAACGTCGGCTGCGACACGTCCTCGTGCGGAGCGTGCACCGTGCTGCTCGACGGCGAGTCGGTCAAGTCGTGCACGGTGCTCGCCGTGCAGGCGGACGGGGGCGAGGTCACCACGATCGAAGGGCTCGCGCAGGGCGAGGAGCTGCACCCCGTGCAGCAGGCCTTCCACGAGCAGCACGCGCTCCAGTGCGGCTACTGCACGCCGGGGTTCGTGCTGGCGACGGTCTCGCTCCTGCAGGAGAACCCGAGCCCGTCCGAGCAGGAGATCAGGCACGCGCTCGAGGGCAACCTCTGCCGCTGCACCGGCTACCACAACATCGTCAGGGCGGTCGAGGCGGCGGCGAGGGCCGGCGCGTGATCCCCGCCGCGTTCGAGTACCGGCGCGCCGGGTCGGTCGAGCAGGCGATCGAGCTCCTCGGCGGCGACGAGGACGCGAGGCTCCTCGCGGGCGGGCACTCGCTGATCCCGGCCATGAAGCTCCGGATCGCGCGGCCGACCACGCTCGTCGACATCGGCCGGCTGGACGACCTCCGCTACGTGCGCGAGGACGGCGACCGGATCGCGATCGGGGCGCTCACGCGCCACGCGCAGGTCGCCGCCGACCCGGTGCTGGCGCGGTCGTGCGCCGTGCTCGCCGATGCCGCGGGCGAGGTCGGCGATCCGCAGGTCCGCCACCGCGGGACGATCGGGGGCTCCGTCTCCCATGCCGACCCGGCATCCGACCTCGCGACCGTGCTCGTCGCGCTCGACGCCGACCTCGTCGCGCGGGGCCCGGGCGGCGAGCGGACGATCCCCTCCGCAGGCTTCTTCACCGGGCCGTTCGACAGCGCGCTCGCCCACGACGAGGTGCTCGTCGAGGTCCGTGTGCCCGAGGTCGAGCGCAGCGCCTACCTCAAGCACGCACGGCGCGCGCAGGACTGGGCGACGGTGGCGGTGGCGGCGGCGAGCGTCGGCGGCCGCGTGCAGGTCGGGCTCGCCAGCATGGGGCCGACGCCGCTCCGGGCACGTGCGGTGGAGCAGACGCTCGCGGCAGGCGCGTCGCCGGCCGTCGCGGCCACCCACGCCGCAGAGGGTGCCGAGCCGCCGAGCGACGCGAGCGGCAGCTCGGAGTACCGCGCTCACCTCGCCCGCGTGCTCGTCCGGCGGGCGCTCGAGCAGCTCTGACCTACGTCAGCACGTCGAGCAGCCCGGCCACGCTCTCGACCGTGGCGTGCGGGCGGCGCCGCTCGGCGATACGGCCGAGGTCGGTCGTCGCGCTGATGCCGGTCCGGACGAGCACGGTGTACGAGCCGCCCAGGTGGCCGAGGGCGACGTCGAGGAAGACGTCGTCGCCGATCACCGCGAGCTCCTCCGTGGGCACGCCCAACCGGTCCCGCATGAGCCGGACGGCGGCCTGCGACGGCTTCCCGACGACCGTCGGCCTGCGGCCGCTCGCCTTCGCGATCGCCGCGGTGACCATCGCTCCCCGGCTGAAGATCGGGCCGTCCGCGCCCGCGTAGGCGGCGACGTAGCTGCCGGTCAGGAGCGGGGCGCCCGCGAGCACGGCCCGGGCAGCGCGCTCGAGCCGATCGAAGTCGAGCTCGCCAGGCTGCGCCACGAAGACGGCGCCGATCTGCTCCGGGTCACCCTCGTCGACCATGCAAACTCCCGCCGACTCGAGGTACGAGCGCGCCCGATCCGTGAGGAACGGCAGCACGGCGGTCCCGGCGCGGCGGCGCCCGAGATACGTCTGCACGCTGCAGAGCGGCGTCAGCAGCTGCTCGTCCTCGACCGGCAGCCCGGCACCGCGCAGCTCCTCGGCGATGGCCGCCGGCGGGATGTGGCTCCCGTTCGTGAACAGCGTGTAGGGCCGCCCGGACGAGCGGATCGCCTCCAGGGCCTCGATCGCCCCGGGCAGCGGGCGCACCGCCGCGCCGGCCCGCTGCACGAGCGTCCCGTCCACGTCGAAGACGAACCCGCGGGCCTCGTCGAGACGCATCCGGGCTAGTGCGCCCTCTCCAAACCCTGCACCGGAAACCCAGTAGGGGCCGGACCCGTCCGGCCCGCTAGTGCGGCGCGTGGACAGAGCCGTGGGCGATCGAGAAACCGGTGAATCAGTACGAGACGCCGCACTAGCCGGCGATGGTCACGGTGCCCGCCGAGCCGTCCACGCGGACGATCTGCCCCGTCCGGATCTGCGAGGTGGCGCGGCCCGTGCCGACCACGGCCGGGAGGCCGTACTCGCGGCAGACGATGGCGGCGTGCGACATGACGCCGCCGATGTCCGTGACGACCGCCTCGACCTTCGTGAAGATCGGCGCCCAGGCGGGGGAGGTGATCGTGCAGACGAGGATCTCGCCGTCGCGCACGTCCGCGAGCTCGCCGACCGTGCGCACGACGCGCGCGGGCCCCTCGGCCACGCCCGGCGACGCCGCCGCGCCGCTCAGCTCCGAGCCCCCGTCCTGGCTGCGCGCCCACGCGCGGACGCGCTCGGTCGTGATCCCCCAGAGCATGATCAGCGCCGGGTCGAGCACGGCCTCCGGCACCACGCCGAGGGCCGGCGGCGGCGTCCATGCCCCGAGACGCTCGAGGATCTCCTTGCGACGGGCGGCGATCGGCGGCCAGTGCTTCGGGCCGAGCGGCTCACCGCCGGTGGCCCAGGTCAGGACGAGCTCGTCGAGAGCCGTGTTGACCTCGTGCCGGGAGAGCTGGAAGACATCCTCGGCGTCCTCGAGGAAGCCGTGATCGGCGAGCAGCCGGCCGAACTCGCGCACCTTGTTCCACCAGGTGGTCAGGAACCAGTAGTCGCAGAGGAACTTGTGCTCCTCGACGTACGGGAAGACCTTCCGCGAGAGACCGAGCAGCTCGTCGAAGCCCTGGCGGGTCTCCGCGTCGAGGAGAGCGCCGTACTCCTCCGCCAGCCGATCGCGCTCGCGCGCGAGCTCCTCGGACGGCCGCTCGACCTCCTGACCCTCCTTCAGCGCGCGCACGTAGCCGACGAGCGACGCGTACGGGATGCTCGGGTCGTCGAGCCAGCTGCCGTAGTAGTGGTAGAGGCCGTCGCCGGTGGCCATGTTGAACCACGGGTCCTTCACCCGCTCGAGCTCCTCGAGCCAGGCCCGCCCCGCCTCGCTCCCGGCGAGCTCGGCGTCGATCTCCGCCGGCGTGCGGCCCTCGACGAACGCCCCGTCGGCGCCCGTCTCGAGCGCCAGCCTGGCCAGGCGGCGGAGCTCGGCGTCCGGCACGAAGAGCAGCACGTCGATGCCCGCGACCATCTGGGCGACGTGCTGGTCGGGGATGTCGGGGAGCACCGACTTGCAGAAGTCCGAGAAGGTGGCGTAGGCGCCGTAGCCGAGCAGCAGGAACTCGCTGTGGTGCTGCCACATCAGCTCACCGCAGCGCAGCACGCGGCCGTAGGCCTCGAGCACCTCGACGTAGCGGGTGTTCCGGTCGTTCTCGAGCACGATCTCCTCGGGCTCGTACTCCGGCAGGTCCGGGACCTGCAGCCCCTCGAGCTCGGCGATCAGCGCCTCCATCTTCACTTTCCACTTCGCGTAGAGCTCGTCCCAGTGCTCGAAGTAGTAGCCGGCGCGCCGCTGGAAGAACTCGGCGCGCTCGGCGACCTTCTCCGGGTCGAGCACCGGGTTGCCGGAGATGTAGATGTAGCCGTTGACGATCCGGTAGTCGATGCCCATGGCGGGCGGGACGGCGAAGACCCGGTTCTGCCACGTCGCGATCCCCATGTAGGGGACGTCCGCGCAGGCGAGGTCGAAGGCCGGCATCGGCAGCGGGAAGTGCATCGAGTTCCAGAACCAGAAGCGCTGCTCGTCCTGGTCGCGCCGCCGCTCGTCGAAGAGCGCGTAGTACGGGTACATCTCCTCCCAGCCCTCGCAGCCGGGGGGCGTCTCGATCTCGTACGGGTTGCGGAACGAGGCGGGGGTCGTCGGCGCGGCCATCTGGATCCCGCATTCCTAACTGCTGGCGGTGCCCTCCGGCAAGCCCGCGGCTCCTTCGACCGCGGCCGCCTCCGCCTTTCGGGCGAGCCGCTTCCGCTTCCGCTCCTGCTTCTTCCGGTACTCCGCCCCCGCCACGCCCTCGGGATTCATGATCAGCGTCACGATCAGCGCGGCCCCGGCGAACAGGAGCGCCCAGTTGCCGGAGACCCCGAACCACTTGTCGAGCGCGTAGGGAAACAGCCCCTGCGTGGAGATCAGGCCGGCGAAGATCGCGCCCGCCACCATCGTGATCCCGCCCACGTAGGCGAACGCGATCAGGCCGAGGGCGGTCAGCGCGCCGAACCGGAGGCCGCTCACCGAGCCGAAGTTGTAGCTGTAGAGCACCCCCGCGACCCCGGCGATGAACGCCGCCAGCGCGAACGCGACGAGCTTGACCGCAGTGACGTTGATCCCGGCGGCGGCGGCGGCGCGCTCGTTCGAACGCACGGCGAGCATCCGCTGGCCGAAGCTCGAGCGGCGCACGTTGGCGACGAGCAGGCAGAGGAGCACCAGGCAGGCGAGGGTGAAGAAGCCGAAGACCGGGCTGGGCAGGCTGTCGTCGAGCCCGCGGAACCCCGCGTCTGGACCGAGGTTGAAGCCGAACAGGTGCGGTGACGGCACGGGGGACGCGCCCGAGCCGCCGCCCCAGGTCGCGTTGACGAACCCGAACTGCTCGATCGCGACCGCCGCCGCCAGCGTGACCACCGCCAGGCTGACGCCGCGCACACGCAGTGCCGAGACGCCGATGACGAGCCCGAGGAGGGTCGCGAACGCGATGCCGATCAGCGGTCCGAGCGGGAACTCGATGCCGTGGTCGACGGCCATGCGCGAGACGGTGAAGCCCGCGACGCCGGCCAGCGCGAGCTGGACGATCGAGATCTGGCCGACGAACCCGGTGATCACGACGAGCGACAGGCAGATCAGCGCGCCCAGCAGCGAGACGACGAGCGCCTGGCGGAAGTCCCACGGGAGCACGACGAGCGCGACCGCGCACACCGCCGAGGCGATGAGGGCGGTCCTGACGATCTTCTCGGGGCGCGGCACGCTCGGCAGGCGCTTCTCGATCAGCTCGCCGCGGCCGGGCAGGCTCGCCCCGCGCCAGAACATGGCGGCCACGATCACGAGGAACACGAACAGCTGCTGCACGCCCGGCAGCGGGACCCCGTGGTCGGTCGGGAACCAGGTCTGCGTCTGCAGGTAGTAGAGGATGTTCGTCGCCATCCCGAGCAGGAGACCGGCCACGCAGGCGATCCCGAACGACGTGAAGCGGGCGAGCAGCGCCGCGGCCAGCGCGGGCACGATCTGCAGGGGGAGCGTCTGCGAGTTGAGCTGCGTGATCGACGCGGCGAGCACGCCGAGGCCGCCGGCGACGAGGCACGCGAGCAGGGTGTTGGCCAGCGAGAGCCGGTTCGGCGAGAGCCCTGCCAGCATCGCGTAGACCTCGTCCTCCGACGCCGCCCGCGTGGCGAGGCCGAACCGGCTCCAGCGGTAGAGCGCGGCCAGCAGCAGCGCGGCGGCGACGACGATCCCCGCGAGGATGAAGCGGTCGACCGGGACGTTCACCCCGAGCACCTCGACGAGGTCGCCCGGCAGGACGGTGGGCTGCGGCTTCGAGGCGATGCCGAACGCCAGCAGCATCGCGGCCTGGAGGCTGAGGAGCACGCCGAGCGAGGCAGCGAGCTTCGCGAGCGGCGAGGCGGCCTGCAACGGCCGGAAGACCAGCAGCTCCATCAGAACGCCGAACACCAGGACGACGACGAGCGTGATCAGGAGCGCAGGCGCCGTCGGCACGTCGCCCCCGAAGCTGCCGGTCCGAAGCGACCAGAACGAGTAGCCCGCCAGCATCGCGATCGCCCCCGTCGCGAGGTTGATCACGCCCGAGCCACGGTAGAAGAGCACGACGCCGAGCGCGATGCCCGCGATCAGCGAGCCGGTGCCAAGCCCGAGCAGCGCGAAGAGGAGAAGCTGATCGAGAGTCATGTCGTCAGCTCAGCCAGAGGCGGGCCCGGCCACGATGGCCGAGCCCGCCTGGCGCTGACTCGACGGTCTCTCGAGGCCGTCCTACGAGGGCGGCCTGACCCAGCTGGAAACCCGCGTGAACTTGCCCGCGCCCCCGTACTCGAAGAACTGGGTCTGATCGTTGCAGACCGCAGGGATGTTCGAGTACTTGCCGCACCGCACGCTCGGCGCGCCCAGCGGCACCGGCCCGCGGAAGGCCCTGCCCTGCTTCACGATCGCCGCCGGAGTGATCTTTGTCGGCCCGATCGCGTTCAGCCACTTCGCGAGCGTCAGGGTCTGCCCGAACGCCACGGGTGCCCACGGGTCGGCCGTGATCTTCGACTGCCCGTACTTCTTGAACACCTTCAGGAAGGGCGGCACGGCCTTGTCGGTGGTATCGAAGCCGAGCGACGAGGCGATCGCCCACGTCCACTTCGGATAGTCGCCGCCGAGGCCCTCCGCGACGGTCGGGTCGAGGCAGAGCGGGTTGGTCAGAACCTTCGTGTTGAGGCCGAGCTGTGTGAGCGCCTTGGCCAGGTTGACGCAGCCGGCTGCGACGTCCTGCAGGACGATCACGTCTGCGCTCTGTGCTCCCGCTGCCGTCAGCGGGCCGACGAGGTCGGTCGTGTTCGGGTCGTAGCTCACCTGCTTCGTATCGATGCCGACCTTCCGCATGGCGGCCACGATCGCGGCGCCGTTCTCGGCGATGCCGGGGATCGTCGGGTAGATGACGGCCGCGCTGTCCGCCTTGAGCGTGTTCTTCGCGAACGTCGCGTACGGCGTCAGCACGGAGGTGCCGCTGCCGAACAGGCCGAACCCGGGCTTGTAGCGCTCACCGGCGGGCGACACGACCACGCCGCCGATGACCGGCTTCTTGCCGCCCAGGGCCGCGTACATCGACTGGTCGAGGCCGAGCCCGCCGATCATGATGGCCGACACGGACTTGTCGTTCGCCATCTGCTGGCCGCACTTCGTGGCCTCTTCCTCCGTGTTGCGGATGTAGCACTTCTTCAGCTTCAGCGGATGGCCGCCGATGCCGCCCAGGCTGTCGTTGATCAACCTGACGGCGACCTCGGCCGCCGGCGTCGCGTTCGGGCCGATCTCCGCCTGGCCGCCCTGCTGGTTGACCCAGCCGATCACGACCGGCTTCAGCTTCGGGTTCGCCTTGCCGGCCTTGCCGCCGATGAACTTGACGTAGTTGGTGACTGCCGCGGGGCTGGTGGCCGCCGCGCCGCCGAGCGCGACCGGGATCGTCAGGCCGAGCCCGACTACCAGCGCGCAGAGGGCGACGACCGCTCGCCGTCCACGAACATGGCGGATCGACGTGGCTGACGTGGGCATCGAATGGCCTCCTCGGTTAGGCAAATCTGGACTGGCGCCTGCCGAACGGCGACGATAGCACCGCACAAAGTGATTATCAATTCTGTTGATAATCCTGTCACGGGTCGACGGGCAGCGAGTGTATGGTGGCGTCCCGGCGGCGCCCCGAGCTCCGCCGGCACCGGCACCGTGACACGAGTGGATGATCGCCACTGCAGGGCCCGACGGCGCGCGCGATGACGCCGGTTCTCGAAGCGCGCGAGGTGTCGGTCAGCTTCGGCGGCGTCCAGGCGCTGATCGACGTCGACGTTCGAGTCGAGCCGGGTCAGCTCGTCGGGCTGATCGGGCCCAACGGGGCCGGCAAGACGACCTTCGTCGACGCGATCTCCGGCTTCGTCGGCTACCGGGGCAGCGTCCTGCTCGACGGCCGCGAGCTGTCGGGCATGCCGCCGCACGCGCGGGCACGGCTCGGCCTCGCGCGCACGTGGCAGTCGATCGAGCTGTTCGACGACTTGACGGTGCGGGAGAACATCGGGGTCGCCGCCCACCACCCGTCGGCGTGGGCGACCGTGCGCGAGGTGGTCTCGCGGTCCGCCGACCTCGGCGACCGGGCCGACAGCGCACTCGAGCTGTTCGGCCTCGCCGGACGGGCCGAGGCGATGCCGAGCGAGCTGTCGCAGGCCGACCGGAAGCTGGTCGGCGTTGCTCGTGCGCTGGCGGCGGCGCCCCGGCTGCTCTGCCTGGACGAGCCGGCCGCCGGGCTCGACGCGGTCGAGAGCAAGGCGCTCGGCCTCCACCTGCGCGAGATCGTCGACCGCGGCACGGCGATGCTCCTGATCGACCACGACATGGGCCTGGTCCTGTCGATCTCCGACTACGTGGTCGTGCTCGAGTTCGGGAGGGTGATCGCGCAGGGCCCGCCGGACGCGGTCCGCCGCGATCCGGCCGTGGTCGGGGCCTACCTCGGCCGCGCCGGCGACGAGGTCGCGGCCGAGCTGGGCACGGAAGCGGCGGGAGCGCCGTGACCACGGTGCTCGAGATCGAGGGGCTGACGGCGGGCTACGACCAGGCCGCGGTGATCCGCACCGTCGACCTCACCGTCGACGCCGGCGAGGTGGTCGCGCTGCTGGGCGCGAACGGCGCCGGCAAGACCACGACGCTGCGGGTGATCTCGGGCATCGTCAAGCCGATGGCCGGCCGCGTGTCGCTCGACGGCCAGGATCTCGCTTCCCTGTCGCCGACCGCCCGCGCGCGTCGCGGCATCGCGCACGTTCCCGAAGGGCGAGGCATCTTCTTCGGGCTCACGGTCGCCGACCACTTCCGCCTGGGCCACCGGCGCGAGCAGCTCGACGCGTCGCTCGCGTACCAGTACTTCCCCAAGCTGCTGGAGCGGCAGCACAGCCGCGCCGGCCTCCTCTCCGGCGGGGAGCAGCAGATGCTCGCGATCGGGCGCGCGCTCGCCCGCCACCCCCGCCTGCTCCTGCTCGACGAGCTCTCGCTCGGGCTCGCGCCCGTCATCGTCGAGAACCTGCTGCCGGTCGTCCGCGATTTCGCGCGGGAGTCGGGCTGTGCGGTGCTGCTCGTCGAGCAGCACGTCCACCTGGCGCTGGAGGTGGCCGACCGGGGCTACGTCCTCTCGCACGGGGAGGTCACACTGCACATGGCCGCCGACGTGCTCCGGCGCGACAGCCACCTGCTCGTCGCCAGCTACCTCGGCGAGCACGCCGACACCGGGTAGGGCGCCCGGATCAGATGCCCAGGCAGACGCGCTGCACCTCCGGGTCGTCGAGCATGGCCGGCGCGGTCCCCGAGCGGAGGATGCCTCCGTCGCTCAGCAGGTAGCCGCGCTGCGAGACGGCCAGCGCCCGCGTGACGTTCTGCTCGACGAGCAGCATCGAGACGCCGGTGCCGTTGATCTCCTGGAGCACGTCGAAGACCGCGTCGACCACGACGGGCGCCAGCCCGAGCGACGGCTCGTCGAGGAGCAGGAGCCGCGGCCCTGACATGAGGGCGCGGCCGATCGCGAGCATCTGCTGCTCGCCGCCGCTCAACGTGCCGGCACGTTGGCCGGCCCGGCCGCGCAGGACCGGGAACAGGTCGTAGACCTGCGCGAGCCGGTCGGCCTGGGCGGCGCGCGCCGAGCGGCGGTAGGCCCCGAGGCTGAGGTTGTCCCGCACGCTCATGCCGGCGAAGACGCGCCGGCCCTCCGGGACGATCGCGACGCCCTGGTCGCAGACCCTGTGGCCGGGCAGGCGTGTGAGGTCGACGCGGTCGAGCACGATCTCGCCGTCACGGTCCGTCAGCAGCCCCGCGATCGCGTTGACGAGCGTGGTCTTGCCCGCGCCGTTCGGGCCGACGACGCTGACGATCTCGCCGTCGTCGATCCGGAGATCGACGCCGTGCAGCGCCTGCGCCTCCCCGTAGAACGCGCTCAGGCCCCTAACCTCGAGCACCGTGCTCCCGCCCGAGGTAGGCCCGCGCGACGGCCGGGTCGCTCATGACCGCGTCCGGAGCGCCGTCCGCCAGCTTCGTCCCGCGGTCGAGCACGACGATCCGGCCCGCGAGGCCCGTCACCGCCCGCATCACGTGCTCGACCATCACGATCGTGGCGCCGCCTGCGTGGATCGCCCTGAGGACGCCCAGCGCCTCGTCGACCTCGGCCGGGTTCAGGCCGGCGAGGACCTCGTCGAGCAGCAGCAGCGTCGGCCTGGTCGCGAGGGCGCGGGCCAGCTCGAGCAGCTGCCGCTGGTGCAGGTTGATCTCGCGGGGGCGCGCGTCGGCCTGCGCGGTGAGGCCGACGACCTCGAGATGCTCCTCCGCGCTCCGGCGCGCCTCCCCGAGCGTCTGGCTGACGCGCCCGAACATGCAGGCGACCGCGACGTTGTCCCGCACCGTCATCGACTCGAACGGCTTCGGGATCTGGTGCGTCCGCGCGACCCCGAGATGCGAACGCTGGTGCGGGCCCAGCCGATCGATACGGCGCCCGTCGAGCAGCACCCGCCCGGCGGTCGGCGTGTGGGCGCCGCAAAGGATCCCGATCAGCGTCGACTTCCCGGACCCGTTCGGGCCGACGAGCCCGACCACCTCGCCGTGCGCGACCGTCAGCGAGACGCCGTCGAGCGCGTGCACGCCGCCGAAGCGCTTGCCGACGGCGACGCACTCGAGCAGCGCCGGCGAGGCCGAGTGGGGCGGTGTGCCGGTTGCGCTCACGCGCCCTCGGCGCCTTCCGCGCGCGGCGCCGCGAGCCGGCGGTGCGCATGCGCCCCGGTGCGCTGCGGTGGACGCCCGGCCAGCAGGACCAGGGTCGCGGCGATCAGGCCCGTGGAGAGCCAGTCGGTAGCGATGCCCCACCCGATCAGCCCGGCGACGACCGTCGCGACGACGAGCGTGACACCGGCGGCCGCCGCGCGGCGCGGCCGGTCGCGAATGCGCTCGTAGAGGCCTTCCGGGGCGAACAGGATCATCAGCACGAGGATTCCCCCGAGGACGACCTCGCCCCATTCCCCGAGCCCCGAGTTCGTCAGGCGCTCTTGCAGGGAGTAGATGACGATCGCCCCGATCACCGGGCCGAGCCAGTGCCGGCGGCCCCCGAGCACCGCCATCACGATGACGAGCAGCGGCACGGTCAGGTTGAAGACGCCCTCCGGGGTCAGGTACCCGACCTGGAGCGCGGCGACCGCGCCGGACAGCGCTCCGAGGGTGCCGGAGATCGTGATCGCGAGCATCTTGTGCCGGAACGTCGGCACGCCGAGCTCCTCGGCCACGTCCTCCTCGTCGCGGATCGCGAAGAGCCCCCAGCCGAAGCGCGAGCTCTCGATCAGGAGCGCGGCGAGGACGGCCAGGAAGGCGACCGCGAGCCCGAGGCGGTAGACGAGGTCCTGGTACTCGCCGAGGAACGCCGGGTACTCGGGGATCTGGATCGGGATGCCCTGGCCGCCGTCCACCCAGGTGCTGAGCTGCGCGATCGCAGAGAGCGTGAACGTCACCGCCAGGGTCAGGAGCGCGAAGATCTCCCCGCGCAGCGAGCCGAGCCGGAAGGCGAGCGCTCCCACGCCCGCCGCCAGGAGCCCGCCGAGCACGCCGGCGATCGGGATCGTCAGGAAGTAATTGACGCCCTCCCGGCTGACGAGGTCGCCGGCGGCGTACACGCCGAGGCCGTAGAAGGCGCCCTGGCCGAAGCTGAAGTAGCCCGTGTAGCCGGAGAGGATGTTCCAGCTCGTCGCCTGCGCGATCCAGAAGAAGACGAAGTAGGCGTAGACGAGGTAGAAGACCGGGAACCCCGTCGCGTCCTGGAGGTTGGGGACGAAGGCGAGCGCGGCGACGGCGGCCAGGAGGACGGCGAGCTGCCGGTGCTTCACGAGCCGCCCAGCCGTCCGAAGAGCCCGCTCGGACGGAAGAGGAGCGCGAGGATCAGGAGCAGGAAGACCACGAGCGGCGCCCCGAGCGGCTCCCACGCCACGCTCACCTGGCTGTAGACGAGCCCGATCAGGATCCCCGCAGCCACGGCGCCGGGCAGGTTGCCGACACCGCCGAGGATGACGACCGTGAACACGATGCCCACCCACTCCGACGCGAGCTCCGGGAACACGGCCTGGTTGATCCCGATCAGCACTCCTGCCACGGCCGCCATCGCCGCGGCGAGACCCGCGGTCAGCATCCCGATGCGCCGGTGGTCGACCCCGTACGCGCCGGCGATCTCGCGGTCGTACGCAAGCGCGCGCAGCGCCCTCCCGAAGTACGTGTGGCGGAGCACGTAGTACGTCACGACCGCGAGCACGAGGGCTGTTCCGAGCGCGATCAGCTGCGGAACCGGGAAGGCGATGTCGCCGACGAAGAGGGCGCGCGTCGCGTAGGGATTCTCCGCGGCCTCGATCTGGCGGAAGTCGGCGCTCCAGATGTTGTTGATCAGCTGGATCGCGATGATGAAGAGCCCGAAGCTGAGCAGCAGCGAGTTGAACTCGTCCACCTGGAAGCGGTCGATCACCCACTGGATCGCGACGCCGACGACGAACATCCCGGGGACGACGATCAGTGCCGAGAGCAGCGGGTCGGCGCCGGTCGACGTGGTGACCTGATAGGTGACGTACGCGCTGCCGAGGATCAGCGCGAAGTGGGCGAGGTTGATCACCTTCAAGAGGCCCCACGTCAGCGACAGGCCGAGCGCCATCACCGCGTAGAGCCCCCCGGTCATGACGCCGGAGACGCCGGCCTGCACGTAGGTGTTCATCGATCCCTGGTGTCGCTTGTGGCGGCGACCTCGGCCGGGATGGTGGGGGAGCGGGCTCTCGCCGCTCCCCCACCTCACGGCAGTACTACCCGGCGGTCTCCTGGACCTTCGTCACCCGCAGCGCCGGCGGCCAGACCACCTTCCAGCGCCGCTCCTGGATCTGCTTCACGAGGTTCCGCGGCCTCGAGAAGTTGTGCAGCGCCGGGTTGAACCGGAGCTTGCCGACGAACGTCGTGTCGACGCCGTTCTCCTGCAGGTACTCGCAGACCTGGTCGTTGTCGAGGCTGCGCGCGCCGCGCACGCCCGCCGCGAGCGTCTCCCACGCCGTCCACGACGCCGTCGCCTGCGAGTCGAAGACGCGGTAGCCGAGCCCGTTCGCCGCCGCCGACTGCGCGAACTGCCTGACGATGGTCTGCGCCTTCGTCCCCATCTTCTTCAGAAGCTTGCCGTTCGGCTCGAACAGGGTCAGCGACAGCACGCCCTCGGCCGCGTCACCGAGCCCCAGCAGCGGCCCGGGCGCTGGGAACAGCGTCAGGAACTGCTTCGGCCGGTAGTTCAGCTGCTCCATCGCCTGGATCAGGTTGACGGGATCGAGTGCCAGGCCGCTGTTCCAGACGAAGTCGGGCCGCGCCGCGCGCACCTGGGCGGCGATCGAGCCCCAGTCGGAAACGGTGGGCGGGTACTTGAGGTCGAGCACCACGTCGAAGCCCTGCTTGCGGGCCCAGTCGACCGCCCCGCCCTCGTTCGAGCTCGGCGGGCCGTAGGAGATGAAGTTCGTCGAGCCGCCGGTGTTCGTGACGAAGGCGACCCGCTTCGGAGGCGTGCCCTGGGTCTTCAGCATCCGGAAGACGGTCTGGGGCACCGAGAGGTTCGGCTTGCCGCCCGCCGACCAGGTGGGGAACTGGCAGCCGTAGGTGAGCGCGTACGTGAGGACAGCCGTGTGGTTGGGCAGCACGTAGCCGTGCCGCTCCGCCACCGACTGCGCCGCGACGATGTTGGGGGTCGCGTACGGCCCCATGATCAGGTCGACCCGGTCCTGGCTGATCAGCCGCTCGTAGAGCGCCGTCACCTTGGCCGGGTCCGACTCGTCGTTCAGCAACTTCCATTCGACCGGCCGACCCAGCAGCCCGCCGTTCGCGTTGATCCACCGGACGAACGTCTCGCCGGCGGCCTTGTGGATCACGCCCGTCGCCCCGAAGGAGCCGGTGAGCGAGAGCGTGCTTCCGATCACGATGGGATCGCCGCTCGGCGCCTGCTTCGGCGCCGACGCTCCCGAGCCGGCCACGGCGAGCCCGACGAGGACGAACGCCATGGCCACGACGGCCCTGGTGTTGCGACGTGGAACGCGAAGCTTCATGTCTACACCTCCCGGTGTCGTCGTCGACACGCTCGAGGCCGGCGCCGCGCGCCGTCCTCGACCCTCAACCTCGACCTGCCCGACGCTCGCTCAGGCGTGCGCGGCACGCCAGCTACCCGGTGCGTACGACGTGCGCACCGCCTCGACGTACGGGACGGGGCTGACCACCGCCCTGAGCTCCGTCTGCACGTGCGGCTCGACGGTCGGCTTCGTGGTGCCGCCGTCCTCCTCGCCCCAGACGAACGTCACCTCCGTGCCCGGCTCCGCGTGCTCCGGGTCGAGCACGGCCAGGGTCAGCATCTTGCCCTCGTTGGAGCTGTAGCCGATCCAGGTGGAGACGCCGACGGTCTCGCCGTCGACGGCCACCCGGTCGTACTGGTGCATCGAGTAGACGGCGGCCGGCCAGTCCATGAACTTCGCCCGCTCGTCCTTCCGGAACATCGTCCCGATCGTGCGGGTCACGTCCTCGTCGTCGAGCGCGAGCGTGACCTTGACGCGATGGTCGTCCTCCGCCTTCTGCTCCAGCGCTTCGCGCCCGACGAAGTCGTGGTCGAACTTGACGTAGCCGCCGTAGCCGAGGTCCCAGGGGGTGAAGTAGTAGTCCTCGATCCGCGCGGAGGCGAAGCTGCCGCCGACCGAGGCCGTGCCCTCGTACCCGGCCGCAGGCAGCCACTCGCGATATGCCTTCAGGCCGGCGCCGGAGTACACGGCCGGGAGCGGCGAGGGGATCCAGCCCGACTCGATGGTGTTGGACGAGTACGCGCGGGCGCCCGCCTGCCGGAGCCCGAACTCCTCGCCCGCGCCGACGATCGCCTCCCGCACGGCCTGCTCGTCGTCCCAGGGGCCGAACAGCTCCCAGCCCGGCTGGCCGACCATGCCGTGGCGCAGCGCGCGCACCGTGCAGCCGGCGATCTCGAAGCGGTTCATGTTGAAGAACTTGATCTCGGGCACCGGCTTGCCGGTGACCTTCTCCATGACCTTGAGCGCGTTCGGTCCCTGCACCTGGTAGCGGTAGCACTTGCGGACGGGAGGTCCCTGCCGCGCGGCGGCGCGTTCGTCGCGCTCGAATTTCACCTTGTAGCCGTCCTTCTCCGCGTGGTATTGCACCCAGTTGTGCACGGGCGGACGTCCGACGAGGCTGAAGTAGTCCTTGTCGAGGTAGAAGAGGATCACGTCGCCGATCACGTAGCCGTCGTGGTTGCACGGCACGAACTGCTTGGCCTTGTCGGGGGCGAAGCCCTTGAAGGTATTGACGCCGAGCGCTTCGAGCAGCTTCACGCCGTCGGGTCCTTCCATGTAGGTGTCCGTCATGTGATAGGACTGGTTGAACAGCACGCAGCCCACGCGCCACGAGCGCTGCTCGTCGCGCCAGTTCGTGTACTCCGGGGGCACGACCGGGTAGACGTACGGGCCGGTCTGCGAGTTGCGCAGGAGCTTGACCGGTCCTCCGGCCGCCTGCATGACTTCTTCGAGGTTCCTGTGGCTCATTGTTGCGTTGTCTCTCTGTTTAGCGGGTGAGTTTCGGTATCCGAAACCGGACACCACTGTGGCTTGCGGCGCAACCTGCACATCTTCCCGCATCGCGCGACGCCGCGCCGCAGGGATGCGTTATACTACTATCGAAGATAACTTCGGTATACGAAAAACCTTCCAGGCCGACGCTGCAATTCCGGTTTCAAAAGGGGGCTGACTCCCTCCTTTATTTGGCGGGGGCATCTTCGGCGACGAAGATCCCCCGCTGAATTTTCTCAGGGACCCTGTTTTTCGATCGTCGCGGCGACGTCCCGGTGAATCTGCATCAAAGCCGGAATCGTTTCCGCCTTGCGCCGTCCCCAGCCGCACTCCGTGGCCACGCCGTAATCTCCCTTGTAGTGCCGCTTGAACGCCGCCAGGCGCTTCAGGGTTCCGTCCACGCCGTCGGTGTGGTGCACCAGGCCGATGTAGAGCTTGGTGTCGCCGATGCGCAGGTTCTTGAGCGGGGCGAAATAGGCGTCGTCCGCGCGATCGCGCGGCACCGGCATCTGGATGTAGTCGAAGCGCCGCCCGGCGCGCGCCACGGCCGCGTTGGCCATGCGCACGCAATTGCCGAGGTCCTTCGGTTCGATGAGGTGCGAGTGCTCGAGGTCGCCGTAGCACAGGTGCATTCCGAGCTGCACCTGCGCGGGGATGCGCGGCGACAGGCGCTCGATGTAGCCGGCGAAACGTTCCAGCGGATCGCCCTCGCACTTGAACGCCAGCGGTTCGCGGCCCAGGGAGTCGTTGCAGTCCACGGCGAACACTTCCCAGCAGACGTCCCACTGGAGTGAAAGGTCCTCGTGCGGAACGGTCGCCAGGATCGTATCCACCGTACGCGCCAGCGCGTCCTCGGCGGCGCGGGTCATGATGCGGAAGTCGCGCGCCGTGCCCGTGCACCAGCGCGTGTAATCCTCGGGGAAGGGCAGGGATACCTGGAACCGCGTATCGCGCGGGATCACGCCTTCCTCGCGCAACCGGCGGAACAGCGGCCAGGATTCGCGCACGAAACCGCCGTAAGGCAGGTCGCCGAAGCGAACCTCCTCCACGCCGTCGCGGACGCGGAAACGCCACATCTCGTCCCAGCTGGTCGGCACCCAGTCAGGCAGGTCCTTGAACACGCTTTTGTCGGGCCGCGGCTTCGGCTTGTTGACCGGTTCGACGCCCGGCGTCGGTTCGAACACCTGCGGCGCGCAGAACACGACCCACTTGTTGCGGTAGCCGGGCTCGCCGTCGCCCACGCCCACCAGCAGGTGTCCGAGTTTCGGCCCGATCAGGCGGAAGATTTCCTCCGCCGTTTCGCCGGGCACGCTGCCGACCATCATGAGCGGCTTGTTTCTGAGCTGACTCGTCATGCCTTCAATCCCCCGTGACAATCATATACGGTCCGGTCGGCGTTTCGCCCGGCGCAAAGTTGGCGGGCGCCCTGAAATTCACCGGCGGCAGGCTGCGAAGATACGCGACGATGGCGCGTGCGTCCGCTTCCGTGAGCCGGCTGCCGTACGCGGGCCAGGGCATGGCGGGCGAGAGCACGCGTCCGTCCGGACGCAGTCCATGCCGGAACGCATTCAGGATCTGTTCATCCGTCCATTTGCCGAGCCCGGTAGCCGGATCGGAAGTCAGGTTGGGCGGAAACACGGCGCCGGGCCTGCCGTCGGCATCCGTGTAGCCGAGGCCGACCTCCGAACCCGCGAGGTGGCGATCCTGCCGGCGCTGTCCGCGCAGTGCGCCGGCGGTGTGGCAGCCGCCGCATTCCATGATCACGACGAGATATTCTCCGCGGGCGACATCTTCCGCCGGCGCGGGATCAGCGGCGGGCACGGCCGTGCTGATCGCGAACGCAAGCAGGGCTCCGGCAATCCTCGACAGCCCGCGCACGACTCAGTGCCCGAATTCGGCGCGCAGCCGGCGGGCGGCCTCGCTCATGGCGCGCAGCTTTCCGAATGCCGAACTCCGCGGGAGATACTTCATGCCGCAGTCCGGCGCCAGCAGTATCCGCTCAGGGTCGCAGTGCCGGAGGGCGCGGCGCACGCGCGCCACGACGGTCTTCGGCGATTCCACCGTCGGCGTCGAGAGGTCCAGCACGCCGAGGAGGATCTGCTTGTCCGGCAGCGAGCGCAGGACGCTGCAGTCGAGCTTCGACTGCGCGGTTTCGATCGAGACCTGTGTGCAGGGAATGTCGTTGAGTTCCGGGAGAAAGGACTAGCCGCTGGGACGCTTGTGGATCAGCGCGGCGTAGCCGAAGCAGATGTGCACGCAGGTCGTGCCGCGGATCCCCTTGAGCGCGCGCGTCAGCGCTTCCGCGCCGTACTCGCGGGCCGCCTCGGGACGCGCCTGCATGTAGGGCTCGTCGATCTGCACGACGTCCGCGCCGGCCCGGAACAGTTCCGCGATCTCCGCGTTCAGGGCTTCGGCATAGGCCAGCGCGCACTCGCGGCCGTTCGGGTAGAAATCGTTCTGGGCCTGCTGCGACATCGTGAACGGGCCGGGGACGGTAATCTTTATCTTCCGATCCGTGTTCGCCTTCAGGAACTGCACGTCGGCCACGCTGACTGCGCGCCGGCGGCGGATCCGCCCCGTGACGCGCGGTACGGGGACGGGCTCGCCGCTGCGGTCCAGCGCGCTGCCCGGATTGTCGATGTCGACGCCTTCGAGCGCCGTGGCGAAATGATTGGAATAGCTCTCCCGCCGGATTTCGCCGTCGCTGATGATATCCATGCCGGCGCGTTCCATGTCCAGGATGGCGAGGCGCGTGGCGTCATCCTGGGCCTGCGCGAGGTACGCTTCCGGAACCCGCCACAATTCCTTCGCGCGGACGCGAGGCGGAAACCGGCCCGCGAGTTTCGCGCGGTCGATCAGCCACTCCGGTTGCGGCCAGCTGCCGACGACGGTGCAGGGAAACAGGAGGGCGGGAGTCTTCGGCGACCCCGCCTTCCGGCGCCCCCGTGCCTTACTCCGCTTTCGCGCCGGCATCGGCTGCCTTGAGGTGCCACCACTC
>DATBMD010000079.1:0-2486 GCA_036555085.1 Gaiellaceae bacterium
CGAGCTGGCCGCCGGGGACATGTCCGCCGCGTGGTGCCTCTGCCTCGCCTCCGGCCACGCGCTCAACGTCGCGACGCTGTTCGACGAGCAGGCGCAGGTCGACCTGTTCGGCGACGGCGACTTCCGCGCCCCGGCGGTCGCCGCGCCGGCCGGTCAGGCGACGCGCACGGGCGACGGGTGGGAGCTCAGCGGCACGTGGGCCTACTGCTCGGGCGCGCCGTACGGGACCCACTACGTCGGCCAGACCTTCGAGGCCCCCGCAGAGCCGGGCAGGCCGCCGGGCCAGATCCTCCTCTTCGCGGTCCCGCGGAGCCGGTGGACGATGCT
Source organism: Gaiellaceae bacterium (assembly GCA_036555085.1). GTDB lineage: Bacteria > Actinomycetota > Thermoleophilia > Gaiellales > Gaiellaceae > Gaiella. Next base: position 328 of record DATBMD010000079.1, read on the forward strand.
CGACGACTGGGGCGACTCGCTCGGCCTCCGGGGCAGCGGCTCGCACAGCATCCGCATCGAGCGGGCGCGCCTCCCGGCTCACCACGTGCTCGAGAACCAGTGGCTCGTCGACACCGACACGCTGGGCGCGCCGGGCCCGCGCATCCACCGGAACCCGCTCTACGCCGGTCGGACGCTCAGCGTCTTCCAGGTCGAGCTCGCGGCGATGGCGACCGGTGCGGTCAAGGGCGCGCTCGACGAGTACGAGCGGCTGCTGCGCAGCCGCAAGACGCAGCGGCCGCCGATCGTCGACCGCTACCTCGACCCCGACTACCAGCGCTGGTTCGGCAACGCGATCGGGCGGGTGGCGGCCGCCGAGGCCCTCGTAGTCCAGGTCGGCAACCGGTGGCTCGAGCTCGGCCGGCGCGTCGTCGAGGAGGGGCGCCCGTTCACGCGCGAGGACGACCTGCGGCTGAACATCGTCGCCCGCGAGGCGCTCAACCTGGCCTGGACGGCGATGCAGGAGGATCTCTTCCGCACCGCCGGCTCGAGCGCGGCGCGCAGCGGCGAGCGGCTGGAGCGGATCTTCCGCGACGTCGCCATGGACTGGGGCCACTTCGGCAACATCGTGCGCGACTGGGCCGCCCGCGAGCTCGCCCGCGAGCGGCTCGGCCTCGTCGCCGGTCCGGCGCTGAAGCCCGATCGCCCGCACCAGGCGGTGCGCGCGTGACGCTCGTCGATCGTGCCCGCGAGCTGCGCCCGCTCCTGCTCGAGCGCGAGGCGGACGCTGACGGCCTGTTCGAGGAGGCCGGCTTCGACCGCATGCTCGTGCCTGAGCGCTACGGCGGCCTCGAGCTCGACATGCCGACGTTCCTGCGCGTGGTGGTGGAGCTGGCGCGGGGGGCCCCGGCGGGCGCGGCGCGCCTCGCCCGCGCCGCCGGCCCCGCCCTGCTGGTGGCAACGCTGTTCGCCGAGGAGGCGCAGGCCGAGATCTTCGGATCGGGCGCGCCCCGGTGCGCGGCGGTGGCCGCGCCGGCCGGCGCGGCGCGGCGGCTCGAGGTCGGCTGGGAGCTGAGCGGCACGTTCGCCGGCATCCCGGGCGCCGCCGACGCGACCCATCTGCTCGGCCAGGCGCTCGCGTTCGAGCAGGGCGCCGACGAGCCACCGACGCCGATCGTGTTCGTGGCGTCGCGGGCTCAGTGGGCGGCGCGCCCGGGTGAGGGCGGCCTCCGGCTCGACGGCGCCGTGATCCCGGCGCACCTCGTCCTCGAGGACCTGTCGCTGCTCGACGTCGACGTGCCGGAGCGGACGCCCGGCTACCGGCTGCACGGGAGCCCGCGGTACGCCGGCCGCGCGATGGCCTGCCTCCAGGCGCAGCTGACAGCGGTGGTCGTCGGAGCGGCCATGGCCGCGGTCGACGAGTACGAGCGCCTCGTCCGGTCCGAGCAGGTCCCGCTGCCCCCGCTCGGCCCGCGCCGGCTCGACCCCGACTACCAGCGCTGGCTCGGCGCCGCGATCGGGCGCGTCACCGCGGCCGAGCTCCTGCTCGACGAGGTCGCCGGGCAGTACGCCGAGGCGTGCGCGGGGATCGAGACGGGCGAGCCGTTCTCGCGCGAGGCCGACCTGCGCCTGACCATGATGGGCCGCGAGGCGGCGAGGCTCGCGCGGAGCGCAGTCGACGAGATCGTCCGCACGGCCGGCGCGCGGCAACAGCGTGAGCCGATCGAGCGGATCGCGCACGACCTGCTGACGGGCTGGAGCCACCCGGCGATCCCCGCCGACGAGGACGTCGCGCGCCGGCTCGCCGGGGAGCGGCTCGGGCTCCCGGCTACAGGCTGGGGACGATGACGCCGCTCAGGTCGCGCTTGTCGATCGACGCCTGCAGCGCCTCGTTGATCCCGTCCAGCGGGTAGCGGCTGGTGACGATCGGCTCGGCGGTGACCCAGCCGTTCTCCAGCATGCGGATGAAGCGCGGCAGGTCGCGCCGCATCCGGACGTTGCCGTTCTGGGTGCTGACGATGGCGCGGCTCTGCACCGCGATCGCCACCTGGGGAACGGTCACGACCGCATCGGCGCGCTCGACGCTCGACAGGACGACGGTGCCGGCGCGGCGCGACATCAGGATCGCCTGCGTCTGGGCGGAGGCGAGCGTCGCGGCCTCGAGGACGTAGTCGGCGCCG
>DATBMD010000134.1:0-5083 GCA_036555085.1 Gaiellaceae bacterium
GCCCGTCACGCACCTTGTTGGCGAACTCGGGGTCGGCGATCTGCGCCCGGGTCATCGCGACCATGTCCGCCTTGCCGCTCGCGAGAATCTCCTCGGCCAGCGCCGGATCCTTGATCCCGCCGACGGTGAACACCGGCAGGGCCGGCAGCGCCGCCTTCACCTGCGCGGTGAGATCGACGAGGTAGCCGTCGGGCACGTCCGCCGGCTCGATCGCCCTGAAGATGTTGTGGTAGCCCGCGGCCGTCACGTTCACGTAGTCGATCCGGCCGTCGGCGCCGAGCAGCCGGGCGACCCGGATCGCGTCCTCGATGTCGAGCGCACCGGGGATGAAGTCGCTCAGGCTGATTCGCACGCCCACGACCCAGTCGTCGCCGGCCCGCACGCGGACCTCCTCGATCACCTCGCGCGCGAAGCGGAGCCGGTTCTCGAACGACCCGCCGTACTCGTCCTCCCGCTTGTTGTAGAGCGGCGACAGGAACTGGTGCAGGAGATAGCTGTGGGAGATGTGGACCTCGGTGCCGTCGAAGCCGCCTTCACGCGTCAGCTCCGCGGAACGGCCCCACCACTCGACCACCTCGCGGATGTCCTCGGCCTCCATCGCCTTCGGCGTCTCCCCGTAGGCCGGCGACTTCACCGCGGACGGCCCCCAGAGGACCCGGAGGTCGTCGGCGGAGTCGCTCGTCGCGTTGAGGCCGAAGTGGTTCAGCTGGGCGAAGATCAGCGCGCCGTGCTCGTGGACGGCGGCGGTCAGCCGGCGGTCCGCCTGGAGCGCTTCCGGCCGGTAGGCCCAGGCGACGCGCGGAAAGCCGGTCGTCGACGTCGGGTGGACGACGCGGTTCCCCGTGATCAGGAGACCGGCGCCGCCCTGCGCGCGAGCCGCCTGGTAGGCGACGTTCCGCTCGGTGTCGACGGCGTTCTGGGCCCACAGCTTGACGTGGGCGGTCTGCATGATCCTGTTTCGCACCTCGACGCCGCCGATCACGAGCGGGCTGAAGAGGTGTGGGTAGGCAGTCATCGCGCCTCCTCGCAGGACAGGTCGAAGCCGGAAGGGGCTGCTGCGCCGACGGCACGACACTAATCGACGGGCCGTGCCGACGCATCCCTCCGCCCACCTCGCAGCTTGTCTTGACGTCGAGGTTGTTCAGGAGTGAAATGGCAACCTCGAGTAGTTCGGCGTCGAAAGAGGAGGCACTCGATGGCAACTGCAACGGAGAAGGGCTACGTCTTCGCCAGGCTCGACGAGCTGGAGCCCGCGCCGCTCCTCGCACCTGGAGCCACGGACGACGGCAGGGAGCGCCTGGACGTCCGCCGCCGCCTCGACATCTCGTCGTTCGGGATCCAGGCGTTCCGCGCCCCGAGCGGCGTCGACGTCATCAGTGAGCACGACGAGACCTTTCTGGGCGAAGACGGCCAGGAGGAGCTCTACGTCGTCCTGAACGGGACGGCGACGTTCGAGATCGACCAGGAGTCCTTCGACGCGCCGGGCGGCTCGCTCGTCCACGTCCGGCCTGCGGCGAAGCGGAAGGCGACGGCGAAGGACGACGGCACGACGATCCTGGTCGTCGGCGGAACGCCGGGCAAGGCGTACGAGCCCACGCCCGAGGAAGCCGCAGCCGCGTTCCAGGCCTATGGTGCCGGCGACTTCGAGACCGCCTTGGCGCAGCAGCTCGTCGTCGTCGAGAAGCGGCCCGGCGATCCCGTGGCGCACTTCAACTGCGGGTGCTTCGCGGCGCGTGCGGGACGCTCCGACGAGGCGATCGAGCATCTGCGGCGGGCGGTCGGGATCAACCCGCGCGTCAAGGAGCTCATGGCGAGCGACGAGGACCTGGACTCCATCCGCGAGGATCGGCGCTTCGCAGAGCTCGGGGCCTAGCTGCGCGCGTCGTGCTCGAGGCGTTCCGCCACGCTCCGCAGCACCTTCAGCGCGACCCGCGGCGACGACTCGACGACCTGCCGGAACGCACGGTCGCTGAGCACGAGCAGCCGGACGGGCGACGTCGTCGTCACCGTCGCCGTCCGCGGTTGGTACGTGAGGATCGCGATCTCGCCGAACCAGTCCCCGGGGCCGAGCTCGGCCAGCAGCTTGCGGCCGCGTCTGACCGCGACCGTTCCCTCGACGAGGATGAAGAACTCGCCACCGCGTCGGCCCGTTACCGTCAGGCCTTCGCTCTCCGGCGCCTCTCGCTCGTCCGCGCTGATCGCGAGCTCGATCAGCTCCGCCCTCGTGCACTCTGCGAAGAGCGGAACCCGTTTGATCAGCTCGGCCTTCTGGTTCTTGCTGAGCGGCACGCGGCGATCCTACGCCCGCACGGGTACTCTGGTCTGGCGGCTTGAACTGTCTGTTACCAGCGGGGTAGTCTGATCAACACTGACCGAGCGGTCAGAGAGCTGGCGGCTGGGCCGGGCATCACTCGGCCGATCGGTCAGGCACGGACGAGAGGCGAATCATGGACGGCCCACGAGGAAGGAGGAGGTCCGTGAAGCGGTTCTGGTTGGTTGCGGCTGTCGGTGCCGTGGCGGCGCTCACAGCGGCTTTGGGCGGGTCGACCGCCTACGGGGGGTCAAGCTCGGCGAGCGCTCCGGCCCCGATCAAGATCGGCGTGCTCACGTCGCTCACCGGGAACTTCGCGCCGTGGGGGATCCAGACGCGCGCGGGGATGGCGCTCGCGGTGAACGAGATCAACCGGTCGGGCGGCGTGAAGGGGCGTGGGGGCGGGCGGCTGCTCAACCTCGCCGTCGCCGACGATCAGTCCTCGAACTCGAACGCGGCGATCGACGGCTTCCGGCGGCTGACACAGCAGGAGAACGTCGTCGCGGTCGGGGGGATCATCGGCAGCAACATCGCGCTGGCGACCGCGCGGCTGGCCGAAGAGGCACGCGTGCCGATGTTCCTGGTGAAGGCGGGCGCGAACGAGATCCTGACGCCGAGCACCCGTTACGTGTTCCGCACCTGTCTGCCTCCGGCTGCGGAGGTGGCAGTCCCGATCCTGGAGCTCGTGCAGAAGCGCAACCTCACGAGCGTGGGGGCGATCATCGCCGACTACGCGTGGGGCCAGTCGATGAAGCAGTCGCTCGAGGACACGTTCAAGGCGGCGCCGAACATCAAGCTGAACATTCAGGTTGCGCCCGTGCCGACGACGAACTTCACCCAGTACCTGCGGGCGCTGGGCGACGTGTCGCTGATCGTCGCGACGGGTCACCCGCCCGGCTCGGGAGCGATTCTGGCCCAGGCCGGTCAGCTCGGGATGAAGGCGCCGGTGGTGGGGGCGTACTCGCCGTTCTCGCTCACCGCCAAGGCGGCGGGGACGGCGGCCTACGGCCGCTGGTCCGACTTCAAGTGCGCGGCCTCGGGCACGAAGGGGTACAAGGATCTCGCGAAGCGGTATCTGAAGACGTTCCCGCAGAACGAGTTCTTCGAGGACGACGCGCTGGCCGGCTACGCGTACGTGAAGATCATCGCGGAGGCGATCAGCAAGGTCGGGGTCAGCCCGCAGCGGATCGCGACCTACGTCCATGCCAACACGTTCAACATCCCCGGGTACGCGTGGCCGCTGCGGTGGACGGCGTGGGGCGAGATGATCGGGCCGCGGGTCCAGTTCGCGGTCCTGACGAAGGGCCCGCCGCCGGAGGGCGGGTTGAACACCGGCGGGGAATGGTGGCCGCGAGTGATCGACCGGTCGAAGCCGCTGACCCCGTACCGTCCGTAGGCGGAGGCCGAATCTGCTGCTCGAGGTCGACGCGGTCACGAAGCACTTCGGTGGTCTTCCGGCCGTCGACGGCGTCACGTTCGGAATCGACGACGGCGACATCGTCGCCGTCGTCGGCCCGAACGGGGCCGGCAAGAGCACGCTGCTGAAGGTCATCGTCGGGCTGGAGCGGCCGACACGAGGCGCCGTCCGGCTCGGCGGCTCGCGCGTCGACGGTCTCACCGCCCACCAGCTCAGGCGCAGGGGCATCGCGATGGCGATGCAGCGACCGCTGCCTTTCGGCTCGATGACGGTGCTGGACAACGTCGTCCTCGGCGCGATGTTCGGCGTCGATCACGGCGTGGTCGGCGAGCGAGAGGCGAGGCAGCGGGCTGCCGAGTCGCTGGCGTTCGTCGGCCTGGAGGAGCGTGCCGAGCAGCCGGTCTCGAGCCTGAACCTCCATCAGCAGCGGTTTCTCGAGCTGGCGAAGGGGCTCGCCAGTCAGCCCAGGGTGCTGCTGCTCGACGAGGTGATGGCGGGTCTCAACGAGTCGGAGCTCGCCCACTCGGTCGAGATCGTACGGAACGTCCGCGACCAGCTCGGGACGGCGATCCTGTGGGTCGAGCACGTGATGAGCGCCGTGATCCAGCTCGCCGAGCGAGCGGTCGTCCTCAATTTCGGCAAGGTCATCGCCGAGGGCGCCCCCGAGGTCGTCATGCGGGACCCGCAGGTCGTCGACGCGTACCTCGGGCGGGCCCGCGTTGCTTGAGGTCGCCGGGCTGGCAGCCGGCTATCTCGGCGAACGCGTCATCGACGGCATCGACATCGAGGTACGGACGGGCGAGGCCGTGGCGATCGTCGGCTCGAACGGCGCGGGCAAGACGACGCTCTTCCGCTCCATCGCCGGGCTGCTGCCGCCGATGGAAGGCAGGGTCGTCCTCGACGGCAAGGATCTGACGCGCCGCCGTGCGCATCGCATCGCGCGCGCCGGGATCGCCTACGTCCCGGCCGAGCGGCACCTGTTCCCGGCGATGACGCTCAAGAGCAACCTCGTTCTGGGGGCCTATCCCAGGCGGCCGGACCATGAGACGCTGGCGCTCGTGTACGACCTCTTCCCGCGCTTGCAGGAGCGACCCCGCCAGCAGGCGGGAACCCTGAGCGGCGGCGAGCAGCAGATGCTGGCGGTGGCGCGCGCGCTCATGTCGCGGCCACGACTGCTCATGCTCGACGAGCCGACGACGGGCCTTGCTCCCATTATCGCGCAGGTGGCGTTCGAGGCGTTCGCGGAGCTCAACAAGCAGGGTATGACGCTCCTGATCGCCGAGCAGCAGGTCCCGCTCGCGCTCTCCGTGGCCGACCGCGGCTACGTGCTCGAGAACGGGCGGATCCGGCTCGAG
>DATBMD010000017.1:0-9667 GCA_036555085.1 Gaiellaceae bacterium
ATGAACGAGGCGCGCGTGTCGCTGGATCACGCCACCCACCCGCTGCCGGCGCCGTTCATGGTGCTGGCCACCCAGAATCCTCGCGAGTACGAGGGCACGTACCCGCTGCCGGAGGCTCAGCTCGACCGCTTCCTGCTCCGCGCCGGCTTCGGCTACCCCACTGCGGACGACGAATGGGAGATGCTCGAGCGGCGTCTCGAGCGCGGCGCCGACGAGATCGCGCTCGACCCCGTCGTCGACCGGCAGACCCTGCGGGAGATGCAGGTCGCGGTCGAGCGCGTGCACGTGGCGCCGAGCGTCGGCCGCTACATGGTCGAGATCGTGGCGGCGACCCGCGCGAGCGCGAGCGCCGCCGTCGGCGCCTCGCCGCGAGGGTCGATCGCGCTCCTGAAGCTGTCGCGCTGCCGCGCCGCGCTCGCCGGACGCGACTACGTGACCCCCGACGACGTGAAGGCGGTGGCCGTCCCCGCGCTCGCACACCGGCTGATGCTCAAGCCCGAGCTCTGGGTGCAGCGGCGCACCGCCGACGACGTCGTCGGCGAGGTGCTCCAGACGGTGCCGACGCCGCGGGCCGAGGACGTCGCGGCGAGCACGTGACCCGGTCGGCGTCGCCGCGTCTCGCCGGGTACGCGGCGCTCTCGGCCGCCGGCCTGCTCGCGGCGCTGGCGCTGCGGCGGCCGGAGCTCGCGGTCCTCGCGGCGCCGTTCGCCGCGCTGCTCGTCGTGGGGCTGCAGCTTCGCGTCGAGCCGAGCGTCGGCGCCTGGCTCGAGCTCGACCGGGACAGCGCGATCGAGGGAGACGAGCTAGAGGCCGAGCTCGTCGTCCGCTCGGATACCGGCGTCGACCGGCTCGAGCTCGTCCTCGCCCTGCCGCCGGAGCTGGAGGTCGCAGAGGGCGACAACCCGGTCGCGCTCCGTCTCGGCGCCGGCGACGAGCGAACGGTGCCGTTGCGGCTCCGCTGCGCGCGGTGGGGCGTGCACGAGGTCGGCGACCTCCGGCTCCGCGCCCGCGACCGGCTGGGGCTCTACACGTGGGAAGGCCGCGTCGATCGCCGCCGCCCGCTGAAGGTGTACCCCCGTGCCGAGCGGCTCCGTGCGCTGGTGGCGCCGTTCGAGACGCAGGTGTACACGGGCAACGAGGTGGCGCGCGTGAAGGGCGACGGCCTCGAGTTCGCCGACACGCGCCCGTTCGAGCCGGGCGACCGCGTCCGCGCGATCAACTGGCGCGCCAGCGCCCGCCGCGGCGAGCTGATCGTCAACGAGCGGCATCCGGAGCGGAACACGGACGTCATCCTGTTCCTCGACTCGTTCGCGGAGGCGCGCCGGCTCGACGAGAGCACGCTCGACCTCGCCGTTCGCGCGACGGCGACGCTCGCCACGCGGTACCTCGACCGCCGCGACCGGGTCGGCCTGGTGACGTTCGGCGGCATCCTCCGCTGGCTGATGCCGGGCATGGGGATCGCCCAGCGCCACCGTCTCGTCGACGCGGTGCTCGAGACCGAGGTCGAGTTCAGCTACGCCTGGAAGGACGTCAACGTGATCCCGGCGCGCACGCTGCCGCCCAAAGCGCTCGTCGTTGCGGTGACGCCGCTGCTCGACCCGCGCGCGGTCAACGCGCTGATCGACCTGCGCGCCCGCGGTTACGACCTCGTCGTCGTCGAGGTCTCGCCCGTGGCGTTCGTCGAGCCGGGCGCGAGCGACCTCGACCGGCTCGCCTACCGGCTCTGGCTGCTCCGCCGGGAGGAGCTCCGCTCGCGCTACCAGCGCCTCGGCGTCGCGGTCGCCCGGTGGGGGGACGAGACGACGCTCGACGCCGCGCTCGAGGGGGTGAGGACGTACCGGCGCCGCGCGCTGCTCGCACGTCGGTGACGATCGGGGCCGCGGCCGTCGTGTCCGCGACCGGGCTGGCACTCTGGATCGCACTGGCCGCCGAGACCGCGACGGGCTGGGGCTGTCTCGCGATCGGTGTGCTCGCGGTGCTCACGCTGGCCGTGGGCCTGGCCGCGGGGTGGCCGAGCGCGATCCCGGTCGCGCTGGCGCTGCTCGGGGCGGAGTACGCGGTCTTCCTCGGAGTCGACGGGATCGCAGTGGACGCCCGGGCGCCGCTCGTCGCCGCCGCGCTGCTGATGACGGCGGAGCTCGCCTACTGGTCGCTCGAGCTCCGCGCGGCGATCGCGGAGGAGGCCGGCGCGATCGCCCGCCGGGTCGCGTTCGTGACGCTGCTGGCGTTGCTCGGGATGCTGCTCGGAGCCGTGATGCTCGCCCTCGTCGACGCGGCCGGCGGCGAGGGCCTGTGGCTCGAGGCGCTCGGCGCGGCGGCCGCCCTCGCAGCGCTCGTGCTCGTGCTCGGCCTCGCGCGCCGCACCGCCTGAGGCGTGCGAGAGTCTCGCGGCACATGACCGAGCTGCTCGTTGCGAACGCGCGCGTGCTCGACGGCCGCGGGGGCTTGGTCGAGCGGGCGATGGTGCGGATCGTCGACGGCCGCATCGCCGAGGTCGCCTCCGGCGCCGAGAGCCCCTCCGACCCGGGCCGCGAGACGATCGACGCGGCGGGGCTGACGGTGCTGCCGGCGCTTGTCGACGCGCACGTCCATCTCTCGGCCTACGACGTCCTGCCGCCGCCGAAGCGCGGCGAGGAGCCGCGCGCCGGCGCCGTGCGCTACTTCGAGCTCGCGAACACGTCGCGGGCGCTCGTCGACGCGGGCGTGCTGACGGTGCGCGACGTCGGCAGCATGGACGACCACGCGCTCCAGCTCCGGCAGGCAGTGGCGCTGGGGCTCTGCCCAGGCCCGCGCATCTTGACGTGCGGCCGGATCGTCTCCGCGACCGGCCCTGGCGTTCGGATCTTCACGAGCATGTATCGCGCCGCCGACGGCCCCGACGAGGTGCGCAAGGCGGTGCGCGAGCAGCTCATGATGGGCGCCGACTTCGTCAAGGTGATGGCGACCGGCGCCAGGAGCGTCGTGCTCGAGGACCCGGAGCCGGCGCAGCTGACGGCGGCCGAGCTCGCCGTGGTCGTCGAGGAGGCGCACCGGCTGGGCAAGCGCGTGGCGGCCCACGCGGAAGGCCTCGCCGGCACGAAGGCCGCGATCGAGGCCGGCGTCGACACCGTCGAGCACGGCCTCTCGCTGCACCGAGAGCCCGCGCTGCTGGCGCGGATGGCGGCCGCCGGCCAGGTGCTCGTGCCGACGCTCTCGACGTTCCACGACGTCTCGGAGGATCACGCCGAGAAGTACCCGTGCGCGCTCGTGGAGCAGGCGAAGCGGCAGCGCGAGGAGGCGTACCTGACGCTCGTCGCCGCGCACGCTGCCGGCGTCACGCTCGCGATGGGGTTCGACTCCCACCCGCCGGGGCGCAACGCGCTCGAGCTGGTGCGGATGGTCGAGGGCGGCCTGACGCCGATGCAGGGCCTCGTGGCGGCGACGTCCGGGGCGGCGACGGCGTGCGGCCTGGACGGCGAGGTGGGCGCGATCGCCCCGGGCGCAGCCGCCGACCTGCTGATCGTCGACGGCGACCCGCTGGCCGACCCGAGCATCCTGCTGGACGGAGACCGTATCCGCCTCGTGCTCCAGGCCGGCTCGCCGGTAGCGGGAACCCTCGCCTAGAGACAGTCGTCCCGTGAAGGACGGTGAGCGGCCGGAGGCCGGCTTCGCCGGCCGGGAGGCCAGGCGCGCTGCCTCCTATGCGGAGCGAAGAAGGAGGGGGCTCGTGGGGGAACCATGGGGTTCCCCCACGGTCAACTGGCCGCGCCCTCGGGGGGCGGCTGCATCGCCGCGCCGGGCAGGGGCCTCGGCTGCGGCTTCAGCGCCGGCTTCTTCTCCGGCTCCGGCTCGGGCTTCGGCGCCTCGGCCGGGGCCTGGTCCTCGGCGAAGACGGACTCCTCGTCCTCGCCCGCCAGCAGGCGCTCGAACTGATCCTTGTCGATCGTCTCGCGCTCGATCAGGATCCCGGACAGCCGGTGCAGGTCCTCCATGTGGTCGCGCAGGACGCGCGTGGCCGTGTCGTGGGCCTCCTCGATCACGCGGCGGATCTCGTCGTCGATCTCCTTCGCGATCTCGTCCGAGTAGTCCGGCTCGGCGGACATCTCGCGGCCGAGGAACGGCATGTCGTGGTTGCGCCCGAGCACGCGCGGGCCGAGCTTCTCGCTCATGCCGAAGCGCATGATCATCGACTTCGCCGTGGCCGTGACCTTCTCGAGGTCGTTGGCGGCGCCGGTCGTCACCTCGTGGAAGACGAGCTCCTCGGCGGCGCGGCCCCCGAGCACCATCGCCATCTGGGCCATCAGGGTGCCCTTGGTGGTCAGGTAGCGATCCTCGCTCGGCAGCGAGATCGTGTACCCGAGCGCCTGGCCGCGGCTGACGATCGAGATCTTGTGCACCTCGTCGGTCTCGTCGAGGAAGAAGCCGACGAGCGCGTGGCCCATCTCGTGGTAGGCGGTGATCTTCCGCTCCTTCTCGGAGAAGAGCCGCGACTTCTTCTCCGGGCCTGCGATCACGCGCATGATCCCTTCCTCGAGCTCGAACTGTCCGATCGTCTTCTCGCCGCGGCGGGCGGCGAGCAGCGCCGCCTCGTTGATCACGTTGGCCAGGTCGGCGCCGGTGAAGCCGGGCGTCCCGGCTGCGAGGACGTCGAGGTCGATCTCCTTGCCGAGCGGCTTGCCCTTCGCGTGCACCTCCAGGATCTGCTGCCGGCCCTTGCGGTCGGGGCGGTCGACGACGATCTGCCGGTCGAAGCGGCCGGGGCGCAGCAGCGCCGGGTCGAGGATGTCGGGCCGGTTGGTGGCCGCGATCAGGATGATGTTGTCCTTCAGCTCGAACCCGTCCATCTCGACGAGGAGCTGGTTCAGCGTCTGCTCGCGCTCGTCGTGGCCGCCGCCCAGGCCGGCGCCGCGATGCCGCCCGACGGCGTCGATCTCGTCGATGAAGATGATGCAGGGGCTCGCCTGCTTGGCCTGCTCGAAGAGGTCGCGTACGCGCGAGGCGCCGACGCCGACGAACATCTCGACGAAGTCGGAGCCGGAGATCGAGAAGAACGGGACGCCGGCCTCACCGGCCGTCGCCCGGGCGAGCAGGGTCTTGCCGGTCCCGGGCGGCCCGTAGAGGAGCACGCCCTTGGGGATCCGCGCGCCGAGCGCCTGGAACTTCTTGGGGTTCTCGAGGAACTCCTTGATCTCGTGAAGCTCCTCGACCGCCTCGTCGGCGCCCGCGACGTCTTTGTAGGTCACCTTGGGCGAGTCCGGCGACATCCGCTTCGCACGGCTCTTGCCGAAGCTCATCACCTTCGAGCCGCCGCCCTGGACCTGGTTCATCAGGAAGATCCAGAAGCCGATCAGGAGCACGAACGGCAGCAGCGAGATCAGCAGCGAGCTCCACCAGCTCGAGCCGACGCCCTTGGAGTCGAACTTGACGTTCTCGTCCTGCAGGATCTTCTGGTAGTCGAACTGAGCCTGGTCGGTCGCGTAGTAGACCTTCACCTTCTGACCGGTGCTCAGCGTCGCCGCGATCTGGTGCCGGTTCGGGTTGAACGTGACCTCCTCGACGTTGCCGTCCTTCGTCTGCTGGATCAGCTCCGAGGTGGTGAGCTTGCGCTCGTCGTTCCGCCGTGGGATCAGCGTCTGGCTCGCCAGGTAGACGAGCAGGACGATCACGATCAGCGGAAAAAGCGCCGAGCGGAAGAACCGGTTCACTGGTCGGAGGGTAGCAGCACCCTTTGCGAATTCCAGATTGGCGCGCGGTTACGTGCCGTCCGGCACGAAATCGGGATGGAGCACGCCGATGTAGGGAAGGTTGCGGTATCGCTCGGCGTAGTCGAGCCCGTAGCCGATCACGAAGCGGTTGGGGATCTCGAAGCCGACGTAGCGCACGGGCACGTCGATCTCCCGCCGTTCGGGCTTCGTGAGCAGGGCGCAGATCTCGAGGGTCCCCGGCTTGCGGGCGCGCAGGTTTCGCATCAGGTACGAGAGCGTGAGGCCGGAGTCGATGATGTCCTCGACGACGAGGACGTCCCGGTCGGCGATGTTGATGTCGAGGTCCTTGAGGATCCGGACGACGCCTGACGAGTCGGTGGCGGCGCCGTAGCTCGAGATCGCCATGAAGTCGATCTCGCACGGGACGCTGAGCTGCCGCATCAGGTCGGCCATGAAGAAGACGGCGCCCTTCAGGACGCCCACGAGCAGCAGGTCGCGCCCGTCGTAGTCCGCCGAGATCTCCACGCCGAGCTCCTCGATCCGCGCCTGGAGGGTCTCGGCCTCGATCAGGATCTCCCCCACCCCGTGCTCGACCGCCTCGCGCCCCTCGCCGGCGCCGACTCCCGCCGGGCGAGTCACGGCGAAGCCTTCGCGCTGACGACACCCTCCCAGCCGGGCGCTTCGGCGACCCCCGGCACGGCGACGACCTCGTCGCCGCAGACGACGATCGGCCAGTCGTCACGCTGCGCCCGGGGCACCTTCGCGTCCACGAGCAGATCCTGCACTTTCTTGCGCCGCCCTGCGAGCCGGTCGCCCGGGCGTCGGGCGCGAACGACCAAGCCGGGGCGCTCGGCGGAGAGCGACCACGGGCCCCACTGAACCTCGCCTTCGATCCTGAGCGTGTCGTACTCCCGCACGGCCCGCAGGCCGCCGCCGAGATCCGCCCACTTCGACCCTGCCCGCGAGGACAGCAGCTCGACGAGCGAGCGCTCGAGCGCGCGCGGCAGGCGAGGACGCTCGTCGGCCAGCGCGAGCAGGTTCGCGTCGGCGCCCGGGTGCAGCCGCCGCAGGAGCGGCAGCGCCTCCTCCCGGATCAGCCCGCGCGCCGTGGCGGCGTTGGTGGCGTCCTCGCGAACCGGCAGGGCGTGGGCTCGGCAGTACGCGGCCGTCTCCTCGCGCCAGACGCGCAGCAGCGGGCGCACGACCCCGTCCTCGCGCCTGGGCTTGATCCCGCGCGTGCTGCCGCTGGAGACGAGGCGGTAGAGGACGGTCTCCACCTGGTCGGAAGCGGTGTGACCCGTGGCCCGCAGCCGGCCGGGCGCCACGGCGTAACGGAGCTCGCGCATGGCCGCCTCGGTGGCCGCGGGCGGCACGGAGACGACCTCTGCCCCCAGGACGTCGCGGCAGTGGCGCGCGTCGGCGTCGGCGTCGGCGCCGCGGACGCCCTGATGGACGTGCAACGCCGAGACGCGGTAGCCGAGGGCGCCGAGCGCGTGCCAGAGGCAGGTCGAGTCGGCCCCGCCCGACACGAGGCAGGTCACCTCGCCGCCCGCCGGGATCAGCTCGAGGTCGCGGATCTGGGCGGCGACTCGGGCGAGGACGTCGTCCACGCGAGGCACGACGCCATTGTGACCGACGCGCGGGCCGGCCCGGCCGCCTGAGGACTACGGGCTCGGCAGCAGCGCCGTCAGATCGGAGACCTCGGCCTCCGGCGGCGCGGTGACCGAGACCGGCACGCCGTAGTCGAACATCTCCATCGTCACCTTCGACGCGACCGGGGTCGTGCCGGCGGCGACGTCGAACTCCATCACCATTCGGCGGACGAGCTGGTCGCCGTCGATCCAGACGTCGACCGGGACGGCGCCGATCCCCACCTGCTCGATCAGGCGGTCGACCGCCTCCTGCACGGACTCGCGCTGGGCGTCGGGCACGAGCTCGGGGTACTTCCGCAGGTTCACGACCGCGCGGTAGTGCGTCGTCTGGACACCGCGCACCTGCTCGGAGCCGAGGGTCTCGATCTCGCCGGACACGGCCCGCAGGTAGTCGAGCGTCCGCCGCGGGTCGCTCTCGGAGAACGACTGGAGCTGCCCGAGGTCGAAGTCGCCGCGCTTTGCGAGCTCGACGAGGTCGAGCCGTACCCACGGCTTGCCGCCGGGGAGCATCTGCGTCAGCAGCGGGAAGCGCATGTAGATGACCTGGCCGTCCATGACCATGTCCATGCTCATCGACCCGGCGCCCGCCGGCGCGCCGAAGGCCTGTCCCAGGCCCGAGAGATCCATGCTCATCGTCGCGCGCTGCGTGGCGTTGTCGACCGCGCCGGAAGCGGTCGCCGCGAACGCCTGACCCGCTCCCGCCATCTCCATCGTCATCTCGAAGCGGGCCGAGTCGGCGTTCGACGTCCGCTCGGCCGCGAGCGCCAACGGGTCGAGCTGGTCGGTGGTGCCGCCGCAGCCGGCAAGCAGCACGGCCGCGGCAAGCGAGGCGAACAGCCACAGGGAGAGGAACCGCAGAGCCCTCATCCCACGGATCATCGGCGCGCCGCTACCGGCGCTCATCCACCTTTTGGGGCATCAGAAGCGCGGCGACTCGCTCCAGACGCGCAGTGTCTCCTTGGCCGTGTCGACGCTCTCGCGTCCGAGCCGGTAGGGGGCCGCGTGCTCGACGTGCTCGATCCGCGGCGCCGGGAAGCGGCCGTCCGCGGCGTCGAGCACGTACCGGATCGGCAGCGAATGGCCGATCGCGAGGATCGTCTCCTCGGCGCGTGCGAGCAGGGTCGCGAGCGCGTTCGCCACGCGGGCGGCGGCGCTCGCGCGGCTCTCGCCGCCGCCGGGGCACTCCACGTCCGGCTCGGTCGACCACGCCCACTCGCGGTACGTCGTCAGCGAACCGCCCTCGAAGCGGCCGAAGTCGATCTCGTTGAGGCCGGGGAGAACGAGCCGTGGCACGGCACGGTCGGCGAGCGCGAGGTCGAGCGTCTCCTGGGTGCGCCTGAGCTCCGTCGCGACGCCCAGCGCGATCGCCTCGCCGGCGAGCGCCTCCCGCAGCGCGAGCGCCTCGTCGATGCCGCGCGAGGAGAGACCGTCACCCGGCGGCGTACAGCTGACGACGTCGAGCGCGTTCGAGAGCGCGTGCCCGTGCCGCGCCAGGATCAGCGTCCGCATGGGGTCACAGGAGGACGCTGCGGTAGCTGAGCACGCGCCGCATCCCGATCGCCTCGTAGAGCCCGATCGCCGGCGCGTTGTCCGTCCGCACGAAGAGGCACACGGCCGGGACGCGCTCGAGCAGCAGGCGCACGAGGTCCCGGAGCGCGCGGGAGGCGAAGCCCTGCCGGCGCGCCTCGGGGTCGGTCCACACCTGCTGCAGCTGCACGGCCGACGGAGTCCAGGCGGAGGCCTCGGCCTTGAAGCGGATCACGCCGTGCTCGATCCACACCCACGAGCGGCCCTCCTCGATCTGGGCGCGCGTGCGCCAGCGGAAGCCGTCGGGGTCGCGGCGCAGCGGGTCGACGCCGAGCTCCTCGTAATGCGAGGCGGCGCAGGCGGGGACGAGCAGGTCGAGGTCGCGCGCCGTCGCCGGCCGCAGGCGGGTCCTCCCCGGTTCCGGGGGCTGTGCGATCGCGTACACCGGCTGCCCCGGCCGGTCGTCGCGCGGCGGCCCCAGCTTGCTCCCGACCGCGTCCCACAACGCCGTCACCGCGTGCTGCTCGCCGATCACCATCCGGGCGCCGGACCGGAGCGTCACCTCCCGGAAGACCGCGCAACCCGTTCCCGAGGGGACGACGTTCGTCCCCAGATGGCAAAGCGCCGCCAGCTCGTCGTCGTCGACGAGGGCCGCGAAGCGCCCGTGGCCGCGCCGTGCGACGTCCTCCAGGAACACGCGCTCGATCGGATCGCGGCTGCAGTACGCGAGGACCTGCTCGGTGGACGGCTCGATCAGCTTCACGGTGCGCGGTGGAACTCTAGAGCCGACGCCGCGAAGGCTCT
>DATBMD010000164.1:0-10655 GCA_036555085.1 Gaiellaceae bacterium
GCGGCGGGCGCCGCCGGCAACATCGGCTGAGCGGCTCGCGCCGTCAGGGCGCCCGGAGACGCCGCCGCTCGTCGTCTGCGTGACCAATGCCGCCGTCGCGGCGGATGCGGTCGACGAGGCGCCGGCGGCGGTCGAGGTCGAGCACCGTGCCAAGCGCTGCGTCGATCGTCGCCGTCAGCGTCGTCGTGCCCAGCACCTTGGCGGCCGCAGCCGCCTTGCCAAGATCGATCGAGAGCGAAGTCCTCGTGATGTCAGTTGAGCGGGTTCGTGCCGTCCATCCAGATGATCACGCGCGTGAACTTCCCGTCGTCACCGACCTCGAAGAAGTTGCAGTTGTGCATCTCGGTCGAGCCGTCGCGCGTCAACGTGACGCGTTGCTCGGTGGCGACCTTTCCGGCGTCGGCGTCGACGACGAGATTCGTGATCGAGTGCACCATCGAGTCCCAGTCGGCGAAGAACCCCGTGAACATCTGACGGATCTCCTCCGAGCCGCTGAACGTCACGTGGGCGGTCTGGACGGTGAGCGTGGCCGTCTCGGCGAAGTGGGTCAGGACGGCGTCGACGTCGAGCGCGTCGACGGCCTTGAAGTACGAGGCGGGCGCGTCGGCCAGCTTGCGCGCGGTCTCCGTGGCGGTGCTCGACATGGGGCTCTCCTCTCGTTAGGCGGCAAGGCTGGTCACCGCGAGCCTACGCCCGCGCCGAGCCGGCCACAAGCCGCTCATGACCGCGCGAATTCGAGTAGCGGCGCAAGGTCGCCGTCGTCCGCGACGTGAAGCGCCTCGATGTAGGCGCGCCGCGCCTCGGCGGGACCCGCGGCGGCAATTCCCGCGCCCCACGAGAAGCGCCTCCCGCCAAGCGCGACGATGAGCTCGTCGGCGATCGCGCGCGCCAGGCGGCCGTTCCCGTTCGGGAACGGATGGATTGCGGCGAGGCGATGGTGGAAGCGAACCGCGAGCTCGTCGGGCTCGTAGGTGCCGTTCTCCAACCAGTACCTGCAGTCCGCGAGAAGCTGGCCGAGCTGCTCCGCGATCAGCCAGTAGTCGACGCCGATGTTCTTGTTCGACGTCCGGTACGTACCCGCCCAGCGCCAGACGTCCCCGAGCATCCGCTCGTGCAGCCGGCGGATGAACCTCTCTTCGAGAATGTCGGCCGTCGACGGACGCGACCTGCCGACCCACAGGAGGCCGCGTGCGATATTCCCCGCCTCCGCCTGGTTCACGTCCCCACGGGTTGCGACCCACGTGGGGATCAGCCCGGCTGCCTCGTCTCCGTCGAGCGGCGTCTGGCCGTCCCCGCCGCCGGCGAGGAAATGCATCTACCGACGCCAGAGGCGGCGCGACTTCTTCAGCTCGTCCACGAGCTCGTCGACGAGCCAGTTGTCATCACCGGCGTCTACGGCCTGGTCCTCGAGAGCCATCGTGTTACGGACCCGGCCTAGTTCCTCTGCAGCCACCTCGCGGGCGCGACGATCGACGGTCTCCTCGAGGCTCTGGTTTGGAACGAGCGCATAGACGAGCCGGCAGTCCAGAGCTTCAGCCGCACGTCTCAGCGTGTCGAGCCGGATAGAGCCGTCCGCTTCGGAGCGCTCCATCTGCAGGACCGCTTGACGGCTGGTTCCGAGCCTGGAGGCGAGGTCGGCCGAGGACATCCCGAGCGAGTCGCGAAGAGCGCGAATCCAGCCGCGAGCGGGTGCAGGGGGAAGATTGCGCCAGTCGGCGAGCCGCTTGTCGAGAGCCTTCCGAGAGAGAGCTGCTGCTTCGCGCATGACCCTAGACTAGCAGATTCGACAATCCATAGATTGTCGCTCTGGAGATTCTCGACAAGCTCTAGATTGTCGGTGCGTGATTCGCCGACAAACTATAGCTTGTCAGGCCGTTCAGCGGAGCTCTTTGTTCGACTCCTGGTCGAACCACATCGCGAAGAGCGTGAACTGCGTGCCCGAGATGAGCAGGAGCGCGACGAGGACGACCGTCGGGGTGGTGATCTCGTTGCCGAAGAAGAGGCGCGAGATCGCCACGACGAGGCCGAGCACCAGCCCGGCGAACGTCATCAGCGCGCCGAGCACGTAGAAGAAGACCAGCGGGTGGAAGTCCCGGATCACGTACTTCTCCTTGAGCCGCCACCAGAACCCCTTGAAGAGGAGCCAGGAGATCGCGGGGACGACGCGCCGGAGGCGAATGCCCGAGCTCTCGCCGACGCCGTAGATCGGTCGCGAGGGTACGTCGCGCACGCGGGCGCCGGCGACGTTCAGGTGGACGAGCATGTCGTTCGGGAAGCCGTAGCGCGGGTAGATCCGCTCGAGGTCGAGCCGTGCGAGGATGACGCCCGACAGCGCGGTGTAGCCGGCCTGTGAGTCGGCGACGTGCCAATAGCCGGAGGCGATCTTCGTCAGGAACGAGAGGATCGCGTTTCCGAGGTAGCGCGTCCGCGGGATCACCTGCCACGCCTCGCCCGTGAAGAGGCGGTTCGCCTTCGCGTAGTCCACCTCGTCGCGCGCGACCGGCTGGACGAACGAGGACAGCTCGCTCGGGTCCATCTGGTTGTCCGCCGCCATCACGCACGCGACGTCGATGCCGTCGGCGAGGGCGCGGCGGTAGCCCGTGACGATGGCCGCGCCGACGCCGCCGTTCCGCTCGTGGACGAGCACCTCGACGCGCGGATCGCCGGCGGCACGCGCCCGCTCCGCCGTCGCGTCGGTCGAGGCGTCGTCGACCACGTAGACGCGGTCGACGAAATCGGGGATCCCCTCGAGCGTCTCCGCGATCAGCCGCTCCTCGTCGTGGGCGGGCACGACGACCGCGACCCGCTTGCCCTCGACCATGACGCCGGAGTCTACGTCGCGGCTGCGCGCTGCCTGCGCGCCAGCCACGGGTCGGCCAGGTACGCGGCGAGCGCGCCCACGAGCAGGCCGATCAGGGCGCCGATGGCGGCGCCGTTGCGGCTCGAGGTGGCCGTCTGCTTCGAAGCGACCGCCTGCTGCACCACGCGGCTCTGCTCGACGTCCTCGGCCAGGGAGAGCAGCTGCTGCGCCTCGTTCAGGTCGGCGCGCAGGTTGAACTGGCGAGCCTCGTAGAAGTTGAGCGTGTTGTTCGCGTTCTGCTGGACGAGGATCCGCTCGGTGAGCGAGAGCGACGGGTTCTCGATCACCTCCCGCTGCTGCTCGAGGGCGGCGTTGATCCGGTCGCTGGCCGCCTCGAGCCCTTCCTGGTCGGCGGCGATCCGCTCCCGCAGCAGGTCGATCTTCGTCAGCACGTACTGGGCGACGGAGTCGACCACCGTCTGGACGAGGCTGTTCGCCGCGCGCTCGGCCTTGCCCGGGGCCGAGGCGTCGACGCCGACCTCCACGAGCGCCGACTGATTGCGGGGCACCCCTGCCTGCGTGATCGTCTGCGTCGAGACGTTGCCGCGCAGCTGCGAGACGGGGATGTCCGCCGCGGCCGCCGCGCGCTTGAGCGCCGCCTCCGAGCGGACGATCTCGCTCACCGTCCGCGGGTTGGTTGCGAGGCTCTGGATCTGGCCGCCCGCGTTGGGCGTGAACGGCTGCCCGAGGTACAGCAGGGCGGTCGCGCGGTAGTTGTCGCCGCCGCCGACGGCGACCAGCAGCCCGACGATCGCGCCGAGGATCGCGCCCGCGACGGGCAGCCACCAGCGCTCGGCGATGCGGCGCCACGCCGACCGGAGGTCGACCTCCCGCTCGGCGTCGAGGTCCGGCTCGGGAACCGGCTGCGGCCGCGTGGCGCTCACCGAGGCGCGACCCTACCAGCGACCCATTCCCACTGGGCCGCGAGGCCGTGGGCCAGCGACGTCGTGGGGGCCCACCCGAGCTCGGTCGCCGCCTTCGAGACGTCCGCGCCGGTGCGCCTGACGTCCCCTGCGGCGGCGCCGTGCCGCTCGAGCGCGAGCCTCCGGCCCGAGATCTGCTCCGCGAGGGCGATCGCCTCGGCCATCGTCGCCGTCTCGCCGCCGCCGACGTTGTAGAGCTCGCCCGCCCGGCCGTGCTCCATGGCCGAGAGGGTGGCGCCGACCGCGTCGGCGACGTAGGTGAAGCTGCGAGCGGCCGAGCCGTCGCCCAGCAGCGGGAACGTGCCGCCGTCGGCAAGCGCCTCGAGCAGCCGGGTGAACGCCATGTCCGGCCGCTGCCGCGGGCCGTAGACGGTGAAGTACCGCAGCCCGACCGCCTCCAGGCCCGCGGTGCGGCCGAGCGCGAAGGCGAGGTGCTCGCAGGCGAGCTTGGTGACTCCGTAGGGCGAGATCGGCCTCGCCGCCGCCCCCTCGGGCGTCGGCAGCGCCTCGGCATCCCCGTAGATGGACGACGACGAGGCGAAGACGACGCGAATCCCGTGCAGGGCCGCCGCCTCGAACAGCCGCTGGCTCGCGACCACGTTGCGCTCGACGTAGAGCGCGAAGTCGGGCCCGAAGCTCGAGCGGACCCCGGGCTGACCCGCGAGATGGAAGATCCCGTCGACGCCCTCGACGAGGTGCGCCAGCTCGTCGCCCGCTGTCGCGAGATCGAGCTCGACCGCTTCGGCGTCGCCGACGTTTTCCCGCTTGCGGACGACGTCGTAGTTGTCGGTGAACGCGTCCAGCCGCAGGACGTCGTGCCCCGACGCGTCGAGGGCGTCGGCGACGTGGGAGCCTATGAAGCCGGCCGCGCCGGTGACGAGGTAGCGCATCGCGGGGAGGTTAGCCAGCGGACCAGGCGGCGCGCCGCTCAGGCCGGCAGGAGTGCGAACGCGAACGTGGCGGCGAACGCGACGCCGAACACGACGAGCGCGAGCGCACGCACGAGCGGGCCTCGTCGCAGCAGCCACGCGAACGAGAAGCCGACGCAGACGGCGACGACCGGCGCCGCGTTGAGCACGTACAGCGCCTTCATGTTGTCGCCGTCGACCTTGGGGTAGCGCACGAGGAACGCGACGAACGAGAGCGCGAGCAGCGCGCCCGAGAGCAGCAGCGCGACCAGGGCGGTGTCGCGACGTCGCACGGCGAGCAGCGCCAGCGCGACGAACCCGGCGAGCGCCGCCGCGGTCGGCGCCAGCCCGACGAACGACTGCACGACGAGCGGGCGCTCGTACCGGTCGGGCAGCTCCGCCGGCCGGTTGAGGAGCCGGCGCGGCACCTCCCACGAGCGCCAGTAGTCGCCCCACCAGTCCGCGTAGACGACGGGTAGGAGCCGATTCGTGAAGTGCGGCGCGTACGGGCGCGTGAAGAGGTCGGGCAGCGCCGGGTCGAGCCAGAACGACGCGGGACGCCCGGAGGGGAGCCACTGAGCCGGGACCGGCCGGCTGTAGGCGAGCGGGCTGCCGTGCGCCGACCACTTGTAGGCGAGCCACGGCACGAGCAGGACGCCCGCTGCCACTGCCAGCGCCGCGGCCATCCGCGCCGATCCGGGCCGGCGACGCCAGCCGGCGTCGACGATCAGCGCGATCAGCGCGGCCGCCAGCGCGGCCAGCGCCCAGGTGCGCGTGAGGTTCGCCAGCCCGAGCAGGATCCCGCTCACGCAGCCGGCCGTCACCGTCGGGCGGTCGCGCGCGAGCGCCCGCACGAGCACGTAGAGGCCGCCCGTGGTGAGCGCGGTCGCGAGCGCCTCCGGGTGGTAGAGCGCCCCGGCCCGAAGCAGCACCGGCGTGCACGCCGCGGCCGCGACGGCCGAGAGCCGCAGCAGCGGGTCGGCCGGGAACAGCTCCCGGGCGAGCAGGAGGACGAGCAGGACAATGGTCGCGATCGCCGCCGCGCTGAGCAGCTGAACCGCGGCCTGCGGCTCGACGCCGACGGCATCGGCGGCCGCCTGGAGGACGCCGGCGACCGCGTAGAAGAGCGGCGGGTTGTGCCAGACGGGGGTGTCGTCCTCGTCGGGAAGCCGGTGGTCCTCGCGCAGCGTCTGGACGTAGAGGGTGCTCGCGTTCGCGTCGTAGCTCCGCTCCCAGGGGTAGGCGGCGACGTTCCAGACGAGCACGGCGGCGACGGCGGCGAGGAGGACGGCGGTCGCGAGCCGCTCCCAGCGCGCCTCGACCAGGCTCCCGCGCGCGCCGTCTCGAGCCACGGACGTCATCAGTAGGTGCAGTCGTAGAGCGTCTGCCGCTGCGTCGGCGAGGCCGGCCGCTCCCAGAGGTAGACCGAGGTGCTGCGCACCTCGAGCCGTCCGGTCAGGTCGCCTCCGACCGCCCGGTAGCGTTCGGCGACGCGCTCCGCCCTGTCTTCGCTGCTCGAGACCGCGATCGTGACCGGGTTGGTCTCGACGATCGTCGCGAGCGCGCCGAGGTCGGCGGTGGCCGCGACGAGGTCGCCGGACGGCTCCGTGTGGCCGAGGCCCTTCTCGTTCTCGAGGCAGCGCACCATCAGCTCGAACTGGTCCATGTCCTCGTCGACGGCCGAGTAGATGCCCCAGCCCACGAGCATCACCACGACCAGCAGCGCGACCGCCGCCGCGCCTCCCTTCACGTACGGCCACTCCGACCGGCGCTCGGCGTCGACCGTGCTCATGCGACCGCGAACGCGAGCGCGACGGCGCCGCAGGCCGCGAGCAGCGCTCCGAGCACGATCCCGGCCGTCCTGTTGCGAGCGGCAACGGCGTCGACGACGAGCCCGAAGCCGAGCGCCCAGGCGGGGACGGCGGTGAGCATGAAGAGGCCCTTGACGACGTCTCCGTCCGGCGTCGGGTTGCGGACGGCGTAGTAGAGCGTGCCGAGGATCGCGGCGAGCGGCATCAGCGTCAGGAGCACCAGCTCGGCGCGCGTTCGCAACCGCCGGAGCGTGAGCGCGACGAGCGCGAACCAGCCCGCGAAGGCGACGGCCGTCAGCGGCGCCCCGACGACGCTCTGCAGCACGAGCCGGTCGTTGACCGCATCCGTCAGGTCCGGGCGCCCGGGCCCCCACGACCAGATGCCGAAGTAGTCGCCCCAGGTCTCCGTGTAGACGACCGGGAAGAACCTTGGCGGGAGCGCCTGCCGGTGCGGGTGCGTGATCACGTCGGGCAGCCCTGGGCTGACGTAGAACGAGCCGGGCCACCGGTCCCGGAGCGGCACCGACGTGCCGGAGCGCCCGAAGATGGAGCTGCCCGTGGAGCGCTGCAGATGGACGTACCACGGCAACGGGAGGACGATCGCGGCGACGAGGACGACCGCGAGCGCGCGGCCGACCGGCCGGCGGTCCTCGGGCCTCGTCACGAGCACGACCACGAAGGCGGTCAGGACGGCGCCGAACGTCCAGATCGAGACCGAGCGCACCAGCTGCCCGGCGCCGAGCAGCGCCGCCAGGCCGAGCCACGCCCACCAGTCGTAGCGGCGGCGCACGATCATCCAGGCCGCGAAGGTGAGCGCCGCGGTCGAGACGAAGAGCGCCAGCGTCTGCGGATGGAACATCGCCGCCGTCTTCAGCACGAGGGGGCAGCAGACGAAGAAGCCCAGGGCCGACCAGCGCAGCACCGGCCTGCCCGGGAAGACGAGCCGCGCGAGGACGAGGAGCAGCGCGGCGGTACCGACCGCGAGCAGCGCGTTCACGAGCTGGGCGGCACGCTCCGGGTCCTCGAGGCCGAGCGCCTCGCCGACCTTCGTGGCCGCGCCGGCGACCACGTAGAACCCGGGCGGCGTGTAGAACGCGCCCTCCCCGGGGATGCTCCCGTCCTCGACGAGGGCCCTCGCGTAGGCCAGGTGCTCGGCGGCGTCGTAGCCGCCGTCCGGCGGGTACGTGAACGCGTTCCAGATCCCGACCGCCGCCAGCAGCGCCAGGAGCACGCCGTCCACGAGCCGGTCGAGCGTCCGGCCGACTCGCTCGGCAGTCGTATGGGTCGCCAGCGCCTCGCTCAGTGTCGCCAGCCGCCCGTCTCGCCCCGATACGTCCCTGCGAACAGCGCCAGGGGGGTGCGGAGCAGGATCCCGAGGTCGACCTTCCAGCTGCGGTGCTCGACGTACCAGACGTCGAGCTCGATCCGCTCGGCCCAAGGGAGCGCCGCCCGGCCGTTCACCTGGGCCCAACCGGTCAGGCCGGGCTTGACGGCGAGCCGGCGGCGCTGGCGGTCGTCGTAGGTGTCGACCTGGTAGCGGAGCGTCGGCCTCGGGCCGATGATCGACATGTCGCCGCGCACGACGTTCCACAGCTGGGGCAGCTCGTCGACCGACGTCCGCCGCAGCAGCCTCCCGACCCGCGTGATCCTGGCGTCGCCCCGGTCGACGGCGAAGCCCGCTCCCACCGTCTCCGCGCCGACGACCATCGTGCGCAGCTTCAGCAGCTCGAAGTCCCGGCCGCCCTTGCCGACGCGAGTCTGGCGGTAGAGCACGGGCCCGCCGTCCTCGAGCTTCGTCGCGACGGCGGCTGCGGCGAGCAGCGGGCTCGCGAGCGCCAGGCCCGTTCCCGCCAGCGCCACGTCCACGACGCGGTTCAGGTGCCGAGCCTCCGCACCGGCTGGTCGGTCAGCTCGGCGATCAACTCGAAGTGTCGGTCACAGTGCCACAGCTCGATGCCGACCTCGGCCGCCGCGGCGGCGGCGAGCAAGTCGACCGTCGACGGACCACGGTGGTGGCCGCGGAGCGCCAGGGCACGCTGGAGACTCCGAGCGCGGCGCTCGGCGTTGCTCGTCAGGTCGAGGCACTGCAGCGTGTCGTACTCGAACGCGAGCTCGTCGAGCTCGGCGGCATCCCGCGCCGATCGGAGCAGCTCCAGCACGATCGGCTGGATCACGGCGACCTCGTCGGCTTCGATTGCGCGCGCGAGCTCCTCCCCGACCGCCGGCTGCGATCGTCGTGCCCAAACGCTCGTGTCGACCAGAGCCGCTGTCACGCGGCGGGTTTGCGGCGCCGTCGCGCCTTCGGCGAGGAGAGAGCGCCGATCGGCAGCCGAGGAGCTCGCAGGCGCTCGAGCTCCGCCGGCGTCGGGACGGGAAGCGTCCCCGCTCGCACTCGTGCCGCCAGCCGCCGTCGACCCTCGGCCCGTACAACCTCGCTCAGAGCCCCGTTGACCGTGTCCTTGAGCGAGCTCGTCCCCAGGATCTCAGCGGCCCTGGTGGCGAGCTCACGGTCGACGTCGACGGTGGTCTTCATGGGAAAAGGATATCCGACACGCCCGTGCCTGGATATCCGAACGGTCGGCCACGTCCGGGTCACCGGGTGCCTTCGGCGGCGTCCCACGTCGCGGGGACGCCGCGGCGGAGGTAGTTGCGGAGGGCGACGGCGGTCGCCCAGGTGACGAGCGCGTAGTAGCGGGCGACCGGCTGGCCCGCGGCCGCGGCGGCAAGCAGGGCGAGCTGGCCGGCGAGCACGAGCACATAGACGGGCCCGCTGCCGACGAGGAGCAGGCTCGACCCGAGCAGCACGACGTGGAGCACGCCGCTTCCGTAGCGCAGCACCCGGTGAGAGACGATCTGCGCCAGGTACTCGGGCGACAGGCCGCGGAGCATCCGGCCGCGCAGGGTGATCAGCCAGCAGTGCTCGAACATCCGCACCTTGCGCCGGTACTCGGTCTCGTTGGTCGGCGTGGGCTTCTCGAACGCGACGGCCTCCGGCTCGTAGACGGCGCGGCGGCCGCGCTGCGCCAGCAGGTAGGGGAACGCGAGGTCGTGCCCGAAGCGCGGGTCGACCTCCGCGTAGTCGGCGCGGTCGAGCGCGTAGATTGAGCCGTTGCCGCCCGTGACGGAGCCCAGCTTCGACTCCTGCTCGCGCAGCCAGAGCTCGTAGCGCCAGTAGAGGCCCTCCTGGTTCGAGCCGTCGGCGGCCTGCAGGCGCATGCGGCCGCAGACGTAGGCGACGTCCGGGTCGGCGAGGTTCGCAACCAGCTTGCGGAGCGCGTCGGGCGCCCACGTCGCGTTCGCGTCGGAGAAGGCGACGACGTCGCCGGACGTCTCGCGAACTGCGCGGTTCTGCGCCGCGACCTTGCCACCGCGGGGGCACGCGAGCAGCCGCACCCGCGGCTCGCGGGCGGCGACCGTCTCGACGAGGGCGTGGGTGCCGTCGGTCGACGCGTCGGAGGCGACGACGATCTCGACCTGCTCGGGCGGGTAGTCGAGCGCGAGCAGGTTCTCGAGCCGCCGCTCGATCACGCTCTCCTCGTTGTACGCGGCGACGATCACCGCCACGCTGGGGGTCGCAGCGGGGTCCTTGCGCACCGGGCGGGGCCGCAGCCTGGCCGCCAGCCCCGCCGCGAGCGGGTAGCCGGCGTGCGTCCACGCGAGGGCTCCCAGCGAGCCCCAGAACAGTACCTTTCCGAACACCGACGGCAGTCTAGGGTCGGCCTTCGAGCAGAGAGAGAAGCAGCTCCCGGTAGCGCTCAACCGCGATCCCACGGTCGTAGTGGGCGACGACGTGCTCCCGGCCGCGCCGTCCGAGCTCCTCGAGCTCGTCGCGGCAGGCGTGCGCCTCGCGGATCGCGTCGGCGAGAGCGGCGGGGTCGCCTGGCGGGATCGCCCAGCCGCACCCGGCTTCGCGGACGAGCGCGGACGTCTCGCTCTCCTCGTCGGCGGCGACGATCACGGGCCGGCCGGCGGCGAGCACGCCGTAGGCGCGGCTGGGGACGACGTACCCGGCGAGGCCCGCGCCGAGCCCGATCACGTGCACGTGGCCCGAGGAGAGCGTCTCGCTCAGAAGCTCGCGCGGCTGGTAGCCGAGGAAGCGCACGGACGTGAGGCCGAGCCGGGCGACCCGCTCCTCGAGCGCCGCCTTGCGCGC
>DATBMD010000204.1:0-8230 GCA_036555085.1 Gaiellaceae bacterium
GCGGCCCGCGATCGTCGAGCGCAACGGTCTGACGATCGCGTTCCTCGGCTTCTGCAGCGTCTACCCGGTCGGCTACGAGGCGCGGCCGTCGCGCCCGGGGCTGGCGCCGCTGAGGGTGCGGACCTTCTACGCCGACCCCGACCCGAACTTCTGGGAGCCCGGGATCGACCCGGTCGTCACGACCGCCGCGATGCCCGAGGACCTCGAGCGCTTTCGGCGCGTCGTCTCCGAGACGCGCGCCGGGGCCGATTTCCTCGTCGTCGCGTGCCACTGGGGGTACTCGAGCTGGGTCGAGGCGTTGCAGGAGTACGAGCTCGAGCTCGCCCGCGACGCCGTCGTGCACGGCGCCGACGCCGTCGTCTGCCACCACCACCACAGCCTGCGCGGGATCGAGCTGTACCGCGGCAAGCCGATCTACTACGGGCTCGGCGCGTTGATCCACCACTTCGTGTCCCTGACGCCGTCGGCGGAGGAGCGCGCGGCGCGACAGGCGCGCTTCGGCGAGCGGTCGTCCTATGTCGAGGACGAGTCGTTCCCGCTGTTCCCGTTCCGGGCCGACGCGCGGCGCACCGGCGTCGCGACCATCGACGTGGCGCCCGACGGGACCGCGGCCGCAGGGCTCGTCCCGGCGATGATGCTGGCCGACGGCAGCACCGAGCCCCTTCGCCCCGACGATCCGAGGGCGGACGAGGTGGCGGGCTACGTCGAGCGGATGAGCCGCGAGAGCGGCTTCGCGACGACGTTCGCACGCTCGGAGCGCGACGGCTGGTTGCTGCTCGAGGCGAGGGAGGGAGCGTGACCCGCACCGTGCCGCCGTTCCGCGCCGACCACGTCGGCAGCCTGCTGCGGCCCGCCGAGGTGCTCCGGGCCCGCGAGCGCCGCGACGCCGGCGAGATCTCGCCCGAGGAGCTGCGTGCGGTCGAGGACGCGGCGATCGCCGAGGTCGTGCGGATGCAGGAGGAGGTCGGGCTGCAGGCGGCGACTGACGGAGAGCTGCGGCGGCAGTCCTGGCACATGGACTTCATCTTCCAGCTCGGCGGCATGAGCAAGCGGCCGCCGTCGGGGCAGGCGGTCGAGTTCCACACCGCCGACGGCAGGACGATCGTGTCGGCCCAGGGCACGTTCCACGTCGACGGCAAGGTGACCCTCGAGCGGCCGATCTTCGCGGACGACTTCCTCGCGCTCCGCTCCCTGACCACGCGGGCGGTGCCGAAGCTGACGATCCCGTCGCTCAACATGATCTACGCACGCGGGGGGCGCGAGTCGATCGACTCGGACGTCTACCCCGACCTCGACGAGTTCTGGGCGGACGTGACCGCCGCCTACGTGGCGCAGGTCCGGGCCCTGCACGACCTCGGCTGCACGTACCTCCAGCTCGACGACACGAGCCTCGCCATCCTCAACGACCCCGCCCAGCGCGAGCTGATCGCCCGCCGCGGCGACGACGCCGACCACCTGCACCTCGTCTTCGTCGAGCGGCTCAACGGCGTTCTCGCCCACAAGCCGGAGGGGATGACGATCACGACGCACATGTGCCGGGGCAACTACCGCTCGGCCTGGGCCGCCGAGGGAAGCTACGACTTCGTCGGCGAGGCGCTCTTCGGCGGGCTCGACGTGGACGGCTTCTTCGTCGAGTACGACGACGAGCGCTCCGGCGGCTTCGAGCCGCTGCGCTTCGTGCCGCCGGGCAAGCTCGTCGTGCTCGGCCTCGTGACGACGAAGAGCGGCGAGCTCGAGGCGAAGGACGACCTGAAGCGGCGCATCGAGGCGGCGAGCCGCTTCGTCGACCTCGACCAGCTCTGCCTCTCGCCGCAGTGCGGGTTCGCCTCCACGCTGGAGGGCAACGACCTCACCCCCGAGCAGCAGGCCGCGAAGCTGCGCCTGGTCGTCGAGACCGCGCAGGAGGTGTGGGGCTGACGTGAGAGGATCGCCGGGGCGGGAACAGGCATGAGGTATCGCATCGGCGTGGACATCGGCGGGACGTTCACCGACTGCGTCGTCGCCGACGAGCAGGGCACGCGCACCGTCTCGAAGGCGCTGACGACGCCCGGGTCGCTCCAGGACGGAGTCCTCGAGGCGCTCGCGGGCAACGCCGAGCAGCGCGGGACGAGCAGGGCGGAGCTGCTGGCCGCGACCGACCTGCTCGTGCACGGCACGACGCAGGCGACGAACGCGATCCTCACGCGAACCGGGGCGGCGACCGGCCTGATCACGACGCGGGGCCACGAGGACGCGATCATCATCGGCAAGGTCCACGCCAAGGTGGCCGGCCTGCCCGAGCGCGACCTCGTCCACTCGTCGCGCCTGCGCAAGCCCGACCCCGTCGTGCCGCGGCACCTGATCCGCGGCGTCACGGAGCGCGTCGACCGCTACGGCGACGTGATCGTCGAGCTCCAGGAGGACGAGGTGGTCGCGGCCATCGACGAGCTGCTCGCCGCGGGGGTCGAGGCGATCGCCGTCTCGCTGCTCTGGTCGTTCGCCAACGAGGCGCACGAGCGGCGCATCAAGGAGCTGCTCGACGAGCGCGCGCAGGGCGTCTTCTGCGCGTTCTCGCACGAGGTGGCGCCGGTGCTCGGCGAGTACGAGCGCACCGCGACGACCGCGATCACCGCGTACGTGGGGCCGAAGGTCGTCGCCTACCTCGAGCGGCTCGAGCAGCTGCTGCGCGACGAGGGCCTGACGCGCCCGCTGCTCGTGATGCAGGCGAGCGGCGGCCTGACGACGGTGGGCGACGCCGCCCGGCGGCCGATCGTCACCCTCGACTCGGGGCCGACCGGCGGGATCCTCGGCTGCCTGCACCTGGGAGGGCTCTACGGCGAGGAGGACGTGATCTGCACGGACGTCGGCGGCACCTCGTTCGACGTCGGGCTGATCCTCGGCGGGACGGCGCCGCTCGACGCGGAGCCGGTCGTCGCCCAGTACACGCTGAAGCTGCCCAAGGTGCTCGTCCACTCGATCGGCTCCGGCGGCGGCAGCATCGGCTGGATCGACGAGGGCGGCCTGCTGCGCGTCGGCCCGCAGAGCGCCGGCGCCAGCCCGGGCCCGGCCTGCTACGGGCGCGGCGGCGCCGACGCGACGGTCACCGACGCGGACCTCGTGCTCGGCTACCTCGACGCCGACTCGTTCCTCGGCGGCCGGATGCGGCTCGACCGCGAGCTCGCGCTGGCGGCGCTCGAGCGCCTCGGCAGCGGGCTCGGCATGGAGGCCGAGGAGGTGGCGATCGGCATCTTCCGGATCATCAACTCGCAGATGGCCGACCTGATCCGGGCCTCGACGATCGAGCAGGGGCACGACCCGCGCAGCTGCGTGCTCGTCGCCTACGGCGGCGCCGGGCCCGCGCACGCGGTCTTCTACGGGCACGAGATCGGCGCCAGGGCGATTCTCGTGCCGCGCGACTCGACGGTCTTCTCGGCCGAGGGGATGCTGACGTGCGACGTCACCCACACCGCCGAGACCTCCCGCCGCACCGGCACGCCGTTCACCGAGGACGACGTCCGCACGATCCACGAGCGCTTCGCCGAGCTCGAGCGCCGGATCCAGCGGCAGTTCGAGCTGGAAGGCGCGGCGGCGGACGAGATCTCGCTTGCGCGCTCCGTGGGCATGCGCTTCCGGCGCCAGGTGACGACCCTCGACGTCGACGTGGCGCCGGGCCCGTTCACGGCGGATGCCGGCGAGGCGCTGCTCGGCCGCTTCGTCGAGCGCTACGCGCAGGTGCACGGCCAGGGCGCGCTGCTCCCGGGCGGCGGCATCGACGTGGAGCTCTACCGCGTCGTCGGCACGCGCCCGATCGAGCCCGTCGCCTTCCCCGAGCACGAGGACGCGGGCCAGGACGCGGCGGGCGCGCAGAAAGGCGAGCGCAGCGCCCACTTCGACGGGACCGGCTTCACCTCGACGCAGGTGTACGACGGCGACCTGCTGCGGGCGGGCAACGTCGTCCAGGGCCCCGCGCTGATCGAGCGGATGGGCGACACCGTCGTCGTCCCGCCCGGCTACGCGGCAGCCGTCGACCGGTACCTGACGGTGCGGTTGAGCCTCGCCGGGCAGGCGGCGGACGCTCCCGCGGCCGGGGCCGAGGCCGAGGCGGAGCTCGTATGACGTCCCCGGCCGGCAGCCTCGACCCCGTCACCTTCGAGGTGATCCGCCACCGGCTCTGGGCGATCAACGACGACCAGGCCCGCATGGCGGCGCGCCTGTCGGGCTCGTTCATCGTCTACGAGGGCTACGACTTCAACGCGGCCCTCGTGACGGCGGACGGGCGCGGGCTCTACTGCGGCGTCTACATCTTCCACCACGGCGCCACGATCGACGAATTCGTGCGGAAGATCCTCGCCGAGTGGCCGGCCGACGAGATCCGCGAGGGCGACATGTTCTTCACCAACGACCCGTGGTGGGGAGCGTTGCACGCGAACGACGGCATCCTGGCGATGCCGAT
Source organism: Gaiellaceae bacterium (assembly GCA_036555085.1). Taxonomy (GTDB): domain Bacteria; phylum Actinomycetota; class Thermoleophilia; order Gaiellales; family Gaiellaceae; genus Gaiella. The sequence goes on from DATBMD010000204.1 coordinate 4,433, forward strand.
CTTCCACGAGGGCCGGCTCGTCGCGTGGTCGGGGATCGTCATGCACGACGACGACGTCGGCAGCCCGGTGCCCGGGAGCTTCGTCGCGGGGGCGCACGAGCGCTTCGGCGAGGCGCCGCTCTTCCCCGCGATCAAGCTGGTCGAGGGCTTCGAGCCGCTCTTCGACGTCGAGCGCGCCTACCTGCGGAACAGCCGCACGCCCGAGCTCAACGCGCTCAACATGCGGGCGCGGGTGGCGGCGCTGCGCACGACGCACGAGCGGTTCCAGGAGCTCTGCGCCCAGTACGGCGTCGAGACGCTCCTCGCCGCGCAGGAGGGGATCATCGAGTACGTCGAGCGCGTCGTGCGCAGCCGCCTGCGCGAGATCCCCGACGGGAGCTGGTACGCGATGCACTACCACGACCACGACGGCACGACGAACGCCATGTACGCGATCTGCTGCCGCGTGATCAAGGAGGGAGAGCGGCTGGTGATCGACCTCACCGGCACCGCGCCGCAGTCGCCCGGGTCGATCAACTGCGCCCGGCCCGCAATGGAGGGCGCCGTCCTCGGCGTGATCCTGACCTTCCTCTGCTACGACCTGCCCTGGGCGATCGCGGGCCTCCGCAACGTCGTCGAGATCGTCTCGGAGGAGGGCACCTGGAACAACGCGGTCAGCCCGGCCGCCGTCAGCTTCGGCTCGACGATGGGGACGATCTCGACCCACGACGTGGTCGCGCAGGCGGTGGCGAAGATGATGCTCTCGTCGGAGCGCTACCGGGATGAGGCGCAGGCCAACTGGACGCCGGGCTGCAACGGCAGCCTCCTGATCGCGCCGAACGTCGCCGAGGAGCCCTCCGTCGGCGCGGTGACCGACTTCTTCAGCGGCGGCGGCGGCGCCCGCACGTTCGCCGACGGCGTCGACTCGGGCGGGATCTTCCACTCGATGGCCTCGCAGATCTCGAACGCGGAGACGGTGGAGAGCCGCGTGCCGGTGCTGCAGGTGTACCGGCGCGAGCTGGCCGACTCCGGCGGGCCGGGACGGTTCCGCGGCGGCGTCTCGGTCGAGTTCGCAACCGTGCCCCACCGGCTGCCGATCGAGCCCGCCGGCCTGAACACGATCGGCTCGGGCATCAGCGTCCCCACCGGCCGGGGGCTGTCCGGCGGGCACCCGGGCGCGGTCTCCCGCAACGTGATCTACCGCGGCTCGAACATCCGGGAGCTGTTCGCCGCCGGGCGCGTCCCGCTCTCGAGCGACGAGCTGGAGCCCCAGGCGGTCGACGTCCTGGCGGCCAAGTCGTTCACGATGATCGCCGGCGACGACGTCCTCGTCGGGATCCTGCAGGGCGGCGGGGGTTACGGCGACCCGCTCCGCCGCGAGCCCGCGCGGGTGGCCGAGGACGTGGCGAAGGGGCTCGTCTCCGTGGCGGTGGCGGGCTCGGTCTACGGCGTCGTGGTCGAGGACGGGCGTGCGGACGAGGCGGCGACGGCAGAGCGGCGCGAGGAGATCCGCCGCGCGCGGCTCGACGGCGCGCGGGCGCCGGCGGCGTCGACCGGCGGCGGCACGGTCGAGGGCGGCACGGTGCTGCACCCGGTCTCGGACACGGTCGAGGCCGTCGAGGCAGACGGCCGGCGCTCGCTCCGCTGCACGGAGTGCGGCTACCGGTACGGCGCCTACGAGGACGACCACAAGCGGGCGGCGGCGATGCGGGAGCTGCCGCTGACCGAGACGAGCCCGCACAACCACCTCACGGCGCCGGAGTTCGTCCTGCGCGAGTTCTACTGCCCGGGGTGCGCGACCTCCGTCGCCGTCGACGTGCAGCGGGCGGACGAGGAGCTCCTCGACGAGTCCCGGCTGGCCCCGCGGCCGACCGGCGCATGACCGAGCCCGCGGCGCTGCCGCTCGACGGCATCCGCGTGCTCGACTTCACGCACGCGATGGCCGGCCCCGACTGCTCGATGCTGCTCGCCGACTTCGGCGCCGAGGTGATCAAGGTCGAGCCGCCCGGCGGCGAGGGCTCGCGCTCGTGGGGCACCGCGCGCTTCGGGCCCGACGGGCAGTTCAGCGCCCTCTACCTGGCCTTCAACCGGAACAAGGCGAGCATCGCGCTCGACCTCAAGTCGCCCGAGGGCGCGGCGGCCGTTCGCGCCCTGCTCCCCGCCACGGACGTCGTCGTCGAGGGCTTCACGCCGGGCGTCGCGGAGCGGCTCGGGATCGGGTACGAGCAGGTCGCCGCGCTGCGCGAGGACGTCGTCTACTGCAGCATCTCGGGGTTCGGCCAGACCGGCCCGCTGAGCGGGCGGCCGGGCTACGACCAGCTGCTGCAGGCCTACGCGGGCCACCTGAGCATCACCGGCGAGCCCGACCGGCCCTCGGTGCGGATCGGACCGTCGGCGATCGACCTGCTCACCGGCGCGCACGCGGCGTTCGGCATCCTCGTCGCACTGCGCGAGCGCGACCGGTCCGGGCGCGGGCAGCGGCTCGAGACGTCGCTGTACGACTCGTCCGTGCACCTCGTCAGCCACTTCGTCGCCGACTACACGGGCTCGGGCGCGCTACAGCCCAAGGTGGGCGGCAGCTTCGCGTTCCTGGCGCCCTACGGGATGTACGCCGCGCGCGACCGGGAGTTCTTCCTCGGCGTCGGCACCGACCGCATGTTCGAGCGGCTCTGCGCTGCGATCGGGCGCGACGAGCTCGTCGGCGACGCCCGCTTCGCCGACAACGGCGCCCGCGTCCGCAACCGGGCAGAGCTCGACAGGGAGCTCGCGCCCCGCTTCCGGGCCGAGGACGCCGGGCACTGGGTCGAGACGTGCCTCGCGCTCGACATCCCGGCGAGCGAGGTGTCCACGATCGCCGAGGTCGCCGCCCAGGAGCACGCGCTCGCGCGGGAGATGGTCGTCGACGCCGGCGTGGGCTCGGTGCGCACGGCGGGGATCCCGGTCAAGCTGTCGCGGACGCCCGGCGCGATCCGGCGCCCCCCGCCCCGCGTGGGCGAGGACACCGAGGCCGTGCTCGCCCGCCTCGAGGCGCGATGACGGCCGAGCGCGTCGCCGTGGTCGGGGTCGGCACGATCGGGTGCGGCACCTTCGCGGACGAGAGCCTGGCCTCGATGACGAACCGCGCCGTGGCGGCCGCGCTCGCCGATTGCGGCCTGGAGCGGCGCGAGGTCGACGGCCTGTTCGTGCACATCGGCTCCCCGCGGGGGCTCGACTACGACGAGCTCGCGCTGCTGCTCGGGCTCGAGGTCGAGCTGTCCCTGCAGACCTGGAGCCACGGCCGCTTCGGCGCCACCGTGATCGGCACCGCCTGCATGGCGCTGCAGTGCGACCTGGTCGAGGTGGCCCTCTGCGTCGGCGCGTTCAAGAACAGCCCGTTCGCCCGCATCGGCACGACCGCCTCGGTCGGCTTCTTCGAGGGCGTGCGCGAGGGGGCAGGCCCGCACGCGGAGACACCGTCCGTCGGCATGGCCGCGCCAGCCGCCGGCGCTGCGATGTCGACCCGGCGCTACCTGGACCGTTACGGGATCGACCGCGAGCGGCTCGGCGCCGTCGCGGTGGCGCAGCGCACGGCCGCCGCCGGGAACCCGCTCGCCGTGATGCGGGAGCCGATCACGCAGGCCGAGTACGAGCAGTCGCGGTTCGTGGTCGAGCCGCTGCGCCTGCTCGACTGCTCCGTCCCGACCGACACCGCCGTCGCCGTCGTCCTCACGCGGGGCGACCGGGCGCGCTCGCTGGCGCAGCCGCCGGTCTGGGTGCTCGGCTTCCAGGGGATCCACGCCGGGCCGAACGAGTTCATCTTCGGCCGGCCCGGCCTCGGCA
>DATBMD010000331.1:0-2168 GCA_036555085.1 Gaiellaceae bacterium
TCGCCGACGGGCAGTGGACGCGCGGCAAGTCGCCCGACACCTTCTGTCCCGTGGGGCCGCTCGTCCCGGCCGCCGACGTGCCGGACCCGCAGGCGCTCGGGATCCGGGCGATCGTCAACGGCGACGTGCTCCAGGACTCCACCACCGCCAACATGATCTTCCCGGTCGACGAGATCGTCAGCTACGCGTCGCAGACGTCGACGCTCGAGGCCGGCGACCTGATCCTCACGGGCACGCCCGCGGGGGTGGGCGTCTTCCGGAAGCCGCAGCGGCTGCTCGCGCCCGGCGACGTCGTCACGATCGAGATCGAGGGGCTGGGCGAGCTGACGAACCCCGTCGTCGCCGGCTGACGTCCGCGGCGACGCACCGGCTTGACCGGCCGCAATCGATCATCGATGATCGCCCCTGCCATGTCGGCACCGTCCAAGGGCGGCTCGGGGCGCGGGGAGGGCTCCGGGCAGTCTCCCGCGACCGCTCCGGAACGGCAAGGGCGCGGCGTCGCACGCACCGTCCTGCGCGAGCAGGTGAAGGAGATCCTGCTCGAGCGGATCCTGCGGGGCGAGCTCGTGGCCGGCGAGCGGCTGGTGGAGACGAGGATCGCGAGCGAGCTCGGGACGAGCCAGGCGCCCGTGCGCGAGGCCCTGCGCGACCTCGAGCTGCTGCGGCTGGTCGAGTCCGAGCCCTTCCGCGGCGCGCGCGTGCGCGGGCCGTCCGATGACGACCTCCTCGACGTCTTCCCCGTTCGCGCCGCGCTGGAGGAGCTCGCGGCGCGGGAGGCGGCCAGGCGCCTCGACGGCGACGTCGCGGCCCTGCGGCGCGAGATCGACCAGATGCGGCGCGCCGCAGAGCAGGGAGACACGCGCACCCAGATCTCGCACGACATCGCGTTCCACCGCCGCATCGTCGAGGGGGCCGGCAACCGGATGCTGCTCCAGGCGTGGATTGCGCTGGGGATCGAGGTGCCGACCGCGTTCGGCGTCTACCACACGTACTTCGACCCCCTGGAGCTCGTGGAGTTTCACGTCCCGATCCTCGAGGCGATCCGGGACCGCGACGCGTCGCGGGCGGGCGCCGAGGCGCGGCGGCACGTGCGCCGCACCGAGAAGGTCGTCCGCCGGCGCCGCCGCCCGGAGGACGGGCACGACGAGGCGCCGGCTCAACCGGCGGGATAGATCGACCGGGCGTAGTCCTCGACCATGCGGGCGGCGCTGAAGCGCGGCCCGTTCGTCTGCAGCGACGCCTTGACGCGGGCGAGCCAGCGGCGCGGGATGCCGTCGGCGTCGCGGTCGTGGAAGAGGGGGAGCACCTCTCGCTCGAGCGTGTCGTAGAGCGCCGTTGCATGCCGGGCGTCCTGCGCGGCCTCGTCCGGGCCCTCCTCGCCGTCGATCGCCCAGCCGTTCTCGCCGTCGTAGGCCTCCGCCCACCAGCCGTCCAGCACGCTCAGGTTGAGGCCGCCGTTGACGGCCGCCTTCATCCCGCTGGTCCCGCTGGCCTCCAGCGGCGGCCGCGGCACGTTGATCCAGACGTCGCAGCCGGCCACGATCGGAGCGGCCACCGAGAGGTCGTAGTTCTCGAGGAACGTGACGCGCGCCCCGAGGTGGTTCTGCCGCCGGAGCGCGAACGCCGTTCTGAGCATCTCCTTCGCGTTGTCGTCGAGCGGATGCGCCTTGCCGGCGATCACCATCTGCACCGGCGGGGAGCCCGAGAAGATCGTTCGCACGCGCTCGGGGTCGTGGGTGAGCAGGAAGAGCCGCTTGTACGTCGCGATCCGCCGGGCGAACCCCAGCGTCAGCGTCTCCGCGTCGAACGTCTGCGCCGCGGCCCGCACGTAGTCGGGCTCCTCGCCGCGGAGCAGGCGGTCCTGAACGCTCTTCGTGCGCACGTACTCGACGAGCTGCGCGCGCGCCTCGCAGCGTGCGGCCCACAGCTCCTCGTCCGGGATCGCCTCGACCGGCCCCCAGGTCGCCGGGTCCGACGCACGCCCGAGCCAGCCGTCGCCGAGATGGCGATCGAGCAGGTTCCGCATCGGCCCGGCGAGGAACGTCGCCAGGTGCACGCCGTTCGTCACGTGGCCGATCGGCACGTCGTCGGCGCGCTGGGCGTGGAAGAGCGGGCGCCACATCTCGCGGGCGACCTCTCCGTGGCGCCGGCTGACCCCGTTCGCATTG
>DATBMD010000062.1:0-4494 GCA_036555085.1 Gaiellaceae bacterium
AGCGCGACCCAACGCCGAACAAGTAACACAGTGTTACTTGGCTCAGAGGAACCAGAGGAGATAGCGGCTGTCGGGGCTGCGCCGCGCCGGGTTCGCGCCGAGGACCCTGCGCAGGTCCGCCTCCGCCGCCGCGCCGCCGTCAGGGTAGGCAAGCCGGTCGACCATGATCGCTTCGAACCCCGCCTCGCGCGCCGCCGGGACGAGCTCCGCCGCCGGCTTCGTCGCGTTCTCCCCTGCCCAGTCGTCGGGTCGGCCCTTCATGGCGCCCCAGCTCCACTGGAGATCCGAGTAGTGGATGTACGGCTTCGCCGGCTCGTAGATCGGCCGCGGCCCCGGCGGCGGCTCGGGGAAGGGCTCGTACGGCAGCTGCACGACCGCCGCCCCTTCGGGAAGCGACGCCTGGACCACGGCGACCGCGTCACGGTCCGCCTCCCACTCCGCCTTGAGCCCGCTGTGCGGCGGGATGAACGTCGCCGCGGTCTGGTCGAGCGCCCCGACAACGACGAGCGCGCCCAGCACGGCCGCAACGGCCACGCCCGGAAGCCGGAACCGGCGAAACGCAGCCTCGAGCAGCAGCGCCACGGCGGCGAGCGCGAAGAACGCGATGAACACCGACAGCCGGTTCCACGCGCGGATCTGCGGCCAGACGACCGCGAACAGCGTCGCCAGCCCGCCCGTCGTCGCCATCAGGACCGAAGCGACGGTGAGCGCGGCCAGGTGGCGATGCAACGCGAACCCCTCCCCCCGCACCGACCCCACGCAGGCCGCCAGCACGACCCCGAGCAGCCAGAGGAACCCAATCGAGCCGACGATCCCGAGCGTCGCCGCCGTCCCCTCGTTCTGCGGGATCTGCTCCTTGTACTCCGCCTTGCGCGAGGCGAGCGCGTCGATCCGGTGGTCGTCGACCGGCAGGAGGAGCTGGGTCAGCCGCAACCCGTAGTTCTCGCTCTCGAACCAGAACCGCTGCGCGACCTCCTCGTTCGTCCCGTGCTTGATCCGGTAGACGATCGTCGGGCTCAGCTGCAGAAGCGAGACGCCGAGGATCACGCCGACGAAGAACCCGGCGGCCGCCACCGCGGCCCGGTCCCGAGCCGCAAGGAACCGAAGCGCCGCGGCCACGACGACGAGCAGCACTGTGAAGGCCGAGTAGTAGAACGACCCAGAGGCGAGCGCGACGACGGCGCAGAGCACGCCCGTTGCCACCCCGATCCGAGCGCGCCCACCGAGCACCGCGAGCGCGAGGTACGCGCCGATCGGCACGGCGTAGTACGCGGCCAGGAACAGGTGCGTCTCGCCGCGCATGAAGTGGTACGGCAGCACCGTGTACAGCAGAGCGATCGCGAGCGAGACCGCCGGCCCGACGTCCAGCTTCCGCAGCACCAGGTAACCCACAACGGCCGTGACCGGAAAGGTCAAGACGAAGAACACGTTCATCACCACAGCGACGTCGCTCGTCACCAGTCCGGCGAGCCAGAACAAGACCACGTGGAGCCCGTCGCCGGACAGCACCGGATAGTCGTAGAGCTGCTGGCCGGCCGGCGCCCCGAGCTGGCCGTTCTCGTAGAACCAGCCGTTCTCCATCGAGCTCTTGATCAGCATCAGGTTGAGCGCGCCGTCGCCGTGATACGAGAACGGCACGCTGAAGTCGGCGTCCCACAGGCGGAGGAAGACGGTCGCGGCGCCGGTCGCGAGCACGGCAGCCGCGGCCGCGAAGCCCCACTCCTGCCGGTCCCTCAAAGGCCGAGCCTGCCGAGGAGGGGTTCCGCCGGCCCCCAGCGGTCGAGCTCCCGCGAGCGGATGAGGTGCCTGATGCCCGACTCACGGAGCCCCACGTCGAGCTCGAAGCGGCCGAGCTCGTACCAGGTGCGCGGATTCTCCGGCTGGAGCTCGACGGCCCGGATGTAGAGCTCCTGAGCCGCGTGGTCGTTCCGGGCCGCCTCCTCGGCTGCCGCCTCGGCGAAGAGGGGCTCGACCGAGAGCGGGTTCCAGGACCGGGCGCGCCGGGCCGCCTCGGCGGCCTGCGACACCGATCGCCGGTCGAGCGCGGCGTACGCGTTCGAGACCTCGCGGGTAGCGACCCACGGCGAGATGAGGGACACGACGGCAGCGACCGCAACGAGCGCCGCCGCAGCGGCGAGGAACGGCGACGACTTCCGGGGCGCCCTCGGCCGGCCGGCCGCGACGAGCGCGCCGAGCACGAGCGCGAGCGGCGCTGTCACGGCGACGAAGTCCCAGTCGTAGTCGAGCAGCGAGTGGCCGAGATAGGCCAGCACGGCGACGGTGAGCGCAAGGGCGGCGGCGCGCTCCTCCGGCTCGAGCCGGCGCAGGGTGAGGACGATCGCGAAGGCCGCCGCGACGCCGGTGCCGCCGGCGAGCAGGAAGCCGATCAGCCCGGTCTCCGAGAGCCACTGCAGCGCGAGGTTGTGCGGCTCGGTCGCGACCGTCGTGTTCGTCCGGATCGGCCGCCGCGCGACCGAGAAGGACCCCGCGCCGGTGCCTCGGCCCGGGTTCCGGGTCCAGAGCTCCGCCGCCTCCTCCCACCAGGTCCAGCGGCTGTTGGAGTTGAAGTCGCCGAGCCGCTCCGGGCCGGTCCCCGCGCCGCTGGTCGGATTCGTGAACTCGCGGAAGCCATCACGGGCCCACGCGACGGGGTCGCCTCTGCTCGCCGCCAGCACCGCCACCAACAGGAAGGCGGCTACGAACCCGACGAGACGCCTGGTCGAGACGGTCAACTCGAACCGCGGGCGCCAGCGCCGCTCGTGCCGGATCCCGAGGTGCGCCAGCGCCGCGACCGCCGCCCCGGCGAGCACGAGAGCGGCGCCGAACTGCAGCCCGTCCGTGAGCCGCGTGTCGTACGACTGCGCCTCCGTGACGAGCCCGGGCTGCTCGAAGGCCCACAGGCCGAGGAGGATCGCCGGCACCGTCGAGACGAGGAGCGCGCCGATCGCGTCCGCCCGGTCCCCGGCGAGCGCGAGGTACGCGCAGACCGCGGCGAGCGCGACGACCGTCCCGCCGCGCGAGTAGGTCAGCAGCAGCGCGACCGATGCGAGGTAGAGCAGCACGACCGAGGCGATCCGAAGCACCTCCGGATGCCGACGCCGCGCGCTCGCCCACAGCGCGAGGGGCAGCGACATCGCCGCGACCAGCGCGAGCGCGTTGGAGTACCCGAGCGGCTCGCGCAGCCGGGCGCTTCGCTCCGCGTCCGGGCCGAGGTTCGGGATCACCTTGCCGAGCAGCGCCCACGCGATCGCCGCGCCGAAGATCCCGAGCAGCGCGATCGCGAGCGCCCGCGGGAGGCGCGGCATGCTCCCGGCGAGGATCACGCCGACGATCGCAAACGCGAGGTAGACCAGGCCGCGGTTGAAGTACTCCCACGACCGGTCGGGCACGATCGACCAGCCGATCGAGAGCCCGTTCCACACGACGAGACCGGCGAACAACCCGAGGAAGCCGATGCCGAAGCCGTCCAGCCGCGGAGCCGGCAGCAGGCCGAGTAGCACCAGCCCACCCGCGATCCCGGCAAGCAGCAGCGCGAGGCCCCCGATCCACACGAGCGGCGCGTAGGTCGATGCGCCTCCGAAGAAGACAGCGGCGGCGAGCAGGGCCCCGGCGGTACCTGGGAGGCCCCGTCGCATCGCTGCCGAAGCTAACAGCCGCGCGGAAGTGTCGTCCCTATCTAACAAAGCGTTAACAGACAGTTGAGGTTCAGTTCACCGCAAAAAGGGAAACTGCACTCGATGATCCGCGCGAAGGCGCTCATCCTTGCCCTGCTTGTCTGCGGCGCGGCACTTCTGGCGACAGCATCGCCTGCCTCGGCGGCCGAATCCAAGCCCTGCTGGAAGGTCGTGATCGACGACTGGTCCGAGAACGGCCACATCGACGGGACCTACTCGGCGAAGTGCATCGACGAGGCGCTCGACAAGGTGCCGGAGGACATCCGGGCCTACAGCGACTTCGAGGAGCAGGCGCGGGCAGCCCGCATCGCGAACGTCCGTCTGCCCCAGAGCTCAGGCGGCGGGGACGACCCGCCCGGCTCCGGTTCCGGCAACGGCAACGGGCCCCTCGAGGAGCGCGAGCCGGACACCGGCCCGAGGAACGAGACGCCGGTCCAGTCCGTCCTCGGCACGAGCGGCAACAACGCCGATTCCGTCCCGGTTCCGCTGCTCGTCCTGCTGGGTCTCGCGGCCGCGTTGATCACCGCCGGCGGCGTCGGCTTCGGCGCTCGGAAGCTCCGCGCGCATCGCGCCTCGGACTGACTTCTCGTTCCGTCCGACCCGCCTCCTAATCTGGCTGGTCCGCTCCGGCGCGGCAGTCGCGACGAGGGCGCCCGAATCTAAGCTGTAGACCTACGCCCGAGGAGGGTCCCATGGCGTCCGCCGAGAAGGTCCAGACCACCGAGAACACCGTCGTCGACGAGCAGTCGAGCCTCGGCGTCAAGCGCCATTTCACGATCCCCGGCCGCGACCCGTTCGAGGAGATCGAGTGGGAGATCCG
>DATBMD010000063.1:0-4652 GCA_036555085.1 Gaiellaceae bacterium
TGCGTTCCTGGGCGAGGGCTTCGCCGCGCAGATGCTGGCCGTAGCGGTCGGCTGGCAGGTCTACGAGATCAGCGGCGACCCGCTCGACCTCGGGCTGATCGGGCTGGCCGAGTTCCTGCCGCTCCTGCTGCTCGCGCTGCCGGCAGGCCAGCTCGCCGACCACGTCTCCCGCCGTCTGATCTACGCGGTAGCCATCGTCGTCGAGCTGGGCGTCGCGCTCGTCCTCGCGCTGCTCACGCTCAACGGGCCGAGCCAGGTCTGGCCCTTCTTCGCGCTCGCGTTCGCGATCGGGGTCGCCGGCGCGGCCGGCGCCCCGGCGAGCCGGGCGATCACCCCGACGCTCGTGCCGGCCGGCCTGCTGGCCCGCGCGCTCGCGCTCCGGTCGGTCGCGTTCCAGGTGGCCGCCGTCTCCGGCCCGGCCGTGGGCGGCATCCTCTTCGCGCTGGAGCCCGTGTCGGTCTACGTCGTCGCCGCCGTGCTCTGCGCCGGCGCCGCGGGCTGCGTGCTGGCGATGCACGAGCGTGGCACGGCCCGTCGTGCCGACACGCGGGCGCTGAGCCTGTCGAGCGTGCTCGAGGGCGTTCGCTTCATCCGCCGGACGCCCGTGCTGCTCGGCGCGATCTCGCTCGACCTCTTCGCGGTCCTGCTCGGCGGCGCGGTCGCGTTGCTGCCGATCTTCGCCCAGGACGTCCTCCACGTCGGGCCGGCGGGGCTCGGCGTGCTGCGCAGCGCGCCCGCCGTGGGCGCGCTGCTGGCCGCGGTCGTCCTGACCCGGCGGCCCGTCGGCGGCAACGCCGGCCGGAAGCTCCTGGTCGCCGTCGCGCTGTTCGGCGCGAGCACCGTCGTCTTCGGCCTCTCCCGCTCGCTCTGGCTTTCGGTCGCGGCGCTGGCGGTCGCGGGCGCAGTCGACATGGTCAGCGTCAACCTGCGCATGACGCTGGTCGCGCTCGTCCCGCCCGACGAGGTGCGCGGCAGGGTGATGGCGGTCGAGATGGTCTTCATCAGCGCCTCGAACGAGCTGGGCGCGTTCGAGTCGGGGCTCGCCGCGGCGCTGATCGGCGCCGTCCCGGCCGTCGTCGTCGGCGGCGTCGCGACGATCGCGGTGGCGCTCGTCTGGACACGCCTCTTCCCGGCGCTCGCGCGCGTCGACCGGCTGGAGTCGCTCAGGCCCGCGGTCGAGGCCGTCGACTAGGGCTTGCCGGAAACCCCGTAGGGGCCGGACCTGTCCGGCCCGCTCCGGACCTGTCCGGCCCGCTCCGGACCTGTCCGGCCCGCTAGTGCGGCGCGTGGACAGAGTCGTTGGCGATCGAGAAACCGGTGAATCGTTACGAGACGCCGCACTAGCGGCGTGCGGCGGCTCGCAGCCTGCCCGCCGAGACGCCCCTGATCGAGGCGTCGACCAGCTCGACCGGGTGGAAGGCAGGCAGCGGCTGTCGGGCGCGGCGGAGCGCGGTCGAGAGCTGGACGAGGCAGCCGGGGTTCGCGCTCGCGTAGGCCTGGGCGCCGGTCGCGAGCACGTGCGCGGCCTTGCGGTCGCCGAGCTCGCGCGCGGCGTCCGGCTGGACGACGTTGTAGATGCCGGCGCTGCCGCAGCACAGCTCCTGCTCTGCCGGCTCCACGACCTCGAGGGCGGGCACGCGCTCGAGGGACGTCAATGAGGCGAGCGGCAGCCGCTGCGCGTGGCGGAGGTGGCACGAGTCCTGCAGCGCGACGCGCAGCGGCAGCGGGTGCCGCCGCGCGCGCGGCTCGGTCTCGCGCAGCAGCTCGCCGACGTCGCGCACCTTCGCCGAGAACGCGCCGGCGCGCTCGTCGTCGAGCAGCCAGCCGAGCTCTTTCAGGTGCGAGCCGCAGCCCGAGGCGTTGACGACGACGAGGTCGACGTCTTCGAACGCCGCGAGCAGGCGACGGGCGAGCGACTTGCCCTCCTCGAGCCGGCCCGCGTGGACGGACAGCGCGCCGCAGCAGCCCTGCCGCGGCGCGGCCACCTCGTAGCCGTCCGCCGCGAGCACACGCGCGGTGGCGGCGTTGACGTCGCCGAACACGACCGACTGGACGCAGCCGGTCAGCAGCCCGACCCGCGCCCGTCGGGAGCCGGCCGCGGGCGTCAGCGCGGGCGGCGCCTCGGTCGAGCGCCACGGTGGCGCCAGCTCCGCCAGCGGCCGCAACGGGCCGGGCAGCGGCAGCGCCCGCCCGAGCGGAGCGAGCCGCAGCGCCGTGCGCAGGCGCCGCGGGTGGGGGAGGGCCTGGAAGAGCAGCGAGCGGACGAGCCGGTCGCCCCGGCCACGCTCGTGCTCGTCCTCGACGACGGCCCGGGTCGACTCGATCAGGCGGTCGTAGCGGACGCCCGACGGGCACGACGACAGGCAGGCCATGCAGCCGAGGCAGCGGTCGAAGTGCTCGACGACCGTCCGGTTGAGCGAGACGGTGCCGTCGAGCCGCGCCTCCATCAGCTGGATCCGCCCGCGCGGCGAGTCCATCTCCTCGTGCCAGAGCACGTACGTCGGGCACGTCGGCAGGCAGAAGCCGCAGTGGACGCAGTCCTTCGTGTACTCCCTCAGCATCGTTCCCCCGCCACCCCCTCGTGACACTGTGTCACGAGGCACGCTCCGGGTCTCCCACCAGCACGCCCATCGGGTCGAAGCGGGCCTTCACGGCCGCGTTGAGGCGCCGGACCGGCTCGGGCAGGTCGCTCGCGACCTCGTCCGGGACGTACGCGACGCCCGCCGCCGGGCGCACGACCGCCTCGTCCTGCGCGGCCAGCAGCTCCGCGAGGCGGCCCGGGTCGAAGCGCAGGCGGCCGCGGGCCGCCCCCTGACGGCCGCGCGACTCGTCCCAGACGCCGCCGTCGTCCACGCGGCCGCCGACGAGCTCCCGGGCCCGGTTGAGCTGCGCGGCGACGCTGTCCTCGCCGCCCTCGAAGAGCACGGCCACCCGGCCCGGGTGGAGCACGTCGAGCGCGCTCGGCTGCAGGAACGAGCGGGCGAGCGCCTCCACGACGGCGGCGGCGTCGCCGGTCGGCACGACCAGCGTGCGCGCCGCCGCCGGGACGGGATGCAGGCGGAGGCTGACCCGGCCGATCAGCGCCAGCGTCCCGCGCGAGCCGCAGACGAGCTTGCCGAGGTCGTAGCCGGCGACGTTCTTCACGACCTTGCCGCCCGCGCTGGCGATCGTCCCGTCCGCGAGCACGAGGGTGACGCCGAGCACCAGGTCGCGCGGCGCGCCGAAGCGGTGCCGGAGCGGGCCGGAGAGGTTCGCGGCGAGGCAGGCGCCGACCGTCGGGTCGTCGGGCGGGTCGAGCGAGAATCGCTGCCGGTGCGGCGCGAGCGCCGCGCGCAGGGCGGAGAGCCGGACGCCCGCCTCGACCGTGCAGGTCAGGTCGCCGGCCTCGTGCTCGAGGATCCGGTCGAGCCCGTCCGTCGTCAGGTCGGCGCCGATCCGGACCGGACGGCGCCGCTCGTGCGCGTCGGCGAGCAGAGCGGCCGCCTCGCGCAGGTCAGAGACGCTCGGCAAGCCCGAGCCTCTCGAGCGGGTGCTGCCGGTACGGGCCCGGCACCTCGCCGCACAGCCGCGGCGTCGGCACGACCTTGCCGGGGTTGGCGAGGCCGTGCGGGTCGAACGCCCGGCGGAGCCGCTCGAACGCCTCGAGGTCGTGCTCGCCGAACATCTGCGGCATCGCACATGCCTTGTCGACGCCGACGCCGTGCTCGCCGGTGAGGGAGCCGCCCGCGTCGATGCACGCGGCGAGGATCGCCTCGGCCAGCACCTTGGCGCGCTCCGCCTCGCCCTTGCGGGCGTCGTACAGCACCAGGGGGTGCAGGTTCCCGTCGCCCGCGTGGAAGACATTGCCCACGCGGAGGCCGTGCTCGCGCTCGAGCTCGGCGATGCGCCGGAGCACGTGCGGCAGCTGCGTGCGGGGGACGACGCCGTCCTGCACGTAGTAGTCCGGCGAGATGCGGCCCATCGCCGGGAACGCGCCCTTGCGCCCGACCCAGAGAAGCGCGCGCTCGGCCTCGTCGCGCGCGATCCGCAGCTCGAAGGCCCCGCGGGCCGTGCAGATGCGCTCGACGGCGGCGGTGTCGTCGAGCACCTGGGCGGCGACGCCGTCCAGCTCGACCAGGAGCACCGCCTCGGCCCCGGCCGGGTAGCCCGGGCGGAAGGCCAGCTCCGCCGCCTCGATCGTCAGGCGGTCCATCATCTCGATCGCCGCGGGCACGATCCCGGCGGCGATGACGTCCGAGACGGCGCCGCCACCTGCCTCGGTCGAGGAGAACCCCGCCAGGAGCGTCGTCACCGCCTCCGGCCGGCGGAGGACCCGCAGCGTGATCCGCGTGGCGATCCCGAGCGTGCCCTCGGAGCCGACGAAGGCGCCGAGCAGGTCGTAGCCGTCGTGGTCGAGCGACTTGCCGCCCAACTCGACGAGCTCGCCGTCGGGGAGCACGAGCTCGAGCCCGGTGACATGGTTGACCGTGAAGCCGTTCTTCAGGCAGTGCGCCCCGCCCGAGTTCTCGGCGACGTTGCCGCCGATCGTGCAGACCTGCTGGCTCGACGGGTCGGGCGCGTAGAACCAGCCGTCCGCCTCGACCGCCCGCGTGACGTCGAGGTTCGCGACGCCGGGCTCGACCACGACGCGCTGCGCGGCGAGGTCGACCTCG
>DATBMD010000073.1:0-15615 GCA_036555085.1 Gaiellaceae bacterium
ATCGCGCAGGTGGCGTTCGAGGCGTTCGCGGAGCTCAACAAGCAGGGTATGACGCTCCTGATCGCCGAGCAGCAGGTCCCGCTCGCGCTCTCCGTGGCCGACCGCGGCTACGTGCTCGAGAACGGGCGGATCCGGCTCGAGGGATCCTCGAACGAGCTCGAGCAGAACCCCGAGGTGCGGCGCGCGTACCTCGGTGTCGCATGAGACGCGCCGTGTCGAGCCTAACGTTCACAGCATGAGGGCGGTCATCCTGGACGGGATCGTGCTCGGGCTCGCGTTCGGCATGCTAGGCGTCGGGATGACGCTGGTCTACGGCCTCGGCGGCGTCCTCAACCTCGCCTACGGCCAGATCGTGGTGCTCGGGGCGATCGTCACGTCGCTCGTCATGGACGAAGGCGTCTCGACGTTTCTGGCCGCCGTCGTCGGCGTGCTGGCGGCAACCGGCGTCGCCGTCCTGCTCGATCTCACGCTGATGCGGCCGGTCTATCGCCAGCACGGCGAGGAGCGGACGCTGATGGGCCTGCTGCTGACGCTGGGCGTCGCGTTCGTCATCGGGGGGCTGCTCACCTGGCGCTATCCCGTCGGCTCGCTGTACATCAACATCAGCGGCGATCCGATCTCGATCATCGGGGTGCCGATGACCGTCGGGAGCGTCTGGGCCTCGGTGATCACGCTCGCGGTGGCGGCGGCGCTGCTGCTGTTCTTCGGCCTGACGACCTTCGGGCGCGGCGTCCGCTCCGTGATCCAGGACGAGACCGGCGCACGGCTCGTCGGCATCAACCCGTCGTTCGTCCGCACGGTCATCTTCGCGCTGAGCGGCGCCCTGGCGGGGATCGTGGCGATCACGCAGGCCATGAACGCACCGCTGACGGTCACGGCGGGCTTCGAGCTGACGACGTTCGCCCTGATCGTGACCGTCGTGGGCGGGCTCGGCAGCGTCGCGGGCGCGTTCCTCGCGGGCGTGCTCCTCGGGGTCGTGAACACGCTGAGCGCCCACTACATCGGGCAATACATCACGACCGTGATCCTGCTCGGGGCAGCCGCCCTCACGATCCTGATCCGCCCGCGCGGGCTGCTCGGCCGGTAGGACGATGGGGCTCGGCGCCGTCGCGAGAAGCAAGGTCAGCCGGACGCTCGTGCCGATCGCCGTCACGGCGGCGATCCTCGCGATCCTCCCGTCGGTCTGGTTCGGGGACTCGCCCTACACGACGGGCCTGGCGGTGCAGGCGCTGGTGTTCGCCTGCTACGGCGTCGGGTTCAACCTGATCTTCGGGAGCACGAACCAGCTGTTCCTGTGCGTCGGCGCCCTCGCCGGGGTCGGCGGCTACGGGGCCGCCATCTTCGCCGACCGGGCGTCGCAGCCGATCTGGCTCGGCATCGCGGTGGGGACGGCGAGCGCGGCGATCGTCGGCGGGCTCCTGAGCTGGATCGCGGTGCGTCGCTCGCTCGGGATCATCTTCACCGGGATCGTCACGCTCGTCTTCTCGCTCGCGTTCACCAACCTGCTGCTCGGCCAGCGCGACCTGACGGGAAGCGAGACCGGCCTCGTCCTGCCGGACGCCGCGGACAGGCTCGCCGACGATCGCGTCGGCGGCTACTACTTCTTCACCGGCCTGCTCGTCGTCCTGCTGATCGTCTTCCGCGTGCTCCAGCTCTCGCACATCGGGTGGGCGTTTCGCGCCCTCCGCGACGACGAGGTCGCCGCCGAGCTCGCGGGCGTCGACGTGGCCCGCTACCGGGTCTACGCGGCGACGGTGGGCTCGGCGATGATCGGCCTCACGGGCGCGCTCTACGCCTACAGCGCGGGCTTCATCAGCCCGGCGACGTACGGCTTCGAGTTCGTGGACGTGCGCGTCCTCGTGCTCGTGGCCTTCGGCGGCCTCGGCGCGCTGCTCGGCCCGGTGATCGGCGCGGGGGTGTTCGCGGTGCTGGACGAGCGCTTGACCACCAGCCTGCAGCTGCGGGAGGTGTTCTACGGCGTCTTCGTGATCGCGATCTTCCTCTTCTTCAGGCGGGGCGTGGTCCAGACGGTCGTCGACCTCGCCGCCCGGCTCGGGCGCCGGCCCGGCAAGGGCTCCCGCGGCGAGCCGCCCCTCCAGGGCGAGTCCCTGCGACCGTGACGAGCGCCGACCGGTACAACGCGAGCACGGTTCTCGACGGCAACCTCGCCGCCGGCCGGGACGGGAAGGTCGCGATCACCTGCGGCGAGGAGCGCGTCACCTATGGCGAGCTGTACGGCCGCGCGTGCGGCGCCGGCGCTCGGCTCCGGGAGCTCGGCGTGGAGCCGGGCGCGCGCGTGCTGCTGGTGATGGACGACTGCGCCGGGCTCCCGGCGGCCTTCCTCGGCGCGATCCGGATCGGGGCCGTCCCCGTCCCTGTCAACCCGCTCTACACGGCCGACGAGTACGGCTACTTCGTGAGCGACAGCGGCGCGACCGTGGCGGTCGTCGACGACGCCTGTGCCGAGAAGGTCGAGGCGGCGCAGGTCGTCACGGTCGACGAGCTGACGGCCGCGATCGGCGACTTCCCGCCGGCGGGCACGCGGGCGGACGACAGCGCGTTCTGGCTCTACAGCTCCGGCTCGACGGGGAGCCCGAAGGGCGTCGTCCACCGGCAGCGCGACATGCTCGCCACCTGCGAGACGTACGCGCAGCACGTTCTTCAGATCGGCGAGGACGACGTCACGTTCTCGACGACCAAGCTCTTCCACGCCTACGGGCTCGGCAACAACCTCTCGTTCCCGTACTGGGCGGGCGCGTCGACGGTGCTGCTGCCGGGCCGGCCGGCGCCGGAGGCCGTCTTCGCCGCAGTCGCGCGGGAACGCCCCACGATCGTGTTCTCCGTGCCGACGCTCTACAACGCAATGCTCCACGCCCAGGCCGAAGCGCAGGACTGGTCGTCTGTTCGCTTCTGCGTCTCGGCGGCCGAGCCCCTGCCGGCCGAGGTCTGGCATCGGTGGCAGGCGCGACACGGGCTCGAGATCCTCGACGGCGTCGGCTCGACGGAGATGCTGCACATCTACTGCTCGAACCGGCGGGGCGGCGTGGTCCCCGGCTCGAGCGGAGCGCCGGTTCCCGGGTACGAGGTGAAGCTGCTCGACGACGACGGCAACGAGCTGGCCGACGAGGCGACCGGCGATCTCTTCGTCCGCGGCGGCAGCATGCTCGCCGGCTACTGGAACCAGCCGGACCGGACCGCCGACTCGATCCGGGACGGCTGGTTCTACTCCCGCGACCGGTACCGGCGCGACGGCGACGGTAACTACTGGTACGAGGGCCGCGCGGACGACATGTTCAAGGTGAGCGGCCTGTGGGTCTCGCCGATCGACGTCGAGGGGCGCCTGATCGAGCACCCGGCGGTGGTGGAGGCGGCGGTGGTCGCGGCTGAGGTCGAGGGGCTGACGACGGCGAAGGCGTTCGTCGTCTGCGAGCGGTCGGCCTCGAAGGGCGACGGGCTCGCCGACGAGCTGCGCGCGTTCTGCGGCGAGGGCCTGCACCGCTACCAGGTGCCGCGGCTGATCGAGTTCGTGGACGACCTGCCGAAGACGGTGACGGGGAAGATCCTGCGCTACCGGCTGCGCGAGCGCTGAAGGCCCGCCTCGATCAGGATCGGGGCGAAGAACGCCGCCAGCTCGGCGTAGGCGTCGAGCGGCAGCACGTGGGCGACGTACTGGTCCGGCCGGACGACGACGAGCGCGCCCTCGTCGCGCGCGATCCGGCGCAGGTCGAAGACGTCGTCGCCGCTCGGGTCGGGCGAGAACGCCTTCTCGTAGTCGACGAGGCCGTAGCGGCCCTTGCGCGGCTCGAGCAGCGACGGCAGGTCGGCGAGCGCGAGGTCGCGGTGGCGCTGCTGGAACACGGCGCGGACGTCGAGCACGGAGTCGACGTCGGCGCCGGCCGGGGTGTAACGCCGCACCGGCGAGCCCGGCGAGTGCTCGAGGTGCTCGCACAGGGCCCGCAGCCGTGACGCCGGGTCGCCGGGCGCGGCCGCGTCGGCGAAGGCGTAGAGCCGCCAGCGGCCGTCGGCGCGCGCGGCGTGGCCGAGCTGCACCGGCTTGGCGTCGGCCAGCCGGATCACCGCCGCCGAGTGGAACCGCATCCCGATCGTGAATCCCTCGGCGAGGTGCTGGTGGGTGGCCGCGCCGGTGAGCGGCGAGGGCGCGTAGCGGGTGGCGACGCCGGCGGTGTAGCGGCCGGAACGCACGAAGTAGTCCTGCAGCTCGGCCGGATCGACGCCGCCGGCTGCCGGGTTGGCCGGGTCCCTCGGCGGCGAGCCCATGATCGCCGACCACTGCCGGTCGAAGTCGATCAGCTCCTGGGCGATCGCCTGGCGTTCCGCCGAGTACGTCTGCAGCAGCGACTCGGGGCTGCGGCCCGCCAGCACTGCGGCGAGCTTCCAGCCGAGGTTGAACGTGTCCTGCATCGACACGTTCATGCCCTGGCCCGCCTTGGCGCTGTGCGTGTGGCACGCGTCGCCGGCGATGAAGACGCGCGGGGCACGGGCGCCGACGAGCTCTGCGGGCACGTCGTCGAACCTGTCGGTGAGCCGCTGGCCGACCTCGTAGATCGAGAACCAGGCGATCTCCTTCACATCGAGCGTGTACGGGTGCAGCACGCGCCGGGCGATCGCGACGACCTCGTCGGGCTGCCGGCCGTGCACGGCGGGCCGGTCGCCGGGATCGACCTCGCCGAGGTCGACGTACAGACGCACGAGGTAGCCGCCCTCGCGGGGGATCAGCAGGATGTTGCCGGCGCTGGACTGGATCGCCGCCTTCAGGCGGACGTCGGGGAAGTCGGTGACGGCGAGGACGTCCAGCACGCCCCACGCATGGTTCGCGTCGTCGCCGTGGAGCTCGAGCCCGATCGACTGCCGGACGGCGCTGCGGGCGCCGTCGCAGCCGACGACGTACCTCGCGCGCACCGTGAGCTCCTCGCCGGCGGCCTCGGTGCGGCGCAGGGTGACGGTGACGGGGCGGTCGCCCGTGTCGCCGACGGCGACGTCCACGACCTCGAGGCCGTAGTCGGGCTCGAGCCGGCTCGGCGAGCGGCGCATGGCGCCGAGCAGGTGGTCGTGGATGCGCGCCTGGTTGACGATCACGTGCGGGAGCTCGGACAGGCCGTCCTCCACGTCCTGCACCCGTCCGGTGCGCACGATGCGCGACCGGTCGTGGGGATCGGGTCGCCAGAACACCGTCTCGTTCACCCGGTAGGCCTCGGCGACGAGCTCGTCGGCGAGCCCGAACGCCTCGAACATCTCCACGGTGCGGCAGGCGACGCCGTCGGCCTGGCCGAGCTCGAGCGGGCCGGGCTTGCGCTCGACGATGCGCGTCGCGATCGCCGGGAACTCGGCGAGCTGGGCGGCGAGCACCAGTCCCGCCGGGCCGCAGCCGACGATCAGCACGTCGACCTCGTCCGGCAGGGCCGCGGGCCGGGCGGCCGCGATCGGATCGGCCGGCCGGACGCGCGGGTCGCCGGGGCGGAATCCGTCCGCGTGGAACTGCATCGTCGGGTCGCTCGCTAACGCGGGCTCTGCTTTACGACCACGGCCTTCGTCTCCTGGTAGTAGTCGAGCGCCTCGTTGCCGTGCTCCTTGCCCAGCCCGGACTCGCCGAAGCCTCCGAACGGGAGCTCGTCGTAGACGATCTGGCCGGAGTTGATCCACGTGTAGCCGGCCTCGAGCCGCTCCGCGGCGAGCGTCGCCGCGGTCAGGTCGCGCGTCCAGACGGACGACCCGAGCCCGAACTGCGACGCGTTCGCGCGCGCGATCGCCTCGTCCAGCCCGCCGACCCTCCAGATCGGGAGCGCGGGGCCGAACACCTCCTCGACCGCGACCGCCGAGTCGTGCGGCGGCTCGAGGATCAGGGTCGGCTCGTAGAACCAGCCGGCCGCGAGCTCGTCGCCACCGGGGCGCCCGCCGCCGGCGAGCAGCTCGCCGCCGCGGGCGAGCGTCTCCGACACCTGCCGCTCCAGCCTCACGCGCTGCGACTCCGAGTGGAGCGGCCCGATCAGCGTCCCCTCGGCCGTCCCCGGGCCGAGCTTCAGCCTGGCGACCTTCCCCTCGAGCTTCTCGACGACCTCGTCCGCGACGCGCTCGTGCACGTAGAGGCGCTTGACCGCGAGGCAGGCCTGGCCGCAGTTGAAGAAGCGGCCGACGCTGGCCGCGCTGACGGCGCCGTCGACGTCCGCGTCGTCGAGGACGATCATCGGGTCGGAGCCGCCCAGCTCGAGCGTCAGCCGCTTGACCCCGCGCGCGGCGAGCCCCGCGACGTGCTTCCCGACCGGCGTGGAGCCGGTGAACGCCACCTTCGCGACCCGCGGGTCGGTGACGAGCGCCTCGCCGAGCACCGACCCCTTGCCCGTGACGACCTGGAAGACGCCCTCGGGGAGACCCGCCTCGCGCATCAGCTCCGCGATCCGCAGCGTCGTCAGCGGCGTCGACTCCGCCGGCTTCGCGACCAGCGTGTTGCCGCAGACGAGCGCCGGCCCGAGCTTGTTCCCGAGCAGGGTGGTCGGGAAGTTCCAGGGCACGATCGCGACGACGACGCCGAGCGGCCGCTTCAGGACGAGCCCGTGCGCGTCGACGTCGAGGCTCGGCACGTAGCCGCCGCGCAGGCTCTTCGCGAGGCCGGCGTAGTGGTCGAGCGTATGGACGAAGCGCGTGATCTCGATCCGCGCCTCGCGCAGCGGCTTGCCCTGCTCGAGCGTCAGCTGCAGCGCGAGCTCGTCCCGCTGCGCGAGCACCGCCTCGGCGCCCGCGCGCACGATCGCGCCGCGCCTGGCCGCCGGGGTCTGCCACCAGCCGGGGAACGCCTCGTGCGCACGCCCGACGGCGTCGGCCGCCTCCGCCGGGCCCGCCTGCGGGACGCGCCCGACCTCCTCGCCGGACGCGGGGTTGCGGATGACGGTGACGTCCGTCTCGAGCGCGGTAGCCATCACGCCCCCGTGAACGTCGGCTGCCGCTTCTCGGCGAAGGCCGCCAGCCCCTCGCGCCCGTCCTCGCTGAGGAACAGCTCCTCGACGAGCTCGCGCTCGCGCTCGAGGCCGCGCTCGAGGCCGTCGTCGATGCCCTCGTGGACGGCCAGCTTGATGTTGCCGATCGCCCTCGTCGCCCCGGCGGCGAGTCTCTGCGCGTACTCGAGCGTCCTGTCGCGGGCCTCCTCGACGGGGAACAGCTTGTCGACGATGCCGAGCTCGTGCGCCTCGCGCGGCGTCACCGTCCGGCCGGTGATCATCAGGTCGAGCGCGCGGCTGCGGCCGATCAGGCGCGGCAGCCGCTGCGTGCCGCCGTTGCCGGGCAAGAGGCCGAGCGTCGCCTCCGGCGTGCCGAGCCGGTACTCGCCGTCGCCCGCGAAGCGGAGGTCGCAGGCGAGCGGGATCTCGAGCCCGCCGCCGAGCGCATGGCCGTTGATCTCGGCGATGAAGATCTTCGGGATCCGCGCGATCGACGAGAGCGTCCGGTGGGAGGTCTCGATCATCTCCATGTTGCGCTCGTGCGGACCGGCCTGGAAGGCCTTGATGTCGGCGCCGGCGCAGAAGAACTTCTCCGACGCGCTCCGCAGGATCACGACCCTGACCTCCCCGGCGGCCGCGGCCTCCTCGACGGCCGCGCCGAGCTCCTGGACGACCTCGAGGTCGTACGAGTTCGCGGGCGGCCTGTCGAGCGTGATCGTGCCGATGCCGGCGTCCGCCGAGAACGAGACAGCCATCAGCTCAGACCTCCCACGACCACGGACTTGGTCTCGAAGTAGTAGTCCATCATCGCCTCCAGCCCGTGCTCCTTGCCGAGCCCGCTCTCCTTGAGGCCGCCGAACGGCAGCTCGTCGTAGCCGTAGTGGATCTGGTTCACCCAGGTCATCCCCGCCTCGAGCTCCCGCGCCGCCCGGTCGATGTAGCGCGCGTCGTGCGTCCAGATCGACGAGCCGAGGCCATAGCGCGTGTCGTTCGCGAGCCGGATCGCCTCGTCGATGTCCTTGACGCGGAAGACGGGCAGGATCGGCCCGAAGACCTCCTCCTGCACGAGCCGGCAGTCGTGGGGCGCGCCCTCGACGAGCGTCGGCTGGAAGAAGTAGCCCTTGCCGGCGGTCGCCGGCGGCCCGCCCCCGACCAGGACCTCGGCGCCGCGCGACACGGCGTCGTCGAGCTGCTCCGCGAGCTCCTGCCGGCCGCCGCTCGTGTGGACCGGGCCCATCCGGAGCTTGGGCTTCTCCGGCTTCGTCCAGCCGGTGCCGCACTCGTAGCGCTCGAGCTCTTTGGCCAGGCCGCCGACCAGCTCGTCGTAGATCTCGTCGAACACGTAGAGCCGCTTCGCCGCCAGGCACGACTGGCCGGCGTTCCAGAAGCGGGCGATCACGGCGCTCTTGATCACGGCCGGGACGTCGACGTCGGGGCAGACGATCATCGGGTCGGAGCCGCCGAGCTCGAGCGAGATCCGCTTGAAGGACGGCGCCGCCTGCGCGGCGATGTGCTTGCCGGTCCCGGTCTCGCCGGTGAACGCGACGCGGCGGATCAGCGGGTGCGTGACGAGCGCGTCGCCGATCGCGGCGCCGCGCCCCGTGACGACGTTCAGCACGCCCGCCGGAAGCCCCGCCTCGTGGAAGAGCTCGGCGACCTTGAGCGTCGCGAGCGGCGTCGACGAGGCGGGCTTGAGGACGACGGTGTTGCCCGCGGCGAGCGCCGGGCCGATCTTCGTGCCCATCAGCGTCAGCGGGTAGTTGTACGGGACGATCGCCGCGACCGGGCCGACGGGCCGCTTGATCACGAGCCCGTACGACCGGCCGAGGGTGGACGGCAGCTCCTGGTAGGCGCCGCGGACCTTCGTCGCCAGGTCGGCGTAGTAGTGCATCCCGTGGACGAAGTGCTGGAGCTCGCCGGCCGCCTCCAGCGTCGGCTTGCCCTGCTCGTGGGTCAGCGTCTCGACGATCTCGTCCTTGTGCGCGGCGATCAGGTCGAGCGCTTTGCGCACGAGCTCCGCGCGCGTGCCGGCGTCCGTCCTCGACCACTCCCGGAAGGCTCCGTCCGCGGCCTGCACCGCAAGCTCGACGGCGTCGATGCCGCCCGCGGGAACCGTGTCGTAGACGTCCTCCGTCGCCGGGTCGATCACCTCGAGCTCGTCCGTCGCCGTCGCGTCGGTCTGCTCTCCCCCGATCAGCATCTTCACCATCGCGTCTCCTCTCTCACGGACAGCTCCTCCAGGTAGCGGCCCCGCAGCCGGCGGTACTCGGCGGCTGCCGACTGGACCCACCGGCGCGACGAGCCGTCGACCTCCTTCTTGACGACGGCGGGCGCCCCGGCGGCGAGGACCCCGGGCGGTATCTCCTGGCCCTCGCGGACGACGCTGCCGGCCGCCACGAGCGCGCCTGCGCCCACGTGGGCGCGCTGCAGGACGATCGCGCCCATCGAGATCAGCGCGGCGTCCTCGATCACGCAGCCCTCGAGCATCGCCGCGTGGCCGATCGTC
This sequence comes from Gaiellaceae bacterium, assembly GCA_036555085.1. Taxonomy (GTDB): domain Bacteria; phylum Actinomycetota; class Thermoleophilia; order Gaiellales; family Gaiellaceae; genus Gaiella. Next base: position 9,457 of record DATBMD010000073.1, read on the forward strand.
ACGCCCGCGCCGACGATCGTCGGCAGCCCGCGCGCGGCGTGGACGACCGCGTTGTCCTGCACGCACGACCCCTCCCCGATCACGATCCGGTCGAAGTCGCCGCGGAGCACGGCGCCGAACCAGACGCTCGACTCGGCTCCCAGCTCGACGTCGCCGATCAGCGTCGCGCTCGGGGCCACGAACGCGTCCTCCGGGACCTGCGGGCCCTTCCCGGCGAGACGGTAGAGCGGCATCATCAGCAGCCCCCGGCTAGCGCTTGCGAACCCACTCGAACGGGCTGTGACAGTCGAGGCACGTCCACTGCTCCGTCATCAGGCCCGGGCCGAACTCGCCGAGCCGCTCGACGTTCGTCGACCCGCACCACACGCACGTCACGACGTCGCCGTCGCCGGCGTCGCCGTCAAGCGGCGCTCCAGGCTGTTCCACTGGCTCCACGGCAGCTCCGGGTACGTCCACGTCTCGTCGCCGTTGCGGGCGATCGGCAGCTCGACTCCCGCCCGCTCGGCGACCGCGGCGAGCTTCGACAGGAACGCCTGCCGCAGCTCCTCGTTGCGCTGCGTGACGATGCCCGCCGCGACGAGCAGCTCCAGGCCGGGCTCGCCGGGCGGCCCGAACCAGCACAGCGTCTCCGGCAAGAGCGCGGCGAGCTCGCGCTCGAGCGCCGGCGTCCGGGCGAGCTCGCGCACGCGGCCGTCCGCGAAGCGCTGGTGAAACCGCTCGTCGCCCAGGATCCTGACCGCGCGCTTGCGCAGGCTCTCGCAGCTCGAGGTGGCCGCGGCCTCGAGCAGCACCGTGCAGGCGCGGTCGGCCAGCGTCAGGGCGGCCACGCCGCGGACGAACGAGCGCGTCGGCTCGAGCAGGTACGACAGCGTGTACTTCCGCTCGCGGTCGTGCTCGCGCTCGAGCGGCGGCGGCGCCATCTCGCGCGGGAACTCCTCGAGCAGGGAGTAGAGGACGCGCGCGTGACCCGCCTCCTCCTGCGCGATCGCGGTGCAGGCGACGGCGCTCTCGAGCGTCGGCGCGCCGACGCCCCAGGTGGCGAGCCGGTGCGCCAGAAAGTATTTGTTGTCGGCGAGGGCGACGACCACGTTCGCGGTCGCCTGGGAAAGCTCCGGCGACAGCTCAGGCATCGTCGACCTCCCGCCCGTCGCGGATGATCCAGTGGACCGCTTCCTCGGGGAAAGCGACCAGCTCGACCCACTCGCCGTCGTAGGCCGCGCGCACCCCGGCAGCATCGACTGCGTCGACCGTTCCGAGCTCCACGAGCGGCTCGGCGTACTCGGTGCGGCCGTAGACCTGGAGGATCACGCCGGCTTCACGACCTGCTCGATCTCGCGCTGCGGGACGATGAACATGTCCGTCCACTTCCATTCCTCGTACAGCGTCACGGCGAACACGACCGCATCGTCGAGGCTCGAGGCGTCGACGCGCCCGACGTGGCGGATCGGGATCTGGGCGTCCTGGCGGGCGAAGACCTCCCACGGCTCGGCCGAGGCGCTCACCCCACCCCCGCGTGCCGCAGGAGCGCGAGCCCCCGCCGCGAGACGTCCTTCCGGGTCCAGGGCTCGAACGACTCGACGACCTCGACGCGCTCGATTCCGTCGAGCCGCAGCAGGCGCTCCTCGACGTCCTCCTCGATCAGGCCGATGCAGGGGCAGCCGAGCGAGCAGTACGCGATCGCCACCCGAGCCGTGCTCCCGTCGACCTCGACGTCGCGGATCAGGCCCAGGTCGACCAGGCTGACCGGGTACTCGGGGTCGAGCACCTCCGCGAGCGCGCTCGTGACTTCCTCGCGCGAAATCACGCGGCCTCCGCGAGCTCCAGCCGGCCGCGCTGGATCATCTCGACGAGCTCCTCGTTGGCGGGGCCGCGCGCCCGCCAGCGCTCGAGCACCGCGTCCCACGAGATCTCGCCCGCCTCCGTCAGCCACCGCTTCTCGCGCTCGTCGAACTGCTGCGGGAAGGGCGTGTCGATCACGTACTGACCGGTCCGCGCGTCGAGGTGCGCCGGGACGTCGATCCCGATCGACTCGCAGAACGGAACCGCCGTGGAGAGCCAGGCCTGGCGCAGCTGGTCGTTCGTCTTGCCCTTCAGCCCGAAGTCGATCTGCTCGCGGTGCCGCTTCAGGTCGTCGGGCAGGCCGAACCACTCGAGCGTCATCAGGAACATCCAGTCGACCGCCTGCTGCAGCTCGTCCCGCGTCGACGGAGCGGCCGCGAGCGTCTTCATCCACTGCTCGCCGTGGCGGAGGTGGAAGCCCTCCTCGCGGTCGACCTTGACGAGCGCCCGCTTCCACGGCCCGTAGCTCGTGTGCTCGAAGATGTCGCTGAGCAGGACGAACCCGGCCCGGTCGTAGAAGCCGTTCGCGACGACCATCTCGGGCCAGCTCTCGAGCGGCACGTCGAACGCGTAGGGGTGCCGGAAGTCGCTCGGCTCGCGCTCGTAGATGAGCTGATCGGTGTCGACTCCCAGGTCGCGCAGCATCCGGTACGCGATGTGGGCGTGCCCGAGCTCGTCCTGGATGATCCCGATCACCGAGACGTACGACTGGAGCCGCGGGGCGTGCGCGGCCGCCTTCAGGTAGGCCGGCGCGCTGACGAGCTCCGTGTCGCCCGAGACGATCAGCGTGCGCGCCAGCCCCTTGACGTAGTCCTCGCTCGCGTAGTCGGGGCCTTCGACGAGCTTCCCACTCGCCAGGCGCTCGACCACCTGCGCGTTCTCCACGCCTCAAGCTTCACTGACCGACCGGTCAGTGTCAACTCAGCCGTCGAGGGCGGCGATGATCGAGCGGACGCAGAGGTCCTTGTACTCGCCGTGCCGGGCCTGCCAGTCCGGCTCCTCCAGCCACTGCAGGAAGAGGCCGTCGATCAGGGCGCGCACGACCATCGCCGACTCCGCGACGCTCTGCTCGGGACGGACGTCCGTGCTGCCGATCACGGCGGCGTACTGACCCGTGACGATCTCGCGGAACCACCCGTTCAGGGCAGCGAACTTGCCGTTCCGCGACGAGTGCGCGATCAGCTCGGCGTAGACGACGTAGAAGTCCCGGTTCCGCTGCGGGTCGAGGAAGATCGCGTCGATCATCGCCCGGATCTTCTCGTCGCGGCCGACCGCGGACGCCGTCGCCTCGACGACGCGCGCCGCCACGCGCTCGAGCACCCACTGCATCGTCGTCAGCACGAGGTTCTCTCGCGTCTTGTAGTGGTAGACGACGTTCGCCTTGGACATCCCGGCCGCGTCGGCGACGTCCTGCAGCGAGGTCCGGTTCAGCCCCTTCGTGGCCAGCAGGCGGTAGACGAGCCGGAGCATCTCCTCCTGCTTCGCCGAGGGCTCGGGGAGGGTCCTGGCCACGGTTCGAGTCTAGGGGCCTGTCCGAAAAGTGGTCGCGGTGCCTGGCACGCGGCACGTGCCGCCGCGCAAGGACGCAGGGAGCGCCGATACTGGAGGTATCGGCGCGACTGAGGACGCAGCGAGGCGGTGCGTGGCGCCCGCCAGGCGCCCTGATCCAGTTTTCCGGACAGGCCCTTCGTTCTGCGCCATCGCCAGCGGCCGGCTGCTGTCAGGATTCGCGCATGAGCGCTCCTGGGCGCAGCTCCGCGACCGGCTCCACCGTCGTCTCGCCCGACGGAACGCGCATCGCGTTCCGGACGAACGGCGACGGGCCGCCGCTCGTGCTCGTGCACGGGACGACCGCCGACCACGCGCGCTGGGCGCCCGTCCTGCCCGCGTTCGAGCGGCACTTCACCGTGCTCGCCGTCGACCGCCGCGGCCGGGGCGGCAGCGGCGACGCCGAGCCGTATGCCGTCGAGCGGGAGTTCGAGGACGTGGCAAGCGTCGTCGACGGCGCCGGCGGCCCCGCCTGTCTGCTCGGCCATTCGTACGGCGCGATGTGCGCGCTCGAGGCGGCCCTGCTGACGGAGAACGTCGAGCGCCTCGTGCTCTACGAGCCGCCGCTGGGCATGGTCGGGGCGCCGCCCGAGATCGTCCGCCGGCTCGAGGAGCTCCTCGCCGCCGGCGAGCGCGACGAGCTGGTCGGGCTCTTCATGGCCGAGGTGGCGGGCGCGCCGCCCGAGCAGGTCGAGCTGATGCGCTCGCTGCCCGCGTGGCAGGCACGGCTGGCGGTGGCGCACACGATTCCCCGCGAGCTGCGGAGCGAAGGCGCATATGCGTTCGACGCGGCCCGCTTCAGCGAGCTGCACGTCCCCACGCTGCTGCTCCGGGGCGACCAGAGCCCGCCCGCGTTCGCGGCGGCGGCGGAGACGGCCGCCGCGGCGCTGCCCGACAGCCGGCTCGTCGTCATGCCGGGGCAGGGACACGTGGCGATGGACACCGGCACCGAGCTCTTCACCGCCGAGGTGCTCCGCTTCCTCGGGACGAGAGGCTAGCGCGACAGCGGCAGCAGCCGGGTGGCGGTCGCCTTGAAAGTCGCGACCACGACCTCGCCCTCGCGCAGCTCGAGCCGGTGCGCCGAGGCGGCGGTGACCTCGGCGACGATCGGGCCCACGCGCACGCGCAGGCGGTCGCCGAGCGGCACGATCGACGCGATCGGCCCGCGCAGGTGGTTGAGCGCCGATCCGCCCGGCGACTCCCGCGCGAGCGAGACGTCCCACGGGTAGACGACGAGGCTGACGCGCCCGGACGCGCGGTCGGCGCTCCAGGCGGTGAGGCCGCTGTCGAGGAGCACCTCGGTGACGCCGTCGACCGAGCCGACGGCGCTTCCCTGCAACAGATTCGCGCCGGTGAACGTGGCCACGAACGGGTCTGCCGGCGCCGCCACGAGCTCGCCGGCCGATCCGGTCTGGAGCACGCGCCCGTCGACGATCACGCCGACCGAGTCGGCGAGCGCAGCGGCGTCCTCGAAGTCGTGCGAGACGATGATCGTGGGGAGCTCGAGCTCACGCAGGAGCTCGTTCAGCTCGAGCCGGACCGCCGCCTTCGTGTGCGCGTCGAGCGCCGAGAGCGGCTCGTCCAGCAGGAGCACGCCCGGCTCGCGCGCCAGCGATCGCGCGAGCGCGGCGCGCTGGCGCTCGCCCCCGGAGAGGTCGCGCGGGCGGGCGCCCGCGAGGTGCGCGATCCCGAGCCGCTCGAGCAGCTCGCCCACGAGCTCGCGCCGGCGGGCGCCGAAGCCCACGTTCGCCGCCACGTCGAGGTGCGGGAACAACGCGTACTCCTGGAACAGGTAGCCGACGCGGCGCCGCTCGGGCGGCGCGAAGACGCCGCGTTCGCTGTCCAGCCACGTCTCGTCGCCCAGGGTGACCGTCCCGCGCTGCGGTCGCAGCAGTCCCGACACGACGCGGAGGACGGTCGTCTTGCCGGCGCCGGAGGGCCCGACGAGGGCGAGCGTCGAGCCCTGCGCGACCGTCAGCTCGAGCTCTGCGACGAAGCTACGAAGGGGATGGGTGAAGTCGACTCGGAGCGCCATCTGGCAAGGAGCTTGACCGACAGGAGCACGGCGGCGCTGATCGCGACGAGCTCGGCGCTGATCGCGAGAGCCACGTCGAAGTCGAGGTCGAACTGCTCGTAGATCGCGAGCGACAGGGTCTGCGTGATGCCCTGGAGCGACCCGGCGAACATGATCGTGGCGCCGAACTCGCCGATCCCGCGCGCAAAGGCGAGGGCGGCGCCGGCGCCGAGCCCGCCCGCGGCGAGCGGCAATGCGACGCGGAAGAAGACGCGCCCGGGCCCGGCGCCGAGCGTCCGGGCCGCCGCGGGCAGCGTCTCGTCGATCGCCTCGAACGCCGAGACCGCGGTCCGCACGTAGAAGGGGCTCGCCACGAACGTCACGGCGAGCACGACGGCGATCCTGGTGAAGGCGATGTCGATGCCCAGGAGCTCGAGCGTCCCGCCGAGGAGCCCGAGCCGCCCGAAGGCCGCGAGCAGCCCGATCCCGGCCACCGCGGGAGGAAGCACGAGCGGCAGCTCGATCAGCGTCACGACGACGTCGCGCAGCCGCGAGCGGCGGGTGGCGACCCAGTAGGCGGCCGGCGTCCCGAACAGGAGGATCAGGAGCAGCGAGATCGCGTTCGTCTCGAGCGTCACGACGAGGGCGTCGACGGCGGCGTCGCTGCCCATCGCGGCGAACAGGTCGCCCAGTGGGACGCGCAGGAAGATCGCAGCGATCGGGAGCAGCAGGAAGAGGAGGGCGACACCCGTGGCGAG
>DATBMD010000086.1:0-12304 GCA_036555085.1 Gaiellaceae bacterium
CTAGGCGGCGGTTGTGTCGCGCGATACGATCACGACGTGCGCCGCTTGCTCGTCCTCGCGCTCATCGCGTGCACGGTCGCCGTGCCGCTTGCCGCCGCTGTGAAGCCCGACCGGGTGCTGGTAGGGAGCCCCGGTCAGAACGCGACGCCGGGCATGCCGACGACGCTGTTCGTCTCCGTGTCCATGCTGCCCGACTACCGGGCGACCAACCACTTCGACGGCGATTCGCGGGCGTGGCAGGGCCCGGACTACCAGGTGAGCGACCGGACCGGGAAGACGACCTTCGACTGGCAGGTCACCTTCGACAACGGCGTGGGGTCCGCCGGCGCGATGGCGACGAAGGCCCTCGTCCAGGATTGGAAGATCGTTGCGCGACCGGCGATCCAGGTCCCGCACGTCGTCCGAGGGCGGCAGGTCGGCACCATCCCGGCGGTCGCGTGGCTGACCGAGGGACCGGGCGACAACAACGCGCAGTACGAGTCGGTGCTCGCCTTCGAGCTGTGCAAGCGCATCTTCACCGCGGCCCAGTTCTCTCTCCTCAGCCCGAGCTCCGACTACGCGGCGTCTCCCGCGGAGCCGTACCTGGTCAAGGGAACGCCCTCGGGCGACTGGAATCGCGCCCACGCGCTCGACGCGTTCGGCGCGATCAGCCTCGACGGCTACCTGCCGGTCGGGCGCGTCACGGCGCGCACGGCCGGCCGCTCGATCACCGGCACGGTCCGCGATTGCCGGCAGCACCCGATGCCCGGCATCCAGGTGCGCCTCATGCGCGGCAACGCCGTCGCAGCACGAGCGCGCGCGGCGGCAGACGGCAGCTACCGCCTGACCGCGCCGGGCCCGGGCGCCTACCGCGTCGTGGTCAACCTCGCGGTGACCGGGAAGGGCGGAAGCGGTGTCGTCCAGGAAGGGCGCGCCGCGTCCGTTCGCGTCCGCTAGACGAACGAGCTCTCCCTCGCGCCACGATGGGCCGGGACGCTGAGCGACTGACCCGTTGCAGCTGTTCGAGTTGATCGCCGCGCGGCCGCGGACCCGCGCCGACGTCATCTACGCGGGCGGCAGGACGCGGTAGTCGATGAAGGTGGCGAACGGCGACTGCCGCACGCCGATGTGCTCGAGCTCGATCGACGTCGAGAACCCGTCGAATAGACGCTTCCCGCCGCCGAGCACGACCGGGGCGAGGATGATCGTCAGCTCGTCGACGAGGCCTGCCTCGAGCGCCTGGCGAATGATTTCGCCGCCTCCCATGACGTGGACGTCCTTTCCGCCGGCCGCTGCCGCCGCGCGCTCGACGGCCTCGGGCACGCCCGCGACGAAGGTGAAGGCGCCGCCGTCCGGCTCCTCCTCGGGTCTGTGCGTCACGATGAAGAACGGCAGCTCCCACGGGTTCTCGCCGCCCCAGTGGCCCGCGGCCTCGTACGTCCAGCGTCCGCCGACGACCGCGCCGACTCTGGCAGTGACCTCGTCGAGCCAGGCGGCGTCCTCGCCCGCAGTCTCCCCTCGCGCCTCTGCGTCGTACGACCACGGACCGCCGAACACCCAGTAGTGCAGGCGCTCGCCGCCCTCGCCGAGACCCCGGCCGGGCCCGTCGTTCGGGCCCGCGAAGTATCCGTCGACCGACGTCGTGATCCCTGCGAGAACCCTGGTCACCGTTCAGCCTCCTCTGTTTCGGATGCCGGCTCTCAGAGAGACCGCTCGCGGCGGCAGTACTCATCGCAGGGAGCTGTCGGAGGCTGGCACCATCTATGGACAGCGCATGGGTGACCTGACCGCACAGCTGCTCGAGTGGATCGCCTCGCGACCGCGGACGCGCTCCGACGTGATCGAGGCCTGGTCCAGCTCGTGCCCGCGGCTGACGATCTGGGAGGACGCGATCTCGGACGGGCTCGTCCGCTTCGAGAACGGCGTGGTCGTGTTGACCGACGTCGGCCGAGCCCGGCGGACGGCCGCGGAGGTCGAACGTCCGACGGCGGGATGAACCGGCGCGTGGCACCGCAAGGTGTCGGCACACTGTCGGTAGGGCGCCCTGCTGACATTCGCCCACTCTCCCGCCAGTGGGGCGCCCGTGCTGTTTCTTTGCGCAGGTCGGGGATCCGCACACTTGTGCAGATCCCCGACCGCGCGAGGATCCCTAAAGGCGTCCGCCTTCGGCGGCCGCGGCCGCGGCAGTGGCAACTCACCTCGTTGGCGCGCGGGAGTGTGCTAGGCGGCTTCGAACTGAGCTTCCTCGGTGGAGCCGCGGAGCGCCAGCGTCGAGCTCGTGCCGCCCGAGACCGCCTGGGCGATCTCGTCGAACCAGCCGGCGCCGACCTCGCGCTGGTGGCGCGTCGCCGTGTAGCCGTGCTCCTCGAGCGCGAGCTCGCGCTCCTGCAGCTCGACGTAGGCGGACATGCCGTCGCGGGCGTAACCGCGGGCGAGCTCGAACATCGACGTGTTGAGCGCGTGGAAGCCGGCGAGCGTGATGAACTGGAAGCGGTAGCCCATCGCTCCCAGCTCCTGCTGGAAGCTGGCGATCGTCCGGTCGTCCAGGTGGCGCTTCCAGTTGAACGAGGGCGAGCAGTTGTAGGCCAGGAGCTTGCCCGGGTGCTCCGCGTGCACGGCCGACGCGAAGCGGCGCGCGTCCTCGAGGTCCGGGGTCGAGGTCTCCATCCAGACGACGTCGGCATACGGGGCGTAGGCCAGCCCGCGCGCGATCGCCGCGTCGATGCCCGACTCGAGCCGGAAGAAGCCCTCCGCGGTGCGCTCGCCGGTCAGGAACGGCCGGTCGCGCGGATCGACGTCGGACGTGATCAGCGTGGCGGCGTCCGCGTCCGTGCGTGCCACGAGCACGGTCGGCACGCCTGCGACGTCCGCGGCAAGCCGCGCGGCCGACAGCGTGCGCAGGAACTGCCCCGTCGGGACGAGCACCTTGCCGCCGAGATGGCCGCACTTCTTCTCGGACGAGAGCTGATCCTCGAAGTGCACGCCGGCCGCGCCGGCCTCGATCATCTGGCTCATCAGCTCGTACGCGTTCAGCGGGCCGCCGAAGCCTGCCTCGGCATCGGCGACGATCGGCACCAGCCAGTCCCGCTCGCGGATGCCCTCCGCCCACTCGATCCGGTCGGCGCGCAGCAGCGCGTTGTTCAGGCGCCGCACCATCGCCGGGACGCTGTTCGACGGGTAGAGGCTCTGGTCCGGGTAGACCGAGCCGGCGAGGTTGCCGTCGGCGGCCACCTGCCAGCCCGAGAGGTAGATCGCCCGCAACCCGGCGCGCACCATCTGCACCGCCTGGCCGCCGGTGACCGCCCCGAGCGCGTGCACGTACCCGTCCTCGTTCAGCAGTCGCCAGAGCAGCTCCGCGCCGCGACGGGCCAGCGAGTGCTCGACGCGGACGGAGCCGCGCAGCCTGACGACGTCCTCGGCCGCGTAGTCGCGCCGGATGCCGTCCCAGCGCTCGTCGATCTCCCAATCCCGCGCGAGCAGCTCACCCGAGCGGCGGCGTGTGTCGGCGCTCGTCACGTCAGTCCCTGTCGTGGTCGCGCTCGCAGAAGTCCGGGCACGTGCACTCGGCCTTCTCCGCCGTCGTGATCACCCTCGGCCTGGGGGGCGAGGGGAGCGCGGTGGTGCCGCGGCTCTCGGGTGTCGTCGCTGTCGCTGGGCTCATCTCTTCCTCCTGGGATCCGAAATTCCGAGTTTCGGATCCTAGATGAGCGAAATCGGCCCGTCAACCGCGCATGAAGGCAAGTCTTGGATCCGGAACGTACAGCTCACGCCCGCTAGTGCGCTCTCTCCAATCCTTGCACCGGAACCCAGTAGGGGCCGGACCTGTCCGGCCCGCTAGTGCGGCGCGTGAACAGAGTCGTTGGCGATCGAGAAACCGGTGAGTCATACGAGACGCCGCACTAGCCGCGGGTCACCTGCTCCACGATGCGCTCGAGCAGGTTCCCGGACGCGACCACGTGCTCGCGCGCGAGCGCGCGGGCGCCGGCGGCGCTGCGGGCTCGGATCGACGCGATGATCGCGCGGTGCTGGGACTCGTTCGCCCGATAGAGCTCGTCGAGCGCGTGGGCGTCCGCCGGGGCCCAGACGGCAGACCCGGAGAAGCGGGCGCTCTTCGCCATCCGCTCGACGAGCGGCAGGCCCGCCACCCGGTAGATGACGTCGTGGAACGCGTGGTTGGCCCGGACCCAGTCGCCGACGAGCCGCTCGCGGGCGTCCTCGCCGCTCGTCCGGCTCCGCAGCGCGTCGGTGAGCGCGGCGAACCGCGCCTCGACGTCCTCGAGCTCGCGCAGGTCGTCGTCCGTGAACCGCTCCACGGCGACCTCGGTGGCGAGGCTCTCGAGTTCCGCGCGGACGATGAACGCCTCCCGCAGCTCCGCCCGTGTCAGCGTGCGGACGCGGACGCCGCGGTTCGGCTCGAACGTCACGAGCCCGAGCGCCGCCAGGCGGCGGAGCGCCTCCCGCACGGGCGTGCGGCTGACGGCGTAACGGTCGGACAGCTGTTCCTGCCGGAGCACCGTGCCGGGCGCGATGTCGCCGGCGAGGATCGCCTGCTCGAGCTCGAGCGCGATGTCGTCGGCCTTCGTGCTCGTCAGCGGCACGGCTGGAGTGTACGGGTCGTCGCCACGGCCGCCCGGGCCTCGAGCTCGTACGGATTGCGCTCGTAGCGGGTCGTCAGGAAGGTCCACATCACCAGCCACGGCTCGTGCTGCATCTGCCAGAGGTGGCAGAGCTCGTGCGTGACCAGGTCCTCGGAGGCGTCGCGGCGCTTCAGCAGGATGGTGCGCCAGAGCGCGTAGCCGTGGTAGCGGCGGAAGCCCGGGACGCGGAAGAACCACGGCGCGACGAGCATCCGCACACGGTCGAGCCGGACTGGACGGGGGTAGAGATCGAGCCGGTCGAGCCGAGCCTTCGCCCGGGTCAACCGGGGGTCCAACTCCTACGCGCCGAGCGCGACCGGGCTCAGGATCAGGATCGCGCTGCCGTCCTGAGCCTGCGTGTACTCGTACTCGTAGAGCCGGGTCAGCGTCAGGCGATTGACCTGCTCGAGCTCCGCTTTGGAGATCTCGCCGATCTGCGGGACATTGGTGCCCAGTGTCCGGTTGAGCGGCTTGCCGAGCTCGTCCCCGAGGTTCTTGCGCTCGAGGAAGACCGAGGTCGCCGACTGGCCGTCGGGCCTGGGCGGCAGGAAGACCGTGACCGAGCTGACGTCGGGCACGTACTTGAGCGTGTAGAGCGACAGCTCCAGCGCCTCGCGGCGAAGCAGCGCGTGCCGGGCCGCCGACGCCTCACCCTCGGCGATCGAGCACGCTTCGCCGAGCCCGCAGAGCACGAACATCATGTTGTTCTGTGCGTCGACGATCGCGATGTCGTCGGGCTCTGCCTGGCCGCGCGAGGTGTCCGGTCGGACCGCGATCGCGCGGACGGGAACCTCGCCGATGTCGCCGCCGGCGGACACCTGCGGGGGGCCGACGAGCGCGACCGCCAGCTGGCTGCCGCTCGACAGGCGGTAGGTCTTCGCGACCTTGTCCGCGATCTGGAGCGCGCGGGCGTCGCGGCTGCCGGTCGGCTCCCACGACGACCACTTCGCCGCCGGCGCCGCGTCGGGCTTGCCGAGCAGCACGATCGCGGAGCCCACGGCGGCGCCGGCGATCACCGCGAGCGCGACGTAGACGAACGCGAAGCGCTTCCGGTAGGCGCCCCGCCGGGGGCCGGCCGTCGTCGCCGAGGACGCCGCGCCCGAGACGGGCTGTGCAGGCTCTGCCTCGATCACCGTGCTGTTCGCTGCGTCGTCGCTCATTGCGGTGGGTCCGGTGGTGAGGGTAGCGCGGGGCGCGGCGGCGAGGAGATGGCGAAGAACGGCGCCGGCCACGCTGCCTCGTCGTTCAGGTCGACCTTCGGGATGGCGATCTTCTGCGCCTCGAGCAGCTCCACGAGCTCGTCGCCGAACAGCTCCTTCCGCTCGAGGAGCGCCTCCGCGGTCCGCTCGACCCCGACCCTGTTGTGCTGCACGAGGTGGTGCGCGGCAACGTAGGCCTGGCCGAGGAGCTGCGCCGCGACCTTGCGCTTGGACGGGTCGGACAGGACGCCGGCGATCGGATCGGCGGCCATCGGGCCGCCGCCGCTCGTGCGGTTCATGATGTTGAGCCCGAGGCCCTCGAACCGCGTCAGGACCCGCTGCCTGGCCTCGTCCTCGGTCTCGTCCTCGCGCGGCTCGACGTGGAAGGGCACCGGCCCCATCGCGGAGGCGCCCACCATCCACGCTGCCTGCGAGGTCGCCGACATGACGTCGCCGCCGACGCCGCTGGAGTTCTCGTCGTAGAAGACGCGCTCCGCCGCCATCGCGCCGAGCCCCCAGACGAGGCGGGCGAACAGCTCGCTCTGGAATCGGCTGAACCGCTCCTCCTTCTCGCGCGCCTGGTGGTGTCCGAGCGAGCCGCCGCGCATGCGAATCGAGAGCCGCGTCGACTCGGTATCGGTCATGTACGCGTGGCCCGCGATGGCGTGCCCGGCCTCGTGGATCGCGGTGGCGCGGCTCTCCTCGGGGACGTACTCGATGCCGACGGCGGTGCCCGACTCGAGGGTCGTGATCGACTCGACCAGGTCCTCCCAGGCGAACTCCTCGCGCGCCGAGTGGTGGGCGATCGTCAGCGCCATCGAGCAGATCTGCTCGATCATGGCGGGGGAGTAGCCGTTCGTGATCCGCGCGACCTCGTCGCGGCGCTCCGGGCGGTCGAGATCGGCGTGGTGGGCGACCTTGCCGATGTAGAGGTCCAGGATGTCGAGCCGGTCCTGCTTGGTCGGCGTCCGGAACCAGACGTGCCGCCCCATGCGGCCCGGGCGCGTGAGCGCCGGGTCGAGGCGGTCGACCGGCACGTTCGTCGCGCCGATGAAGTAGATCTGCTCCTTGCGCGGCTTGGCTGCGGGCAGCCGCAGCGAGAGCTTCCTGATCCGTCGCGGCACGATGTAGATGCCGTCGAGGAACGTGTTCGTCTTGTTCGTGAAGAACTTCTTGAAGAAGGGCGGGTTGTCGATGCCGTCCATGACCACGAGCAGCTGGTTGAGGGCGAGCCCGCCGCCCATTCCGCCCATGCCGCCCGGGAACATGAAGTTGTAGAGCCGCATGATGTTCAGCTGGAAGCCGTTGACCCCGAGCTGCGGCGTCTCCCGGCCGGCGAAGAGCTTCTCCCGCCACACGCGGGTCTCGAGCACGAGGTCGCCCGACGGGTTGCGCGATCCCCAGGGGCCGAAGTGGAGCAGCTCCTGCGGGTCGTCGGGCTGGAGCGGCGTCGAGCCGCCGGGCATGCCCTGGCCGAGCATCTGCCGGCGCATGCCGACGGCGTCGATCTCGTCGATGAAGACGATGCACTGGCCGCCCCACTTGCGCGCCAGCTTCTTCGCGCGGCGCGCGAGGATCCGGACGATGATCGCGTCGATCCCGATGAACGTGGCGGCGAAGCCGGAGCCCGGGATCGAGATGAACGGGGAGTTGAAGCCGGTGGCGAGCGCCTTCGCGAGCATCGTCTTGCCCGTGCCGGGCGCGCCGAGGAAGAGCACCCCGCGCTCGCGCTTGCCGCCCGCGCGCTCGAACTGCTCGCCCGACTGCCAGATCGAGACGACGCGGCGCACCTCCTCCTTCGCCTCGGCCTGACCGCGGACGTCGTCGAGCTTGACGCCCCACTGCGCGTCGCCCGGCTCGAACGCCTGGATCTGCGAGAGGTTCATCAAGAGCAGCGGGCCGAACAGGATCACGAAGTTGAAGATCAGGAAGATCGGCAGCATGATCAGCAGCGGCAGGATCTGGATCAGGATCGCGGCGTCGAGGAACCGCCAGCAGAGGAAGGCGATGATGCCGCCGAAGATCAGGACCTTGAACCAGAAGCGCCAGAACCAGGCGCGGCGGCGCGCGACGACGTCCTCCTCGCGCAGCTCCGGGTTGTCGAGCCCGAACAGGCTCGGCCACGGGATGAAGCGGTGGAAGACCAGGTCGACGAGGCCGCGCGCAGCGACCACGAGCCCGAGCGTGCCGAGCAGTGCGGCCCACCAGCTCCAGCCCTGCTGCTGCGACAGCCAGACGTAGACGGGGACCGCCGTGAGCAGTGCGACGATGGTGGCGGCTCGCGTGAGGCGGCGCCAGCCATATGCGAGATCGGCGGAGGTCTCGGTATGGGCGAAGCCCGTGAGGGGCTGCTCTGCGGTAGCCATCTGCTCAGTGTACGCACCTGCCGAAACAGTGGTTGTTGGCGCCGAGTTAAGTGGTCTGGCCGCTGCTACGGTCCCGCGCATGACAAACGCGACGCTTCACACCAACCAGGGCGAGATCGAGCTCGAGCTCTTCCCCGAGGAAGCCCCGAAGACGGTCGAGAACTTCACCAAGCTCGCCGGCGAGGGGTTCTACGACGGGCTGACGTTCCACCGCGTGATCCCGGACTTCATGATCCAGGGCGGCTGTCCCAAGGGTGACGGCACCGGCGGGCCGGGCTACCAGTTCGAGGACGAGCCCAACGAGCACAGGGTCGAGAAGGGCGCGCTCGCGATGGCGAACGCGGGGCCGGACACGAACGGCAGCCAGTTCTTCATCGTCACCGCGGACGCGTGCCCCTGGCTCGACGGCAAGCACACCGTCTTCGGGCGGGTCGTGGTCGGGCAGGACGTGGTCGACCGCATCTCGGCCGTCGACCGCGGCCCCGGCGACCGGCCGACCGAGCCGGTCACGATCGACCGCGTGGCGCTCGCCGGCTAGTAGTAGTGCTAGCCCGGCTCGTCGCCGGGATCGAGGACGGCCCGCTCGTCGGGCTGGTGCCGCAGCACCTGCTCGACGTACGAGCTCACGGCCGGCAGCAGCCCGATGTCGCGGCCGGCCTGCTGCGACAGGTACCAGCGGTGCTCGAGGATCTCGTGGAAGATCTCGGCCGCCTCGCGCTTGCCCTGCAGCTCGGCCGGCACGGCGGCGATCGCCGGCTCGAAGACCTCCGCCAGCCACCGCGCCGCGACGACGCTGCCCGCAGGGGCCCGCCCCTGTTCCTGCTCGAGGTCGGCGCGAAAGCCGGCGAGGTCGTTGAGGAGGCGCCGCGCCTGGTTCTCCTGGGCCCGCAGGCCGGTCAGCTCGAGCAACCTGCGCCGGTGATGCCCGGGCTCGACGACGCGCGGGTGCAGCCGCAGCCGGTAGCCGTCCTCGCCGGCCACGAGCTCCATCTCCTCGACGTCGAACCCCAGGTCGTTCAGGCGGTGGAGGCGCTCGTCGATCCGGTACCGCTCGTCCGGGCCGAACACCTCCTCGTGGACGAGCTCCGACCAGAGCCGCTCGTAGCGCGCGACCAGCTCGGCGGCGGTCTCCTCGGCGGGACGGTCGAGGTCGTAGCCCATCTCCGCGCTCACGTCGAGCAGCTCTCCGGTGAGGTTCTCCCGGGCGATCTCGAGGTCGTGACCCCGCTGACCGTCGCTGATGGTCGAGTGCAGCTCGCCGGTCTCGGCGTCGACGAGGTACGCGCTGAGCGCGCCCGCGTCGCGGCGGAAGAGCGTGTTGGAGAGCGAGCAGTCACCCCAGAAGAAGCCCGCGAGGTGGAGCCGGACGAGCAGCTCGGCGCCTGCGTCGAGCAACCGCCCGCTCAGCTCGGCGACGCCGCCACGGGCGAAGAGCGCCCGGAACGGGAGCGAGAAGTCGAGGTGGCGCGTGATCAGCACGGCCTCCAGGTCGTCAGCGCGGCCCGTGACGATCCCGACCGCCTCGACGACAGGGAGCTCCTGGTCGGCGAGCGCGCGGAGCAGCCGGTACTCGCGCCGGGCGAGCGGCGCCGGCAGCTCCTTCAGCGCGTAGAGCGCGCCGTCGTAGTCGACGAAGCGCACGACGTGCCGGCCGATCCCGCGCACCACGTCGACGAGGCGGTCGGTCCGCCAGGCCGCGAGCGGCAGCGCCCAGGGCAGGTCGAGGAAGCTCGGATGGCCGGTGCGGGCGACGAGCTGCAGCTGCGGCGCCAAGGCTCGGCGGTCAGTGCTCGCCGAAGCTGCCGCCGGCAAAGCCTCCGAGCTCGCGTGCGTTGTCCTCGAGGCGGTTCCCGTCGACCGTCGCCACGGCGTGGAAGTGCGACTGGATCGCGTAGCCCCCGCGCGACGGGTCGTCGGAATCGCGGTCGGGCGTCGTGCCGATCACGTGGTTGTCCTCGATCTCGCAGTGTGAGTAGTCGCCGCAGTAGATGCCGACGCCCCGGGCCGAGCGCACCTCGTTGTCCTCGATCGCGCCCATGGACATCTCGGTCATCGTGATCGCCCGCAGGCTGGTCCCGACGACGCGGTTGTCGCGGACGACGACCTCTGCCGAGTGGGTGACGATCCCCTCCTGGCCGCCGAGGACCGTGCAGCCGTCGACGAGGCTCATGGTGCGGTGCGCCGAGAAGGAGATGTCGATGCCCTGGACGTGGGGGGCCGACCCGGCCAGGATCGTGCAGTCCCGGACGGTGGCGCTGGAGCGGCGGATGCGGATCGCGTCGAGCGTCACGCCGGAGACGGTGACCCGGTCGATGACGACCCCGTCCGCCTCGTCGACGTCGATGCCGTCCTCGCCGCCCACGACGTGCAGGTCGCGCAGGGTCACGTCGTCCGCCCGCACGACGATGCCGCCGCGGACGACGGTTCCGGGGCGGCCGACGAGCGTGAGCGGGTGGTCGATCACGAGCGGGCCCTCGTGGACGCCCGCCGCGAGGCGGAGCGTCGGCGGCTGGCCTGCGAGCGCGACGGCGACGACGCCGACCAGCGCGACCGGCGCCGCCAGCGACAGCGCGGCGCCCCCGCGGCCCAGCTCGCCGCCGTCCTCGGCGTACGAGAGCCTGAGCGCCGGCAGGCCGGCCTGGCCGAGCAGCAGCGCGACGACCCAGGAGCAGGCGAAGAACCAGAGCGCCGGCTCCAGCGGCGCCTCGACCCCGGCGAGGCGCACGACCGCCATCGTCAGCGCCAGCTCAGCGACGCCCAGCGGAACGCTCAGCCACGCCGGCTGGAACTGCAGCAGCCGGTGGTAGACGAGCACGTCGAGGGCGATCCCGATCGCCACCATCGCGCCGGCCAGCTCGAGCGGCCACCAGGCCGAGAGCGCGAGCGCGAGGATGCACGCGGCCAGGAACGGCAGCACCGAAGCGGCCAGGCGCGACTCGAGGCGCCCTCTCAGCGTGTAGGACACGACCTCACCCGGTGCAGGAAGCGGCGGGCCACGTACTTCATGCCGACGAGCGTGTCCGCGGCCGGGTACGCCCACTGGGCGGCCACCCCGGCGACCGCCAGCGTGCGCTCCGCGTCGGCCAGCGCGGGCACCGCCCCGTCGGGGGCGAGCACCAGCCACCGGCCCTCCGTCTCGAGGCCGTGCTCCTCCACGAGCCGGCGCAGCAGGGGGTCGTGGTGGAAGCCCCGGCGAAAGCCGGTCGCGCACACGATCTGCTCCTCGCCGTCGACCGACGCGGCGACGCGGAAGCGCCCTTCCCCGGCCGCTGCCGCCAGGGGCGCGTCCCACACCTGCCCTGGCGGGTACGAGGGCTCCAGCAGCGTGGTCAGCAGCTCCACGCGGTCGGCGGCAGGCGAGCGGTGGAACGCGGCCAGGCCGCGCTTCGAGAAGAGCGGTCGCGGCAGGTTGAGCGGCCGCCGCGCCGGCTCCCGCCGCCGCACCGACACGACCTCCGCTCCCGCCGCCAGCGCGTTGAGCCACTCCGTCGCTGCCGCCATGCCCGCCCCGACGACGGCGACCCGGCTCGCATAGCCGTGCTGCTCGTAGGCGTGCACCGCGCGCGGGTCGCCGCGCAGCTCCTCCGGCACCGCCAGGCCCGGATGCCCGGTGGCGACCAGCACGTGGCGGAACGTGCCGTGGCCGTCGACGGCGAAGCCGCCGCGCTCGGCTCGGACCGCACCGACCCGACACGGTACGACGCTCTCGTCCCAGCCGGTGCGGTCCCGCAGCTCCTCCACGTGCCGGACGAAATCCCCGACGGTCGGGCGGTAGCGGTTGCAGATCGTCGCGACGAGCGGGGCGAGGTTGCCGGTCCGGTACGTCTCGCGCGGCGCCAGGCCGGGAAAGGAGCGCGGGTGGCAATGGCCGTCGCTCTCGGAGCGCATCCGCCGCTGGCGGATCGCCGCCGCGCGCGGCAGCCACGCGCCGAGCGGGTCCGGGTCGGGGTCGAAGACGGCGATCTCGCCCGGCTCCAGGCCGCCGTGCCTGAGCGTCGCGTAGGCGACGAACCCGCCCAGCCCGCCGCCGACGATGGCGCAGCGGCTCACGGAGCGCTCACTTGACGGAGCCGGCCAGCAGCCCCTGGACGAAGTACCGCTGGAACGCGAAGAAGACGGCGAG
>DATBMD010000104.1:0-4607 GCA_036555085.1 Gaiellaceae bacterium
CCTCGGCTCGGCGTACAAGACGGGGCTGCCCGCCGGATGCGCAGACGTCGTTACCGCCGCGCAGTCGCTCCAGTGGATGCGTCCGGAAGACGTCTTCCCGGAGATCGGCCGGATCTTGCGCCGGAACGGCGTCTTCTGCGCGTACGAGTACTTTGCGCTGCAGACGCCGCTCTGGGAGCCCGAGGAGGCGTTCGCTGCCGTCCGGGCCCGCGTCCGATCCGAGCGCAGCGCGCGGGGGTTGGACGGCGACACCACGATCTGGCCGATCTCACGCGACCGCCTCGAGGCGAGCGGCGTCTTTCGCGCCGTGCGCGAGCTCGCGGTGCACAGCGTCGAGCTCGGAGACGGCGAGCGGTTCGTCGGCTTCGCGCTCAGCGAGGGAAGCCTGACGACGCTGCTCGAGGCCGGCGCGACAGAAGCGGAGGTCGGGCTCGACCGGCTGCGGGAGATCGCAGCCTCGATCGCCGAGCCGATCGCGTGGTGGATCAGCTACCGCGTCTGGCTCGGGCTCAGGTAGAGCTGCCGCCGCCCGTCGAAGCGCGCCCTACGCGGCTGCGACCTTCTGCTCCAGGTGCTGGTGCGACGGGCAGTAGTCGCGCCCCGGGAGCGGGGTGCGCTGGCACGCCTTGCCCTTGCGGGTCGTCGCCCGGCAGCGCGCGATGCCCCCGTCGAGGGCGCCCGCCTCGATCTGCGCCTCGATGAAGCTGACCGCCGCGCCGACCCCCTCGCGCACGGCCCAGGCCACCTGCGCCTGCGCGGTGATCGGGAAGTAGCGCCGGATGTCCTGGAAGAGCGCCCGGTCGGGGCGGGCGAAGTACTGCGGGTCGGCTGCGAGCCGGCCCATCGTCTGCTCGCACTCGTCGAGCAGCGCCCGCCGGTACTCCAATCGGGTCTCGTCGTCGACGTAGGGGTCGATGAGGTCCTTGATCGAGCGATAGATCGCTCGCGAGTATTGATACATACATGACTGCAGGTGGGCGACGTGCTCTTCCATGGCGAAAGTCTCGCTCCCTTCAGGAAGGTCGTGCGCAGGCGGTAAGCGCGCGGAGTCGAGGGGTCTCCGGGCACCAGTGTACCGCGTTCCCTCCGATGTTACAAACTCGGCACTAATGCTGTCAGAACTGTAAACGCAGCTCAGGCCGCAATCTGCCGTGCGGCGGCCGTTCGGGCGACCGAGCGTGCCCGCCGGAGCTCGCTGGTCGCCTCGGGCTCGGAGGCGTAGGCGCCCGTGAAGACGACCCAGTAGCCGGGATGGAGGCCGGCGACGCGGCCCGAGTCGAGGATGCCGACGCCGGTGAGCCCGCGCCTGCGCGCCTGCCGCGCCCGCTCGAGCGCCTCCTCGCGTCCCTCCTGCTTGGGCAGCGAGACCAGGACGATCGTCCAGCCCTCGCGCCCGCGCGGCCACGTCGCGAGCTCCGCGGCGCCGCGCTCCTCGGGGGCTTTGATGCTCCCGCCGATCGCGGTGAGCACCCGGCCGTCGCCGCCCGGGTCCCAGGTCAGCGCGACGGCGGCGGCCGCGCCCCCTGCGGCCACCAGCGCGGCGGCGACGAGCGGCACGGCGAGCTTGCGCGGCGGGAGCGGCGCCGTCCCGAGGCGGCCCGCGCCGGGCAGCCGTAGGCCGCATTCGAGGCAGTACTCCTGGGTCGCCGCGGCCGCCTCCCCGCAGCGCGGGCAGGCGCTCAACCGAGCGTCTCCTCTGGCGCCGGCGGCTGCGACCCGTTCCCCGGGAGCGGCTCGCCCTCGTGCGCGATCGGCCGGCCGCAGCTGGGGCAGAAGCGGGCGCCGATCAGCGCCGGCGCGCCGCAGGCGCAGATCGCCGCGTCGCCGCGGCGCAGGCCGCGGGCGCCGGCCAGGAGCGCGTCGATCTCGCTGACGCGCGCCTCGATCGCCACCAGCTCGGCGCAGCGCTCGACGATCAGGGTCTCGTTGAAGTGGTCGCGGCGGTACATCTCGAGCGTCAGCCCGCCGAGGTCGCGGAGCCGCTCCTCGCGCAGGAGCATCAGCGCCCGCCGCTCGCGGCGCAGCTCGGTCGCGGTCGGAACGGGCGGCCGCTTCGAGAAGAGCCCCACGCCGGGCAGGATACTGCGCCCGCCTGCGGGTACCGGGTGCGCGCTAGATGGTTGATGCCACGAGATCGTCTGTCGCGGGGCGCGAGCCGGCCGCTCTGGGGCGCGGCGACAGACCGTTGCCGATGCTGGTGGCATCGGTGACGGGCTGGCGACGCGAAGCGCACGACTCTGCCAGGGCCGCAAGGCGGCCGTGGCAGAGTCGAAAGCGGCCCAGACGCGCCAGTTCGCGCATCCGCACGCACGAGATCGTGGCATCAACCATCTAGGTCTGGATGACCACGAGGCGCTCCTCGGTCAGCTCGCGCACGGCCCAGGCAGGGCCCTCGCGCGTGTTGCCCGAGTCCTTGACGCCCCCGTAGGGCATCTGGTCGGCCCGGAAGGTGGGCGCCTCGTTGACGGTGACGCCCCCGAACTCGAGCCGCTGCGAGGCGTGGAGCGCCGTCTGGAGCGACGCCGTGAAGATCCCGGCCTGCAGCCCGTAGCGCGTCCCGTTCGCGAGCGCGATCGCCTCGTCGAGCGCGTCGTACGGGGTCAGCGTGCAGACGGGCCCGAAGGCCTCCTCGCAGGAGAGCTTCGCCTCCGCCGCCGCGCCCTCGACGACGGTCGGCCGGAGCAGCTCGCCGTCGAGCTCGCCACCCGTGAGGACACGAGCGCCGCCGGCTGCGGCCTCCTCGACCCACGCGAGCACGCGGTCGCGGTCGTCGCGCGAGATCAGCGGTCCGACGTCGGTCTCCTCGTCGGCCGGGTCGCCGACCGCGAGCGCCTCCACGCGCGGCAGGAACCCCGCCTTGAAGTCGTCGTAGACGTCGCGGTGGACGTAGATCCGCTGCACGGAGATGCAGCTCTGCCCGGCGAACGAGAACGCGTTCGCCGCGAGCCGCGCGGCTGCGTCCGCCACGTCGGCGTCCGGCTCCACGATCACCGGCGTGGCGTTCCCGAGCTCGAGGTTAACCCGCTTCTTCGGCGCGCGCTCGGCCAGCTTCCAGCCGACGGCGCCGGAGCCGGTGAAGGTGATCAGCTTGACGCGCTCGTCGTCCACGAGCACGTCGCCGATCTCGCCCGAGGGGCCGACGAGCACGTTGAGCCAGCCGGCCGGCAGGCCGGCCTCGCTCTCCAGCTCGGCGAGCAGGAGCGCCGACAGCGGCGTCTGGGACGCCGGCTTCAGCACGACCGCGCACCCGGCGGCGAGCGCCGGCGCGATCTTGTGCGCGACGAGGTTGAGCGGGAAGTTGAACGGCGAGATCGCGCCGACGACGCCGACCGGCAGCCGGAGCGTGAACGCCAGCTTGCCCTCGCCCGCCTGCGAGGCGTCCATCGGCACCATCTCGCCCGCCAGCTTCCGCGCCTCGACGGCGGCCATGGTGTATGTGGACATGGCGCGCGCCACCTCCACGCGCGCCGCCTTCAGCGGCTTCCCGGCCTCCGCGCTGATCAGCCGCGCCGCCTCGTCCGCACGGCGTCCGAGGGCGCCGGCGACCCGCACGAGGATCTCGGCCCGCTTGTGCGCGGGGAGCGGCTCGCGCATCGCCCGCTCGGCGGCGTCGACGGCGCGTCTCGCCTCGACCGCGCCGGCCTTCGCGACCCGCGCGACGACCTCGCCGGAATAGGGCGAGCGCACCTCGAGCCAGTCCCCTGTCTCGACCCACTCGCCGTCGAGCAGCAGCGCCCGCTCGGTCGCGGTCGTGGCCATGCCGCAAGTCTAGGGCCTGCCCGGAAAGGGTCGCGCCCTGATCCAGTTTTCCGGACAGGCCCTCGGTGGGACACTTTGCTCCGTGGCTGTCCCCGAGATCGCGTGACCAGCTCGCGCGAGGCGGCGTTCCCGCTCGGCGCCGCCGTCACGATCGCGGAGCTCGAGGAGGATCCGCACCCGGTGCTGGCGCGCCTGCGGGAGCGCGAGCCGGTCTCGTGGCTGCCGGCGCTCGACGGCTGGCTCGTGACGCGCCGCGACCTCGCCCTGGAGGTGATGCGGGACGACGACACCTACACGGTCGACGATCCACGCTTCTCGACGGCGCAGGTCGTCGGCCCCAGCATGCTCTCGCTCGACGGCACCGTCCACGCGGCGCACCGCGATCCGTTCGCGCGCGCCTTCCGGCTCGAGGCCGTGCGCGAGCGGTTCACGCAGCTCGTGGCCGACGAGACGGACCGGCTGCTCGACGCCGTCGCGGCTGCAGGCCGGACCGACCTGAGGCGCTCGCTCGCCGGGCCGCTCGCCGTGACGGCGATGATGGCCGCGCTCGGGCTCGACGAGACCCCGCCGGCGACCGTGCTCGGCTGGTACGAGGCGATCGTCGGCGCCGTCACCGACATCACCGCCGGGCTCGAGGCACCGGCAGCGGGGCAGGCCGCCTTCGACGAGCTCCGCGCGTCGATCGTGCCGGCGCTCGAGCGCGACCCCCGAGCGTCGCTGGTGGCCGCCGCAGCGGGGGAGGCGGGCGGCCTGACGCGGCCGGAGGTCGTCTCGAACGCCGCCGTGCTCCTGTTCGGCGGCATCGAGACGACGGAGGGCATGATCGCCAACGCGCTCCTCCACGTCCT
>DATBMD010000127.1:0-6130 GCA_036555085.1 Gaiellaceae bacterium
TCGCCGCGGCCACCGGGCACGAGGCCGAGATCGAGCTCTTCGCCCCGTAACGGGGCTAGGAAGCGGCTTCCGCGAACGCCTGCAGCTCGCGGCGCAGGTCCTTGATCTCGTCGCGCAGCTTGGCCGCGTACTCGAAGCGGAGCTCCTCGGCGGCGAGGTACATCTCCTCCTCGAGCGTGATGACGAGCTTCTCGAGCTCGTCGCGCGACATCCCCTCGACCTCGGCCTTCCCCCGGCGGCGGCGCGAGGAGGGCACGTGCGGCGCCTCGAGCGAGAGGAGCTCCGAGATGTCGGAGACGCCCTTCACGATCGTCTCGGGCGTGATCCCGTGCTCCTCGTTGTAGGCGAGCTGGTAGTCGCGGCGGCGTGAGGTCTCCTCCATCGCGGCCACGATCGCCTCGGTGCGCTTGTCGGCGTAGAGGAGCACCTTGCCGGCGGTGTTCCGCGCGGCGCGGCCGGTGGTCTGGATGAGCGCCGTCTTACCGCGCAGGAAGCCCTCCTTGTCGGCGTCGAGGACGGCGACGAGCGACACCTCGGGGAGGTCGAGCCCCTCGCGCAGAAGGTTCACGCCGACGAGGACGTCGAACTCGCCCAGGCGCAGCTCGCGGATGATCGCGATGCGGTCGAGCGTGTCGATCTCGGAGTGCAGATAGCGCGCGCGGACGCCCGCCTCGAGCAGGTAGTCCGTGAGGTCCTCCGCCATCTTCTTCGTGAGCGTGGTGACGAGGACGCGCTCGCCGGCCTCCTCGCGGTGGCGGATCTCGTTCAGGAGGTCGTCGATCTGGTTGCGCGTCGGGCGCAGCTCGACCTCGGGGTCGACGATGCCGGTCGGGCGGATGAGCTGCTCGGCGATGACCTTGGAGCGCGAGAGCTCGAACGGCCCGGGGGTCGCGGAGACGAAGACGAGCTGCTGCACCTTCCCGAGGAACTCGTCGAAGCGGAGGGGACGGTTGTCGAGCGCGGAGGGAAGCCGGAAGCCGAAGTCGATGAGCGTCTGCTTGCGCGAGCGATCCCCTTCGTACATGCCGCCGAGCTGAGGAACCGTCTGGTGCGACTCGTCGACGAAGCAGACGAAGTCGTCGGGGAAGTAGTCGATGAGCGTGAACGGGTGCGAGCCGACCGGACGACCTTCGAGCGCGCGCGAGTAGTTCTCGATCCCGTTGCAGAAGCCGAGCTCCTTCAGCATCTCGAGGTCGTACTCGGTGCGCTGGCGGATGCGGTGCGCCTCGAGCATCCGCCCCTCGTGCTCGAACTTCGCAACCTGCTGCTCGAGCTCGGAGCGCAGGTCGTCGATCGCGCGCTCGATCGTCGGGCGCGACGTGACGTACTCGGTGGCCGGCCAGATGACGAGGTTGTCGAGCCGCGCGTACACCTCGCCGGTCAGCGGGTCGAAGTGCGTGATCTGCTCGACCTCGTCGCCGAAGAACGAGACGCGGTAGGCGGTCTCCGAGGCGGCGGGCTGCACCTCGACGACGTCGCCCTTGACCCGGAAGCGCCCGCGCTGGAGCACCGTGTCGTTGCGGACGTACTGGTTGCCGATCAGCCGGCGCAGCACCTCGTCGCGGTCGTGCTCCTGGCCGACCTCGAGGACGAGCACGCGCTCGTTCCACTCCTCCGGCGAGCCGATCCCGTAGATGCACGAGACCGAGGCGACCACGACCACGTCGCGGCGGGTCAGCAGCGAGGACGTCGCGCCGAGCCGGAGCCGCGCGATGTCGTCGTTCCGCGACGAGTCCTTCTCGATGTAGAGGTCTGCCTGCGGCACGTACGCCTCGGGCTGGTAGTAGTCGTAGTAGGAGACGAAGTACTCGACCGCGTTCTCGGGGAAGAACTCGCGGAACTCGTTGCAGAGCTGCGCGGCGAGCGTCTTGTTGTGGGCGATCACGAGCGACGGCCGCTGCAGCTGCTCGATGATCCAGGCCATCGTCGCCGTCTTGCCGGTGCCCGTGGCGCCGAGCAGCGTCTGGTAGCGGTTGCCGTCGGCGACCGACGCGGCGAGCTGCTCGATCGCCTTGGGCTGGTCGCCGGTCGGCTGGTAGGCGGACGAGGTGCGCAGCTCGGGCATGGGGTCAGCGTAGCGGCGTGCGTGAGCGCGGCCGCCTGTCCCGGTCGGCCGGTGGCGGTCCGTTCAGTCGTCCAGGAAGGCGCTGCGCCGCTCGGCGGGCGGCGCCTTGTGACACTGTGTCACGAGGCGCTCGAAGCGCTGCACGTCGACGGTCTCGGGGTCGACGCGGAGGACGTAGCCGGGCGCCCGCGTCTCGATCCGCTCGGGGCCGAGCAGCTTGCGCAGCGCCGAGACGGCGTTCTGGAGCGACGTCGTCGCGGTCTTCGGCGCTTCCTCGCCCCAGAGCAGGTCGACGAGCCGCTCCGTCGGCACCACCCGGCCCGCGTCGAGCAGCAGGATCGTCAGCAGCGCGCGCTGGCGCGCCCCACCCAGCGGGACCGGGCCGTCGGGAGTCTCGATCTCGAGCGGCCCCAGCAGCCGGAACTCGATCACTCCTGACAACTGTGCGCACGCCAGCTGGACGGCGCAAGGCCCCGAACGCGGGAGATTAGGGCGTTGTTAGGTCTTCAGGCCGCGCCGGGCGTACTCGGATCGTCCACTGAGGCCCACGGGTCTTCCGGCACGGTGTCCAGGGAGCCGACCAGCTCCAGATCGTCGGCGAACCCCGGATCGGCGGGGCCGGAGGCCCGCCAGGCCTCCAGAAGCTCGGCGAGCGTTCCGCCCGTCGCCGTCGAACATGGCACGGCGGAGACAGGCGGTCGGCGACGCACGCGTCCAACTGCATAGTCGATCGGGCGTCCCAGCGCGGCCGCGAATCGCCGAAGCTCCATCGCCTCAGGATACGTCGCTTCGTACCTGTCCCCCCGGGCGCCGTTAGCGAGCCGTTGGCGGGCCGTGGCCGGCCCGTGAGCACCCCCTCCGACCCTCCGCCGCGTGAGCGGAGAGGAGGTGAATCAGATGCAGTGGGTGCTTCGAAAGACCCTGGAGCCACGGCTGGCAGCGCTGGCGATGGCTGTCCTCGCGCTGGCGGTCACGCCGATCGCGATGGCGGATCAGCTGTTCCCCGGCTCCGGCGACAACACGCCGGCGGTCCATCCCCCGTGGTGCCCGCCGATCTGCTGATCGGCATGGTGGGAGCCCGCGAGAGCGGGCTTCCACCCTCCCGCTTGACTCTGTGTGTGTTTGTGTGTGTGGTTGGAGGCCAGCGAAAGGAGGTTGCGATGGTGACCACGACGCGCATCGACTCCCGCGTCGGCCTCTTCGTTCTGATCGCTTTGGTCCTTGTGACGATCCTGTCACTCGTGATCACGGGCGACGGTGGAGCGAACACGCCCGAGCTGATCATGCCCAACGGGATTTGCCCGCCGACCTGCTGATCAGCTTTAGGCGGGGAGCCTGGGAAGCGGGCTCCCCGCACGTCCCGGGGAGCCATCGGCATCGATTCTGGATATCGCACGACGTGCGAGATCGACCAGCACAGAAGACTCCTTCATTTCGAACAGTCCCAGAGCATCGGTGGCAGCCTCACCTGCCTTCGCGTCTTCCTCGCCGAAACGCAGCACTTCAGCGAGATCGAGCAATGTCTCGCCCCGGAGACAGAGGTCGTCGCTCCCGTCGAGCATCGCGAGAGCCTCACGCGCCACGCGCTCACCTTCCTCGGCTGAGCCGGCCCTCGCAAGGAGCCTCGCGCGCACACGTCGCCAACCGGTCTGAGGGACGAGATCGTCTACCAGGGCAAGTGCGGCCGCCTCGTCGACCAGCGAGGCGGCGTCGTCAGGACGGTCGAGCCTGAGCATCACGTCAGCGAGCTTAGAGGCGTGAGTTGCTAGCCACGCGCGTTCGCCCTGCGTTCGAAGCGACTCGCAGGCAGTCTCCAGCATCGACGCGGCGACATCCAGCCGAGCTGCGAGCGCTTCCACGCGCGCGGCTGAGAACGTCCACGTCGTTTGCAGCGCCGAGCGGTCCCCCAGCTCTCCGAGTCCGTCTCGGCTCAGCTTGATCTCCGATCTCGCAGTCTCGACGTCGCCCGCAAGTGCGTGGAGTTGCGCGAGCTCGTAACGGACGTAGGGCGTGGCTCCGAGCTCGCTGGGCTGATCAGCGACGAGTTGCCGGCAGAGAGCGATTGCCCGAGGCACTGGCTGCGATCCCCAGAGGGCGGCATGCGCCTGCAAGGCGCCAGCCGCCCCAGAAGGAAATCCGGCGCGCATATAGTGCGCTACCGCGTTACTGGCCCCAACAACGCAGCGGTCGGCGCGTCCGCGCATCCCGACCTCGACCGAGGCCGCCATGTGCCAGGCCCGCGCCAGTCCAAGCTCATCACTAGCTGCCTCGAGCTCAGGGATCGCGTCGTCGACGAGCGCGATCAGATCTGCGGGCGAGATCGCGCCGGCCATGAGCCTCGGCATGGCTGCTTCAATGTGCGCGCGCAGCACGATCGGCTGGGCGCCGACGTCTCCGGCTGCCTGAATGACGCGGTCAAGCAGCTCGACTGCCTCATCCGCCCTTCCGGTGTTCTTGAGTGCCACGCCTAAGTTGCACTCCAGCGGGAGTCGCTCAGGGCTTCCAGCAGGCAGGAGCGCCACGGCCCGCTTGTACAGCCCCAGCGCTGCATGATGGTCGATGCGCCTCCAGGCAGCCAGAGCGGCCTCGCCCAGCCGACTGCTGGCCTCTGCAGCGAGCGGGTAGGCATCCTCTCCAAGCTCCGCCCGGAAGAGCACCGCCTGTTCGAGGTGGAACCCGACGATCTCGTCGAGCGCGCCCGGGCGCTCGTCGAGCCAGCGCGCGAGGCGCTCGTGGAGCTCCGCGCGACGTGTCTTGGGAACTGCGGCGTAAGCGGCGTCGCGGACGAGCATGTGGTCGAAGCGGAACCCGTCCTCGCCCGGGTCGGCGGCGAGGTCCGGCCGGAGCCAGCGGCGGCGGACGAGGCCGAGGAGCAGCGGTCCGGCGGCGGCGGCCTCGTCGGGCGGCGAGAGCGCGTCGACCGCCGCGCGCGTGAACTCGCGTCCTGCGATCGCGGCCCGCTCGATCACGCCGCGCTCGTCCGGTGAAAGGCGGTCGAGGCGGCTCGCGAGCAGCGCCTCGAGCGAGGGCGGCATCGCAGCCTCAGGGCCGGCGTCGGACGCGTGCACGGCAAGCTGCTCGAGGAAGAGCGGGTTCCCCTCCGCGGCCGCCACGACCATCTCGGCGGGCGCCTCCACGTCCGGCAGGCCGGCCAGCAGCGCGCGCGACTCCTCCTGGGACAGCCGCTCGAGCGCGATCGCGTCCCTTCCCCACTCGGGCCGCGCCGCTGCGAGCTCCGAGCGCGCGAGGCAGAGGATCGCGATCGGCGCGCCCTCGCTCCAGCCGACGAGGTACTCGACGAGGTCGAGCAGCGCCGGCTCGGCCCAGTGCACGTCCTCGAGCACGAGCAGGAGCGGACGCTCGGCGGCGAGGGTCTCCAGCAGGCGGCGCACGGCCCAGGCCGTCTCGCCCGCCTGCCCCGCCTCGGCGGCACCGAGCACGCCCGAGACGAGCCGGACGACCTCGTCGCGCCGCTCGTCGCCCGCGAGGAGCGTCTCGAGCGCCTCGGCCGGCTCGCCGGGCCCGAGCGCCTGTCGGAGCGCCTCGGCGAGCGGCAGGTACGTCGCGCCCGCGCCGTAGGGGATGCAGCGACCGGTCAGAGCGAGCACCTCCGGGCTCAGACCGGCGACCAGCTCGGCCGCGAGGCGGCTCTTGCCGATCCCCGGCTCGCCGACGACGACGATCCGCCGGCAGATGCGCTGGTCCGCGCTCTCGACGAGCGCCGCCCGCAGGGCGGCGAGCTCGTCCGCGCGGCCGACGAGCGGCGCGTCCAGCCGGCGCGGCACCGCGATCGCGTCCTCGGCGAGCGCCAGCAGCCGGTAGGCGTCGCCGGCGGGCACGACGTCGACCGCTGCCGCGACGAGCCTCAGCGCTCCGGGCCCGAGCTGGATCTCGCCCGGCGCCGCCGCGTCCTTGACGCGGCGCGCGTCGCCGACGGCGCTCCCCGCCAGGCGGGGCCCGTCGCCGCCGACGAGCAGCTCTCCCGTCTCGACCCCGACGCGGACGCCGACCCGGACGCCGGTCTCGGACGCGACGCGGTCGATCTCCTCGCGGGCCGCGATCGCC
>DATBMD010000198.1:0-5706 GCA_036555085.1 Gaiellaceae bacterium
CGCTTCCCCTGCGCCACCTCCGCGAACATCTGCGGGATCATGAACTTGTTGAAGATCTCGTCGATGCCGGCGTTGGTGAAGCCCGGGAAGCCCGGGTTGTTGGTGTGCTTCTCGGCGATCGTCCCGAGCACCGAGTACTTCCCGGCCGGCTTCGCCACCGGGTCCCGCTCCAGGCGCTTCTGGATGTTCGGGACCGACTTCGGCCACGACGGGAAGTTGTAGAACTTCGAGTTCTCGAACGCACCGATGTACTTGATCTCCAGGTCGGCGAGGAACTTCGCCGCCGCCGACTTGTTCTGGGCGAACTTCCAGATCACGTACGCGCCCATCACGTGCTCGAGGCCGACCCGCCCGTTCGGGCCGGTCGGGATCGGCACGAGCGCCGTCTTCGAGGCGACGTCCGGGTTGGTGCCCTCGAGCGTGCGGGCGATCGAGATCGCGTTCATCGCCGCCGACAGGCGGCCGGCGACGAACGCCTGGTTGTTCGACGCCGCCGTCCAGGCGAAGATCTCGTTGGACATCCCCTGCCGGTAGAGCTCGCGGGCGAACGTGAGCGCCTCGACGGTGGCCTTCGAGTTGAGGACGATCCGCTGCTCCTCGTTCTGGATGAACGAGCCGAAGCACATCATCAGCGCCATCAGGGCCATGTTCGAGTCGATCTCGTTCGACATCCCGAGGCCGATCGGGTTCCCCAGCGAGCGCAGCTTCGGGGCCGCCTTGAGCACGTTCTCCCAGGTGTCCGGCTTGAGGCCGGCCTCTCCCCAGAGGTCGGTCCGGTAGTGCATCGGGTCGGGGACGTAGTTGTCCGAGAAGGCGAAGTACTTCTTCGTCCGCGGGTTGTAGGTCGCCTTGTGCGCCAGGTCCTTCATCTTCCCGCGCCGCTTCGTGACCTCCTGGACGATCTCGTTGTGGCTGATCACCTGGTCTTCGTAGGCGGCTGGCGGCGAGAGGAAGAAGAAGAGGTCGTGCCCGCTCTGGGCCGCGACCTCGGCCGCCGCCCGGGCCGGGATGTCCGCCTGGTTGATGTGGTCGACGACCACCTCGGTGTCGTTGGCCTCGCCCCAGCGCTTGACGTAGATGTCGTCGAACCAGTCGTCGTAGGCCGGGACGAAGTGGCTCCACTGGATGATGCGCAGCGTGCCGGCGAGCTCCCTCCCGGCGTACTTGGTCGCGCCCGGGACGCTGCGTCGCGCGAAGGCGCCGCCGGCGCCGACACCGTAGGCGGCGATCGCGGCGGCTCCCACCCCGGTGCGCTTGAGCAGCTCGCGCCGGGTGGTACGGGTGCCGTTCACCTCCTCCGGGGACGCGGTGTGCCGCTCCGTGGAGTCGGCCATCCGATCCTCCTTTCCTAGCGGAACGCTCCGCCGGTGAACCCGGCGATGAACCGGTCGAGGAATGCGTTGTAGAGCAGGGCCAGCGGGATTGCGGGGATCAAGGTCGCCGCCATCAGCGCCCC
This sequence comes from Gaiellaceae bacterium, assembly GCA_036555085.1. Classification (GTDB taxonomy): domain Bacteria; phylum Actinomycetota; class Thermoleophilia; order Gaiellales; family Gaiellaceae; genus Gaiella. Next base: position 1,457 of record DATBMD010000198.1, read on the forward strand.
CCAGTAGAAGACGTCGCCGCGGATCAGCTCCGTGTAGATGCCGGTCGAGATCGTCTTCTCGGACGACGTCGTCACGAAGGCGAGGGCGTACACGAACTCGTTCACGCAGAGCGAGAACGTGAAGATCACGACGGTGAGGATCCCCGGCAGCGAGATGGGCAGCACGATCTTGCGCAGCGCCCGGAGGCGCGAGGCGCCGTCGACCAGGGCGGCCTCCTCGAGCTCGGGCGGGATGCTCTTGAAGAAGCCCATCAGCAGCCAGGTCGAGAACGGGATCGTGAAGGACGGGTAGACGAGCATCAGCGACGCCAGCCGGTCCTGCAGCCCGAGCTCGGCGATCACGCGCGAGAGCGGCAGGAAGAGCAGGGTCGGCGGCACGAGGTAGACGAGGAAGATGGCGACGCCGACGCTCTGCCCCCAGCGGCCCGAGAGCCGCGCGAGCGCGTACCCGGCCGGCGCCGAGATGACGAGGGTGATCACCACGACGACGATCCCGACGAGGACGGTGTTGCCGAGCCATCGCAGGTACTCGGTGTCCTCGAAGAGGAAGCGGACGTTGGCGAACGTCGGCGAGCCGTTGCTGAACCCGAACGGCACGTTGTCGACGTTGTAGAGATCCTGGTCGGTCTTGAGCGCCGTCCAGAGCATCCAGTAGAAGGGGAAGGCGAGCAGGATCGCCCACGGCCCGAGGACGAGCCAGGTGACGACGTTCTCGCGCGTCCGGCGGACCCGCATCAGGTGACCTCCACCCGGCGGGCGGCGAGCAGCATCAGCACGCTCACGATCGCGAGCACCGGCAGCAGGTAGAGGGCGATCGCCGCGCCGAGCCCGAGCTCGCCCGACTGGATGCCGGTCGCGAACGCCCACATCGGCAGCATCTGCGTGGAGTTGAACGGCCCGCCGCGCGTGAGGATGTAGACGACGGCCATGTCGGTGGCCGTGAAGACGATCCCGAAGAGCACGGCGATCAGGGCGATCGGGAGCTGCAGCGGGAGCGTGACGAACCACAGCTTGCGCAGGCCGGTGGCGCCGTCGACGAGCGCGGCGTCGTCCACCTCCTTCGGGATCGACGCCAGCCCGGCGATCATGATCACGGTCGCGAACGGGATCAGGCGCCACGCGTGCACGGACGTGATCGCGGCGAGCGCCAGGTTGGGCTCGCCCAGCCACTGCGGGGGGTTGAACTGGTCGACCAGGTGCAGCTGCTTGAGCACCCAGTTGACGACGCTGAAGAGCGAGTCGTAGATCCACAGCCAGCCGATCGTGGAGAGCGCGACCGGCGCCGCCCAGGGGAGCAGGATCAGCAGCCGCACGAACCACTTGCCGCGGAAGTCGCGGATCAGGAAGTGCGCGAGCACCGCGGCGACGCCGACCACGATCGCGTTCGCGAGCAGCGTGAAGACGATCGTGTTCCTGAGCGCGGTGCGGAAGTTCGGGTCGCTCCACTCGCTCCTGAAGTTGTCCAGGCCGACCCACTCGCCGCTCAGCGATCCCGCGGTCGCGTCGGTCATGCTCAGGTAGATCGAGAGCGCGAGCGGCGCGCCGACCAGCAGGAGGATGAAGAGGACTGCGGGTGCGATCAACGCCGCTGCCAGGAACCGGCGCTGCTCGAGCACGCCCGGCCGTCGGGCACGTCGCGTCCGTTGCGCGACCGCCTCCACGTCCGCGATTCTGACACACGCTCGTACGACTGCGCACGATCTCGTGTGCGCATGCGCACACGGCGGTTGTAAGGTTGCGCAAGGTGGCCGAGATCACCCTCGAGTCCGTCGGCAAGGTCTATCCGGACGGCACCCGGGCCGTCGCCGACCTGGACATGGAGGTCGCCGACGGCGAGCTCGTCGTCTTCGTCGGCCCGTCCGGCTGCGGCAAGACCTCGGCGCTCCGGATGATCGCCGGGCTCGAGGAGATCACCGAGGGCACCGTCCTGATCGGCGGCGAGGTCGTCAACGAGCTCCCGCCGAAGGACCGGGACGTCGCGATGATCTTCCAGAACTACGCCCTCTACCCGCACATGTCGGCGTACGACAACATGGCGTTTGCGCTCCGGATGCGCGGCGTCAGCCGGCGGGAGATCGAGCGGAGGGTGACGAGCGCCGCGACGACGCTCGGCCTCGGCGACGTGCTCCAGAAGCGCCCGCGCACCCTCTCGGGCGGCCAGCGCCAGCGGGTCGCGATGGGGCGCGCGATCGTGCGCGAGCCCCAGGCCTTCCTGATGGACGAGCCGCTCTCGAACCTCGACGCCAAGCTGCGCGTGCAGATGCGCGCCGAGATCGCGCGGCTGCAGCGCGACCTCGAGGTGACGACGATCTACGTCACGCACGACCAGTCCGAGGCGATGACGCTCGGCGACCGGGTCGCCGTGATGCGCACGGGCGAGCTGCAGCAGCTCGACACCCCGCAGGAGCTCTACCGACACCCGGTCAACCTGTTCGTGGCGGAGTTCATCGGCTCGCCGGCGATGAACCTCGTCGGCGCCGACATCGAGCGGCGGGACGGCTCGTACTGGGCCGTCTTCGGCGACCAGGAGTTGCGGCTCACCGAGGCGCTCGTCGCCGCCCATCCGGGCGTCGCCGCCTACGAGGGCCGGCGCCTGATCCTCGGGATCCGTCCCGAGGACCTCGAGGACGCGGCCCTTGCGCAGGCAGCACCGGCCGACTCGCGGATCGCCGCCCCGGTCGACATCCGCGAGGACATGGGCTCGGAGATCTTCCTCCACTTCACCGTCGCCGCGCCGCCGCTGCGCGGGGAGGACGTGGAGGCCGCCGTCGGCGCGGATGCGTTCGAGGCGACGCAGGAGAAGGCACGCAAGGGCAACACGTTCGTGGCCCGGGTCGGCCGCGAGAGCGATGCCCGCGAGGGCGGCACGGCCGAGCTGGCAGTGCTGGTCGACCGCCTGCATTTCTTCGATATCGCGAGCGGCGGCGCGATCGGCGCCGGGCCGCCGGGCTGAGGACAGTTCGCCGCCCCCGCCCGGCGGGTGCGCCTCCTCCGAACTCAGGCGGCGACGGGCTCCGGATCGGGCCCCCGAGACGAGCACGAGCGAGGCGCGGCCGGCGGCCGTCTCCTGCCAGGCCGCGTCGAGTCGGGCGAGCTGATCGGCGCGTTCGACCAGCTGCTCGGTTGCCGCGTGTGGTCGAGCCGCATGTCGGCATCGCGCGCTGCGCCGGAGCCCCCGACAAGGGCGCGAGCCCGTCGTGCGACGCCCGCTACGATCGCGGCGAGCGAAGGGAAGGAGCGAGCGGATGACCGCAGTCGAGACCAACCCCAACCTCGGCGCCGAGATCGTCGCCGACGCGAAGGAGTACGTCCTCTACTCCTGGTCGGTGCAGAACGCGATCAACCCGATCGCGGTCGCGGGAGCGGAGGGCCGCCACTTCTGGGACTACGACGGCAAGCGCTATCTCGACTTCGCCTCACAGCTCGTCAACGTCAACATCGGGCACCAGCACCCGAGGATCGTCGCGGCGATCAAGGAGCAGGCCGACAAGCTCTGCACGATCGGGCCGCCGATGGCGTCGGAGTCGCGCTCACGGCTCGGGCGGCTGCTGGCGGAGGTCACGCCCGGCGACCTCTCGGTCTCGTTCTTCACGAACGGCGGCGCCGAGGCGAACGAGAACGCGATCAAGCTCGCGCGGATGGTCACCGGTCGGAACAAGATCGTCACCCGGTACCGCTCGTACCACGGCGCGACCAACGGCGCCATCTCGCTGACCGGCGATCCGCGCCGCTGGCCGACCGAGCCGGGGATGCCCGGTGTCGTGCGGATGCTCGACCCCTACACGTATCGCTGCCCGGCGGGGCACCCCGATCCGTGCCCGGTCTGCTCCGGCGCCCCGCACCTCGAGGAGCTGCTCCAGTACGAGGACCCCCAGACGGTCGCGGCCGTCGTGCTCGAGACCGTGACGGGGACGAACGGCGTCATCCCGCCCCCGGACGGCTACCTGCAGTCGATCCGGAAGGTGTGCGACCGGCACGGGATCCTGCTCGTGCTCGACGAGATCATGGCCGGCTTCGGGCGAACCGGCCGCTGGTTCGCCTGCGACCACTGGGGCGTGGTCCCGGACGTCATCACCGTCGCGAAGGGCATCAACTCGGGCTACGTGCCGCTGGGCGCGATGATCGCCCGCGGCGAGATCGTCGACCAGGTGCGCGACCGCTTCTTCCCGGGCGGGCTCACCTATGCGGGGCACCCGCTCGCCTGCGCCTCGGCCGTGGCCTCGATCGAGGCGTTCCGCGAGGAGGGCGTG
>DATBMD010000240.1:0-3976 GCA_036555085.1 Gaiellaceae bacterium
CTAGCCCCGGCCCGGCGGCGGGGTCGGAGGCCGGCGCTAGCCTTCCGGCGGTGGAGCTCGACGGGCTCATCCGCGCCCTCGCGCCGACGGACGTGATCGGCCACGGACGGGTCGAGATCCGTGATCTCGCCCACGACACCCGAGGCGTCCGCGATGGCGCCCTGTTCTTCTGCGTCGCGGGGGCGAGCGCCGACGGGCACGACCTCGCGGCCGACGCGGTCGCGGCCGGCGCGGTCGCGCTCGTCGTCGAGCGCCGGGTCGACGTGGCCGTGCCGCAGCTCGTGGTCGCCGACGTCCGGGAGTCGATGGCGGTTGCGGCCGACGTCTTCTTCGGCGAGCCGACACGGGAGCTCGACGTCGTCGGGGTGACGGGCACGAACGGGAAGACGACGACCTCGTTCCTCCTCCGCCAGCTGCTCGAGGCGTCGGGCCGGCCGGCCGGGCTCGTCGGGACGATCGAGTGGATCGTCGGCGGCGAGCGCCGGGGGGCGCCGCACACGACCCCGGAGGCGATCGAGCTGCAGCGGCTCTTCCGGCAGATGCTCGACGCGGGCGACCGCGGCGTCGCGATCGAGGCCTCCTCCCACGGCTCGTCGTACCGGCGGCTCGACCGCGTCCGCTTCGACGCGCTCGTCTTCACCAACCTCACGCAGGACCACCTCGACCTGCACGGGACGATGGAGGGCTACTTCCAGGCGAAGCGGCGGTTGTTCACCGGCGCCCAGCCGCCGCCCGCGGCCGTCAACGTCGGCGACCCGTTCGGCCGCAGGCTCGCGGAAGAGCTCGCGGACGCGCACCGCGCCCCGCTCGTCACGTTCGGGCTCCGCCCGGAGGCGGACGTCCGCCCCGAGGGCCTCGAGGTGACGTCGCGCGGCAGCCGCTTCCGGGCCGCGGGGATCGCGATCGAGACGCCGCTGCTCGGCGTGTTCAACGTGGAGAACGTGCTCGGCGTCGTCGCCGCCGGCACGCTCCTCGACGCGAACGACGACGAGATCGCCGCAGCGATCGCCCGCGTCGCCGGGGTGCCCGGCCGGTTCGAGGCCGTCGACGAGGGACAGCCGTTCGCCGTCGTCGTCGACTACGCACACACGCCCGACTCGCTTGACGCGGTTCTCCGCGCCGCCCGCGACCTCGGCGACGGCCGGGTGATCGCGGTCTTCGGCGCCGGCGGCGACCGCGATACGGGCAAGCGGCCGCTGATGGGCAGGATCGCCGCGGAGCGCGCCGACATCGCGATCGTGACCTCCGACAACCCGCGTTCCGAGGAGCCGCTCGCGATCATCGAGGACGTGCTCCAGGGCGCCGGCAGCGGCGTCGAGATCGACCCGGACCGGCGCTCGGCGATCGAGCGCGCGATCGAGCTCGCCGAGGCCGGAGACGTCGTCGTTATCGCGGGCAAGGGCCACGAGCAGGGCCAGGAGGTCGCCGGCGTCGTCCATCCGTTCGACGACCGGGAGGTGGCGCGCGCGGCCCTCTCCCGGATCGCTGCGCCCGAGGGCCCGCCCGGCGCGTGATCCCCGTCCCGCTGGAGCAGATCGCAGCGCTGTCCCTCGGGCGGCTCGACGGCGACGTGCCGGGCGGCGTCGTCCGGCGGATCGTGGCCGACTCGCGCAGCGCCGGGACGGGGGATCTCTTCGTCGCGCTGAACCGGGGCGTCGACTTCGTCGCCGATGCGCGGGCGCGCGGGGCCGCCACGCTCGTCCCGGACGACCAGCACGCGGCGCTCGCCGCGCTCGCGACGCTCGTTCGCGCGCGGTCGAGCGCGCGCGTGGTCGCCGTCGTCGGCTCGACGGGGAAGACGTCGACGAAGGACATCCTCGGGGCGCTCTGCGCGGCGGTCGTGCCGACCGTGTTCGCCGAGGCGAGCCTGAACAACGAGATCGGCCTGCCGCTGACGGTCTGCCGGCTCGAGCCGGAGACCGAGGTGCTCGTCACGGAGATGGGCATGAGGGGCCTCGGGCAGATCGCCGAGCTGTGCGCAGTGGCGCGACCCCACGTCGCGCTGGTCACGCACATCGGCCCCGAGCACCTCGAGCTGGTCGGGACCGTCGCCGCCGTCGCGCGCGCCAACGCCGAGGCGATCGAGGCGTTGCCGGCGGGGGGCATCGCCGTCGTCCCAGCCGGCGCCGACGAGCTCGAGCCGTACCTCGGCCGGGACGACATCGAGGTCAGGCGCTTCGACGCGGCCGCCGTCGAGCGCTCCGGCGAGGCATGGCGGTTCCGGCTCGGCGAGCGGGAGCTGGAGCTCGGGCTGCCGTTCTCCGCGCGGCACATGGCCGGGAACGCGCTCGCCGCCTTGACGGCCTACGAGGCGCTCGGCCTGCCGCTGGAGCGCGCCCACGAGGGCGCGTCGCGGATCCGGCTCTCGCGCTGGCGCGGGGAGCTCCTGCCGCTGCCCGGCGGCGGCTTCGTCGTCAACGATGCCTACAACGCCAACCCGGCCTCGCTGCGCGCCGCGCTCCTCGATCTCGCCGAGCGCGGGCGCGGCCGGCGGCGGCTGGCGATCCTCGGAGGTATGGCGGAGCTCGGCGCGACCGCGCCCGCGTACCACCGCGAGGCGGAGGAGCTCGCGCGGTCGCTGGAGATCGAGGTGATCGCCGTCGGCGAGCTGGGACGGCTCTACGGCGCCGACCGCTGGGTGCCCGACGCCGCCGCGGCCACGAGCCTCGCGGGGGAGACGCTCGAGCCCGGCGACGCGGTGCTCGTGAAGGCGTCGCGCGCGGTCGGCCTCGAAGGCATCCCCGAGCGCCTGGCGAACATCGCCGGGGAATGGTCGAGCTGAGCGCCGCATGGTCCGTGTGCTGATCGCGGGCCTGGTCGCGATGGTGATCGCCGTCGCGCTCGGGCCGACGTTCATCGAGTGGCTCCGTCGAGGCGGAGTCGGGCAGCAGATCCGGGCCGAAGGCCCCGCCGGCCACATCGTCAAGCAGGGCACGCCGACGATGGGAGGCCTCCTGATCGTCGTCGCGGCGATCCTGCCGTTCCTCGCCTCGTCGCTCTACACGCTGCCGGGCCTGGCCGTCCTGTTCGCGACCGTCGGCTGCGCCTCGATCGGCTTCGCGGACGACTTCCTGAAGGTCCGGCGCCGCCGCTCGCTCGGTCTCAGCGGCCGCTGGAAGCTGCTCCTGCTCGCGGTGATCACGGTCGGCGTCGGCTGGGTCGTCACGCAGGTCACATACCTCGATACCGAGATCTACTTCCCCGTGGTCGACGTCAACATCGACCTCCACTGGCTCTACTTCCCGTTCCTCTTCCTCGTCATCGCGGGCACCGCGAACAGCGTCAACCTGACCGACGGCATCGACGGGCTGGCCGCCGGCTCGGCCGCCATCTCGCTGCTGACCCTGCTCGCGATCGCGGCGATCTCGTGGATCCGCTCCAGCGACATCCCCGCCGAGCGCAGCGACAACTACCTGGACGTGGCGATCCTCGCCGCGGCCTTGATCGGCGGCGTGATCGGCTTCCTCTGGTACAACGCCTTCCCCGCGGAGGTGTTCATGGGGGACACGGGCTCGATGGCGCTCGGAGGCGCGATCGCCGGGCTCGCGATCATGACCGAGACCGAGGTGCTGCTCGTCTTCATCGGCGGCATCTACCTGATCGAGGCGCTGACCTGGATGATCCAGATCGCCAGCTTCAAGCGCACCGGCAAGCGCGTCTTCCTGATGGTGCCGATCCACCACCACTTCGAGCTGAAGGCGTGGTCGGAGACCAAGATCATGGTCCGCTTCTGGATCGTCGGCGCGATCCTGTGCGCGCTGGGCTTCGTGCTCTACTACCGCTACTTCCTCCGCTTCCAGCTCTAGCGTGGGGGAACCCATGGTTCCCCCACGGGCTCCCTCCTTCGTCGCAGCGCAGAGGACGGCACCAGCGGGCCGGACAGGTCCGACGACACCAGCGGGCCGGACAGGTCCGTTTCCGGTGCAAGGTCTGGAGAGGGCGCGCTAGGCGTGCTGGTGCTCGTCGTCGGGCTCGC
>DATBMD010000280.1:0-2250 GCA_036555085.1 Gaiellaceae bacterium
CTCTGCACAAGCGTGCAGAGACCCGACCTGCGGAGGGGGAAGGGGCCCGCCGGGGCGGGCCCTCTTCGTTGGCGTTAGGACTTCTGCTCGCCCTTGCTGTTGGCGAAGCCGACCTTCGGATCCGCCTGGTACGGGAACGCGTCGAGCGTCTGCACGTCGTCGGCGTTGACGCCGTCCCCGAGCGGCAGCTTCGTGCCCTTCAGGAAGCCGCCGACCGCCTGCTCGGCGATGTCGACGACGTCGTCCGAGAGACGCCGGCCGTTCGGCCAGCCCTGGTTGTCGCCGCCGAGGACGCCGAGCCGGCTCGGGCTCTTCGTCACGGGGATGGTCAGGTTGAGCCGCAGGACGTCGGCGAGCTTCGGCCCCGTGAAGTTGAGCTTCGGCACGCCGGTCAGCAGCACGGAGACGAGGTCGTCGCGACCGGTCTCCGGCACCTCGAGCTTGTACAGCTGGTTCAGCACCTTCGCGAGCAGCGGCTCCGTGTAGTAGCGGCGGTACCGCGACTCCTGCCACGGCTGCTGCACGTTCCAGGCGTCCTTCAGCTGGGTCGGGATGATCACCTCGTTGACGAGCGGGTTGCCCAGGCGGTTCACCTGCGTCCAGGGGCCGCTGTCGCGCCCGGCGGCGCCGCGGGTGCTCACCCGGCGGCGGTCGACCGAGGCCCAGACGCCGATCGTGCCGTTCTTCGCCTTCAGGTCCGCGATCGGCACCTGCACGGCGACCGAGTGGACGGCGTAGCCGGCGAAGAAGTCGCGGCCGCCGCCCATGTTGCCGGTGCCCTTGCGGATCGCAACGAGGTCGAAGATGGCGCCGATGTCGCCGAAGAAGCCGTCGTCGCGCTGGCCGGCGAACACGCGCGAGCGGCCGCCGTCGAACGAGAGGATCGACTTCGTGACGAGGTCGCGGTAGTTCGGGGTGGAGCGGGGCCCGATGTTGTTGGGCGCCGTCGTCCCCTGCGCGACCACGGTGCTCCGCCCGCCGGCGATGCGCGTGACCGTGAACGGCTGCGCGGTGTCGCCGAGGAAGAGCTGGCCGGTCTTCGTGCGGAACTGGAACCGGTAGATCACGTTCGGCTGCACGTCGCCGTCCGTGTCGATCTTGAGGTTGTAGCGCGCGGTGGGCGAGAACGTGTACCAGTTCGGCCCCGCCGCCGGATCCTCGCCCGGGATCGCGTTGGCGATCAGCGTCACCGTGTCGGGCCGGTCCGGGCTACGGAAGGCGTACACGTCGGTCAGGTCGGCCGAGGGATCCTCGGCGATCACCGGCGCCTCTCGGTGGCTCGACGCGATGCCGCCGTCCGGGCCTCCGCCCGTCACCGCCGCGACGAGCGCCGCGACCAGCACGGCGACCGCCCCGGCCGCGAGCATGAGTGGCTTTCTCATCTCCCGATCTCCTTCGGGTCGTTGGGACGCCCGTGCTTCGACCCGCGGTCGCCATCGGTTCGGGTCGAACCGCCGGAGCACCGCGTGCGAACAACAGGCGTGCTGACCGCGACCCCCTGCGTGGTACGGTTGGCCGGCGCCTGGGATGCAGGCTCGATGAGCAGGCAGCTGGCCCACCTGTCCGACGAGGCGCTCGTCGCCCTGGTTGCGCGTGGAGACGAGCCCGCGCTCGCGGAGCTCTACGACCGTGTCGGGCGCATCGCCTACGGCCTCGCATACCGCGTCCTCCGCGACGAGCGGCTGGCCGAGGACGCCGTCCAGGAGGGGTTCCTCGCCGTCTGGCGCACGGCGGCCGGCTATCTCGCCGACCGGGCGAAGGCGCGCACCTGGATCCTGACGCTCGTGCACCGGCGCGCGGTCGACCTTGTGCGACGGGAGGAGCGCCGCCGAGCCGAGCCGCTCGACGAGGGCGAGCGCGACGCGCTCGGGGCCACCGGCTCGGCCGAGGAGGCCGCGTGGCTTCATTTCGAGCGCGAGCGCGTCCAGGACGCGCTGCGGCGGCTCCCCGACGCGCAGCGGGAGGCGATCGAGCTCGCCTACTACGGCGGCTACTCGCAGTCGGAGCTGGCGGAGAAGCTCGGGCAGCCGCTCGGTACGATCAAGAGCAGGATGTTCGCCGGGCTGGCGCGCCTGCGCGAGCTGCTCGACGATGGGGCGACAGAGGATTCATGGACGAGATCCACGAGCTGACAGCCGGCTACGCGCTCGACGCGCTGGAGCCGGCGGAGCGCGATGCTTACGAGGCCCACCTGGCCGGCTGCGAGCGCTGCCAGGAGGAGCTGGCGGGCTTCTGGGACGTGACGGGCGC
>DATBMD010000287.1:0-1747 GCA_036555085.1 Gaiellaceae bacterium
TCGTCTCGGGCGAGAGCCGGTCACTCGGCAGCGAGGCCACGAGCTCGGCGGCGAGCTTGACCCCGTTCACGAGCTTGCCCTTGGCCGTCCCCGGATGGACCGCCTTCCCGCGGATCGTGACGGTCGCCTGGTAGGCGCTGAACGTCTCGAGCTCGAGCTCGCCGCGCCCCGAGCCGTCGAACGTGTAGGCGACGTCGGCGGCGAAGCGGCCGAGGTCGAAGTGCTCGGTGCCCTTGCCGATCTCCTCGTCGACCGTGAACGCGACGCGGACCGTCGCACGGCGCTCGTCGGGGCGGCCGGCCAGGTACGCGACGGCGGCCATGATCTCCGCGACGCCCGCCTTGTCGTCCGCGCCGAGGAGCGTCGTGCCGTCGCTCGTGACGAGATCGTGCCCGACCCGCGCCGCGAGCTCCGGCAGCTCCGCCGGGTCGAGCGCGACGGTGGGGTCGCCCGGCAGCTCGAGCCGGCCGCCGTCGTACTCCCGGTGGACGAGGGGGGCCACCCCGGCGCCGGGCGCCTCGGGGGAGACGTCCACGTGGGCGAGCAACGCGACCACCGGCCCGTCTGGCGCTGCCCCGGGGAGCGTCGCCAGGACGTAGCCGTGCTCCGTCAGCTCGGCGTCGTCCAGCCCGAGCTCGCGGAGCTCGCCGAGCAGAAGCCGCTGCAGGTCGAGCTGGCCGGCCGTGCTCGGGTAGGTCGCCGACTCGAACGAGGACTGGGTGTCGACGCGGACGTAGCGGAGGAAGCGGTCGAGCACGTCGGCCGCCAGCGCTTCCGCCAGCGGCGAGGTGAACGGAGCGGCCACCGTCAGCGAAGGGCTGCGAAGCGCAGCAGCAGCGCCTGCGCGGTGTCGACGCCCAGCGGCAGGTAGTCGGCGAGCAGACGCTCGTTCGGCGAGTGCAGGTTCGAGCTGGGCAGCGCGAAGCCGGTCACGATCGGCGGGATGCCTCGCTCCACCAGCGCGGCGACGAGCGGGATCGAGCCGCCCGAGCGGACGAGCAGCGGCCGCCGGCCGACCAGCTCCTCGAAGACGTCCGCGGTGAGCTGCACCGCCCGCTCGCCGGCGGGCACGAGCGCGGGCGGGTTCTGAGAATGGACGGTGATCTCGAGCTCGGCGCCAGCGGGTGCGGCGGCGCGAAGCAGCTGCTCGACGGTCGCCGCGATCGCGTCCGGCTGCTGGTCGGGCACGAGCCGGATCGAGAGGTTCGCCTGGGCGTGCACGGGCAGCACGGTCTTGATCAGCTGCGGCGAGCCGCCCGCGATGCCGTGGACGTCGACCGACGGCTCCGCCCAGGTGCGCAGGTAGAGCTCGTCCGCGGCCCGGGCGTCCGCGGGACGCGCGCCCTGCTCCGCGAGCACCTCGGTGCCGGGCGGGAGCTCGTCCCAGCCGGCGAGCTCCTCGGCTGTCGGCGCGATCACGCCGGCCCGCAGCTCCTCGGGGAGCCGGCCGTCGCGGGGCAGCACCGCCTGCAGCGTCTGCATCAGCGCGTGCATCGCGTTGAGCGCCGCGCCTCCGTACATGCCGGAGTGCAGGTCGCGGCCGCCGGTGCGCACCTCGACGTGGAGGTAGCAGAGCCCGCGCATGGCGACGTTGAGCTCGGGCACCCCCGGGCGCTGCATGCCGCTGTCGAAGATCACGGCGACGTCGCCGCCGCGCTCGTCCTCCGCGAGCCAGTCGACGATCGAGTGGCCGCCGATCTCCTCCTCGCCGTCGCAGGCGAAGCGCACGTTCACGGGCAGCTCGCCG
>DATBMD010000321.1:0-12380 GCA_036555085.1 Gaiellaceae bacterium
CCTCGGCGCTCGAGGAGCTGCGCGCGTCCGTCGCGTCGCTCACGGGCAAGGTCGACGGCCTCGCCGACCTCGACGCCCTCGCCGAGCTCCGCACGACGCTGGACGAGCTCGCAGCGCGACCGACGAGCGACGCAGAGCTCGTGACGCGGATCGGCGAGCTCGCCGGTCGCGTCGACGCGCTCGCGGACACGAGCGGGGTCGAGGAGCTGCGAGCGGCCGTGACGGCGCTCTCGGAGCGGCCGGGCGGAGATCCCGCGCTGGCCGCACAGGTCGCGGAGCTCGTGACGAAGGTCGACGGCCTCGCGGATCTCGACGCCCTCGTCGAGCTCCGGGCCACGCTCGAGGAGGTCGCCTCCCGCCCCGCGAGCGACGTCGAGCTCGCCGCGCAGGTCGCCGAGCTCTCCGCACGCCTCGGCGAGCTCGCCGACGCCCAGGCACTCGAAGGCGTTCGCGCCGACGTCGCAGCCGTCACGGTCAGGCTGGAGAGCCTCGCCGGGCTCGACGCGGTCGCCGAGCTGCGGGCCGCGCTCGACGAGCTCGGCGCACGTCCCGTCGTCGACGCCGACCTCACCGCCCGTATCGAGGGGCTCGCCAGGCAAGTCGACGAGCTGCTCCCGCGCAATCCGTCGGATCCCCGCGTCGACGGGCTGGTCGACCGGCTCGCGGCCCTGGAGGAGTCCACCGCCGCCGCGACCGGCGGCGGCGACGCGGCCGACACCACCGCGCTCGAGGCGCAGCTGCTCCAGCTCGGAGGCACCGTCGCCCAGCTCGCGGGCGACGTCGCGACCGCGCGCGCCGCGCACGAGGCGCTCGCGGCACGGCTCGAGCGCGCTCCGCTCCGGGCGGCGTCCGCCGACGGCCCGCTGCAGGCCGGGGCCGACGGCGACCTGACCGCGATCCTCGACCAGGAGGTCGAGCGGCTGCGGATGGCGATCGAGCGGATGGGGCTCCGGCTCGGCGAGCACGACCGCGCGCTGGTCGAGCTGATGCAGATGCGAACCCGCCCGGCCGCGGCGGCGCCCCCGCCGGCGGCCGCGCCCGGGGCGAACGGCTCCGCAGAGCTCTCGGCCGCGGAGGCGGGAGACCTCCAGTCGCAGCTGGCCGCGCTGGCGCTCCGGCTCGCCCGCGCCGAGGAGGACGCGCGCGCCGACCGCGAGAAGGCGTCCAAGGAGATCGAGCGCGTGGCCTCGTCGATCGTGTGGCGCCTGCAGCGGCTCGAGTCGCGCGAGGAAGCTCCGACCTAGCCCGCGCCGAGCGCCACGCCGCCGCCGCGCGGCGCTAGTCTCGCTGCGTGACGCAGGGGCGCGTGGTGATGAAGTTCGGCGGCTCGTCCGTCGCCGATCCCGACAAGATCAAGCACGTCGCGCAGCGGCTCGTCGCCGCCAAGGACCGGGGCAGCGCGGTCGTCGGCACGGTCTCGGCGATGGGCAAGACCACGGACGGGCTGATCGAGCTCGCGCACCGGGTCTCCCCCGCCCCCGACCGCCGCGAGCTCGACATGCTCCTCTCGACCGGGGAGCGGATCTCGTGCGCGCTCGTCGCGATGGCGATCCACGACCTCGGCCACGAGGCCGTGTCGCTGACCGGATCGCAGGCGGGGATCCTCACCGACGCCGCGCACGGGAAGGCCAAGATCACGACGATCCGCGCCGACCGGGTCAACGCGGCCCTGGACCAGGGCAAGATCGTCCTGGTAGCCGGCTTCCAGGGCTTCGCGCCGGACACGAAGGACGTGACGACGCTCGGCCGCGGCGGCACCGACGCGACGGCCGTCGCGCTCGCCGCCGCGCTCGCCGCCGCGTGCGAGATCTACTCGGACGTCCCCGGCGTCTTCACGGCCGACCCCCGCATCGTCCCCGACGCCCGCAAGCTCCCCGTCGTCTCGTACGAGGAGATGCTGGAGATGTCCGCGTCGGGCGCGAAGGTGCTGATGCTGCGCGCGGTCGAGCTGGCGCGCGGCCACGGCGTCCGCATCCACGCCCGCTCGACGTTCACCGACGAGCCCGGAACCTGGATCGAGGAGGAATCACGCATGGAGGAGCCGATCGTCTCGGCAGTCACCCACAGCGAGACCGACGTGGTCTTCACCCTCGAGGGGATCCCCGACCGGCCCGGCGTCGCGGCGCTGATCTTCCACGCGGTCGCGGCCGCGCACGTCAACGTCGACACGATCATGCAGAACACCGTCCACGGCCAGGCGGAGATCTCGTTCTCGGTGCCCGCGGAGGACGTCCAGCCCACCCGCGACGCGGTCGCGTCGACCCACGGTGAGCTCGGCGAGTTCGCGATCGAGGAGAACCACGGCCTCGGCAAGGTGTCGCTGATCGGCGCGGGCATGCGCTCGCACCCCGGCGTCGCCGCGAAGATGTTCCGGACGCTGGCTGACGAGGGGATCAACCTCGAGATGATCTCGACCTCCCCGATCAAGATCTCCTGCATGATCTCGCGCGACGAGATCCCCCGCGCCGTGCGCGCGCTGCACTCGGCGTTCGAGCTCGACCGGGAGCCGCAGCCCGAGCCGTCGATCTAGCCCGACGGCCGGGCACCGCCGGTGCCCGCCGTAGGCTTGCGATCGATGTCCGAGCGGTGGGTCGAGCTGACCGTGGCGTTGATCGGCGGCCTCGTCGCGGTCGTCGCCGTACGGTGGCTCGTCGCCCGCCTGTTCTCGCGGCTGGAGCGCCGGCGCGACGACGAGGACGCCTCCGCCGTCGCCCGCCGCCGGACGACGCTGCTCTTCGTGCAGCGCGTGATCGTGGCGCTCGTGGCGGCGATCGCCGCGTGGAACGTGCTCGGCGTCTTCGACGCGACCCAGCAGCTCGGCCAGGCGCTCCTCGCCTCCTCAGCGGTGCTCGCCCTCTTCGCCGGGCTCGCGTTCAACGTGCCGCTCTCGAACCTCGGCTCCGGCCTGCTCGTCGCGTTCACGCAGCCCCTCCGGCTCGGCGACCGGGTCACCGTCGGCGAGCACACCGGGTTCGTCGAGGAGATGAGCCTGATCTACACGACGCTCGTCACCGACGACGCCCGCCGCGTCTTCGTCCCGAACAGCCAGCTGACGAGCCTGATGATCGTCAACCGGACGATCCGCGACCCACGCCGTGCGGTCACGGCGAGCATCCCGGTCCGGCTCGACGTCGTCGAGCGCGCCCACCAGGTCGCCGAGGCCACGGCAGCCGCGACGGCGGGCACCCTGCCCGGGACCGTCCGCGTCCTCGTCGGCGACGTGACCGAGAGCGCGGCGTGGCTGACGATCACCGTCTACGCCCCGCTCGACGCGGACGTCGCTTCGCTCGGGAGCGAGCTGCGCGAGTCCGTGCTCGACGCGCTGCGACGCGATGACCTGCTGCCGACCTAAAGAACTCGTTTCGAAACGAAGCCTTGAGCCGTCGGGGCGCGCTCGTCGGCGCGTTGCTTCGTCCTCGGTCGCCCCGATATGTCACATATCGGGGCTCCCTGCGTCCTCGCATCGCACTCGCCCAGCGCGTCCCGCCGGCGAAGCGTCATTCCGAAACGAGTTCAAGGTCGGGGCGCCCTCGCGGGCGCCCCGATCCAGGGAAGCGAGCGCTAGGCCGCCGTCTGCGTGCGCCGCGGCAGGTACAGCACGGTGTAGAGGAACGCGGCCACCGCGCCGCCGACGAACGGCCCCACGTAGTAGATCCAGGCGTCGGACCACTCGTTCTCGACGAGCGCCGGCCCGAAGGTGCGCGCCGGGTTGATCGACGAGCCGGTGATCGGCCCGATCGACAGCACCGACACCGCCAGGACGAGCCCGATCGCGAACCCGGAGATCGCGCTGAACGCACCCTTCTCGTCGACGGCGGTCGCGAAGACCACCCAGACGAGGAAGAACGTGAACAGCGCCTCGAGGATCAGCGCCTCCCAGGCGCTGAAATCCGCCTGCTCGGTGACGGCCGTCACCGCGCTGTCGAGCGCGGCCTGCTCCGGGTAGAGCCAGTGGAGGAGCAGCGCAGCGGCGATGCCGCCGGCGAACTGGGCGATCATGTAGATCACGCCGAGCGCCGGCTGGATCCGGCGCGTCACCAGGAAGCCGAGCGTGACGGCCGGGTTGAAATGCCCACCCGAGATGTGCCCGAGCGCCGAGACCATGATCGCCAGCATCAGACCCTGCGCGAGCGCCGTGCCCACCAGCCCCTCCTGCCCGACCAGCACGAGCGAGGCGATGACGGCGAGCACCAGCGCGAACGTTCCGATGAACTCGGCGATCGTCTTGCGTATGACGTCGTATTCCATGGCGGCTAGTTCGCGCCCCGGCGCGCCAGCCCTTCCTGAACGTCGAAGGGAGCCTCTGCGGGCTCCCTTCGGACGTTCCCTGTGGAGTCGGCGCCGCTAGACGCAGTCGCGGAGCGCCTGCGCCTCGGGCAGCGACTCGAGCTTCTTGAGCGTGTTGTTCTCGATCTGCCGGATCCGCTCGCGGGTGACCCCGAAGGCGCGGCCGACCTCCTCGAGCGTCGCCGGCTGCGACCCGCAGAGGCCGAAGCGGAGCTCGATCACCTTTCGCTCCCGTTCCGGCAGCGACGAGAGCGCGAGCTCGATGTCCTCGCGGCGGAGCGCCGTCGAGGCGGTGTCGAACGGCGATTCGGCCTGCTCGTCGGGGACGAAGTCGCCGAGCGACGACTCCTCCTCCTCGCCGATCGGTTTCTCCAGCGAGACCGGGAGCTGCGCCATCCGCAGGATCTCCCGGACCTCCTCCGGCGCCATGTCGAGCTCGTCGGCGATCTCGTCGGGGCGAGGCTCACGGCCCAGGCGCTGGACGAGCTGGCGCTCGATGTGCACCACCTTGTTCAGCTTCTCGACCATGTGCACCGGGATGCGGATCGTGCGGGCCTTGTCCGCGATCGCCCGGGTCACGGCCTGCCGGATCCACCACGTGGCGTAGGTCGAGAACTTGTACCCCTTGCGGTAGTCGAACTTCTCGACGGCGCGGATCAGGCCGAGCGAGCCTTCCTGGATCAGGTCGAGGAAGCTCAGCCCCCGGCCCAGGTAGCCCTTGGCGATCGAGACGACGAGCCGGAGGTTCGCCTCGATCATGTGGGTCTTCGCCGACATGTCGCCGCGCTCGATGCGCTTCGCGAGCGATACCTCCTGGTCGGCGGTCAGCAGCGGTACCTTCCCGATCTCTCGAAGGTAGAGCCGGAGCGAGTCGAGCGAGGGCTCGACGGTGAGGTCGAGCTTGGGCGCCGTCTTGTCGTCCTCTGCGAGAGCCGGCTGCTCGTGGGGAGGCGACTTGTGCTGCTCGCCTTCCATGAGCTCGATCGAATGGTCGATCAGGTAGGTGTAGAAGTCCTCGACCTGCTCCTTCGTCAGGTCGACGTCCTCGAGTGCCGCAACGATCTCGTCGTACGTGAGGAACCCCTTCTCCTGCCCCTGCTCGACGAGCCGGTGGAGTTCCTCGACCTCTGGGAGAGCGATCTCGACGGAGAGCATGGACCTCGGACAGCTCCTTCTCCTCGTGGGTGGACCGAGACGTACCTACCGCAACATGCAAAGAGCCGCACACTGGCAGCACGGCCCTGACCCAGCACAGGCGGCGAATCCTATATCGAGTTCTGTGGTTTGTGAACACGTTCTTAACACCCGCGCCGGGCAGGTTTTCGGCGTATCACGAGGTCACGCGCAGGGTGCCGACCGGCTCGCCGCGGCTGTTTTCCACAGCGGCGACAGCCAGCTCGCCGGGGTCGTGGCCGAGCCGGCGCAGCAGCTCGCCGACCGCCGGGCCGAGCGCGCGGAACGCGCCGTCCTCGACCTTGACCGCGATCCCGACCCCGTCGGGAGAGCACGCGCAGAGCAGCCCCTCGGCGCCGCCCTTCGCGGTCCAGCCGGGCAGCTGCCGCATCAGCTGCGAGTCGGCGGCGAGCGGCCCGCGGACGAGCTCGGGGTGCGCCCGCACGGCGGCGAGCGCCCGCGGCGCCCCGTCGCGCGCCGGCAGGCGCGCGAACGCGGCCGCCATCCGCTCGAGCGGCAGCGCGAACGTGGGCACCCCGCAGCCGTCGGGAGCCGTCGGCATCGAGGCGGGGTCGACGCCGGCTGCGTCGGCGACCTCGCTCAGCACTTCCTGCTGGGAGGGATGGCCGGGCAGGCTGTACCCGGCGCTCGGCCAGCCGCGGGCACGGCAGAGCGCGAGGAAGCCGGCGTGCTTGCCGGAGCAGTTGTGCCGGATCGGCGCAGCCGCCGGCCCGCATTCGAGCTCCGACTCCTCGGCCGGAGCTGACGCCAGCAGCCGCCAGACCGCCGCAAGCTGCTGCGGCTCGGCGAGGTGCGAGGCGCAGGCGATCGCGATCTCGGTGTCGCCGAGCTCGGGGCGGGCCCGGACGAGCGGCAGCGCCTGGATCGGCTTCGCCGAGGAGCGGAGGTACGTGACGAGCCCGGGCTCGCCCGCCGCCGCGACGACACGCCCGTCGGAGACGGCGACCGCGTGGACCCGGTGCCGGGCCTCGACCACCGTCCCGCGCGTCGCCTCGACGACGAGGGGCTCCATCGGCCGGAGGGTAGCCGTGTCCCGGGGTCAGCAGACTCCGGGACCGGGCCGCCGAGACGATCCCGGCAGGGCTAGATTGGCATCGATGCCGGAGCTGCCCGAGGTGGAAGCCTGGGTCCGCGAGCTCGACCCGCTCGTCTCGCAGGCGCCCGTCGAGCGCGCAGGGCCGGCGCACGTCGCGACCCTGAAGACGGTCGACCCCCCGCTGGCCGTCCTCGAGGGCCGGCGGCTCGCCGGCGCTGAGCGGCGCGGCAAGAACCTGCTCTTCCCGACCGCGGACGACGACCTCGTGCTGCGCGTGCATCTGATGAGCGCCGGCCGCCTCCGCTTCCTCGCTCCGGGCGCCAAGGGGCCGAAGACGCCGATGTTCAGCCTCCGCTTCACGGGCGGCGGCATGCTCGTGCTCACCGAGGCGGGCAAGAAGAAGCGCGCCGGCGTCTGGCTCGTCAGCCCCGAGCGGCTCGAGGACGACCTGGGGCATCTCGGCCCGGACGCGCTCGGGCTGGCGCCGGCCGCGCTCGCCGAGATCCTCGGCCGCGAACGGCGGCAGCTGCACCCGCTGCTCCGCGACCAGCGCGCGCTCGCGGGCATCGGCCGGGCACACGCGAACGAGATCCTCTGGCGCGCCCGGCTCTCGCCGTTCGCGCTGTCGACCCAGCTCTCGGCCGAGGAGGCCGGGCTGCTCGCCGAGGCGATCCAGGAGGACCTGTCCCGGGCGCTGGAGCTCCGCGTCCGGGGCAAGGGCGACGGGGACGTCTACCTCGTGCACGACCGCCTCGGAGAGCCGTGCGAGCGCTGCGGCAACCCGATTCGCCGCGTCGACTTCGAGGAGCACACGATCTACTACTGCCCGACCTGCCAGACCGACGGGCGCGTGCTGAAGGACCGGCGGCTGTCCCGGATCCTCCGCTGAGCGGGCCGGGCGGTGGACGGGCGGGCGATTGGGTACCGTCACCGCGTGAGCGACGTTCCCGACGGGGCCATCGACACGCAGGCGGCGGCGCCGCCCGTGGAGCTCGCGCTGTCGCGCGCGGGCGTCACCGGCGTCCAGAAGGCGATCCGGATCCGCCGCGGCAACGACGAGACCGTGATGGCGGCCGAGATCGACTGCACGGTCGATCTCGACCGGGGGCAGAAGGGCGTCCACATGTCGCGTTTCCCCGAGCTCTTCGACGAGGCGATCGACGAGGTCGTCCTCGGCGAGGCGCTGCTCGTGGAGGTGCTCGCCGAGCACATCGCGCGGCACATCGTCGGCCGGCAGGAGGCGCTCCGGGCGGAGGTCCGGATCGCAGCGCGCTGGCCGATCCGGCGGCGGACGCCGGTCACGGGGCTCCACACGCAGGAGATGGTCTCCCTGCTCGGGATCGCCGCTGCGACCCCGAGGGGCGTGCGGCGCGTCGTCGGGGTCGAGGCGACGGGGATCAACGCCTGTCCCTGCGCGCAGGGGCTCGTGCGCGGCCGGGCGGCCGAGCGGCTGGCGGACGCCGGCTTCGGCGAGGGCGACGTCGAGCGCATCCTCGAGCTCGTGCCCCTCGCGACCCACAACCAGCGCGGGCGCGGCACGCTGTACGTCGGCACGGACGCGGAGCTCGATGCCGAGGACCTCGTCGGCGTCGTGGAGCGATCGATGAGCGCCCCGGTGTACGAGCTGCTGAAGCGGCCGGACGAGCTGTTCGTGGTCGAGCACGCGCATCTCCAGCCGCGCTTCGTCGAGGACAGCGTCAGGCTCTCGCTCAAGGGAGTACTGGACGCCTGCCCGGAGCTCGACGAGGGGGACTTCGTCCTCGCCCGCCAGCTGAACCTCGAGACGATCCACGATCACGACGTCGTCGCGGAGCGCTGGGGCACCGTGGGCGAGCTGCGGGGCGAGCTGGAGACGGGCACGCCGGCGGCGCGTCAGACGACGCTCGCGGAGTGGCTGGTGGCTAGCGCTTCGGCTTCACCCTGACGAAGACGGCGCGGACGCTCGCGTCGCCGGTCATCGGCACCGTCAGGGTGGCGCGGGCCCCGCGTGCCGATCCTGCCCAGCCCCTCAGCCGCCAGCCCTTTGCCGCCCTTGCGACGAGCTTCACCGGCTCGTACGAGGTGAAGCTCCCCGCCCAGCCGCGCGCCGTCTTCGTCGGACGGCCGCCGGACTGGCTGCGCACGGTTCCGCGCCCGATCGTCGTGACGGCGAGCCGGTAGGTCGACGGCGCGAACAGCGCCGTCACCGTCGCCCCGCCGGTGATCGTCACGAGGCAGTCCGCATCGCCCTCGCAGGCGCCGCCCCAGCGCACGAAGCGCTGACCCGGCTCGGGATCGGCGCTGAGGGTGACCGCCGAGCGATCGTTCCAGTGCGTGGTGCAGGAGGCGGTGCAGGCGACGCCGGGCATGTCGCTGGTCACCGTTCCCGTGCCGGTGATGGCGACCGAGAGCGGGACCTGCTCGCCCAGGCGGAGCAGCCACGGCGACTCCTGCAGGTCGAGCCAGCCACCGGAGTGCATGTAGTAGTCGTCGTGCCCGACGTCCAGCTGGAACGACGACAGCGACACGTGCTGGGCGTAGGGATAGAGCACGTCGCCGCTCGAGTCGCACAGGTGGCCCGGATCGTCGGTGCACGCGTGCGGCGGCGCGGCGTCCCAGGCCAGGCCGAACGCGTGCAGGAGCTCGTGCACGGCGACCTCCGCGGAACCGACGTCGGTGCACGTCTGCAGGAAGACGACCGCCATGGCGACGTTGCCGTTCCGCCGCCCGCCGGTACCGCAGATGTCGGCCGTCGCCGGCCCGTCGTAGTAGACGAGGTACTTCGTGTACTCCCAGCCCGGCAGCTGCGCGAGCTCCGCGGTCACCGCGTCGAAGATCTGCACGTTGTCGGAGACGCCGACGGAGAGAGACGCGACCCGGGTCTTCGTGATGTCGTACTGGAGCCCGCACGCGTCTGCGTACACGTCGAATCGCAGGGTGCGAGACGAGTCCTCCCGGCGCCACCAGGCGTCGACCTCGTCGAGCTCGGCCGCAATCCGGGGCGCCACCGCCGTGCTCGCGTCGGTGCCGTCCGCCGGGAACGCGTAGACCACCCGAATCCGGTTGCCGCCGACGACGGCGGCGCGCTCGGTCTCCGAGACGGAGCCGCACCAGGGGGCGGCCGCGGCGGAGCCGCTCCACAGTGCCCCGCCGAGCAGCGCCGCCGTGGTGACGAGGAGAATGCGCACGGCCCATGCCATCGGGCGACCCCTTTCGCAGTCGACTATCGGCTCGCGAGCACGAAGTTCGCACCCGCCTGCGAGAAGCCTCGCGCGCGCCACTAACCGGCCGCTAACCGGCGCCTGCCGCGCGCGAGAACCGGAAGCGCGACTCCGTGCCGTTCAGGAGCCGGCGGATGTTCCGGCGGTGGAGGACGATCACCCCGACGCAGGCGGCGATCCCGAACGCGATCGTCGGCCAGGGCTCGTCGAACGCGAGCGCGAGCAGCGGCAGGCCGGCCGCGGTGAGCATCGAGGCGACGGACGCGTAGCGCGTGAGCAGGAACAACGCCACCCAGATGACGAGGCAGCAGACGGCCGCCAGCGGCATCAGCGCGAAGCTGACGCCGCCCGCGGTCGCCACCATCTTCCCGCCGGCGCGGAAGCCGAGGAAGATCGGCCGCGCGTGGCCGATCATCGCCGCGATCCCGGCGAGCACGCCGACCCATTCGCCGCCGAGCTCGAGTCCGGCCAGCGCGGGGACGAACCCCTTGGCGACGTCGAGGAGGGCGACCGGGACCCCGAGCGTCCGCCCGTAGGTGCGCCACACGTTGGAGGCGCCGATGTTGCCGCTTCCCCGCCTGCGGACGTCCTCGTGCTTCACCAGCAGCACGAGCCAGTAGCCGAAGGGCAGCGAGCCGACGAGGTACCCGGCGGCGACGAGGAGGAGGTCGGTCATCATCCCGCGGCCCGCGGCCGGCGCCGATCCTGTCTACACGGCGATCGCGTGGGCCTCGACCCAGCCGTTGACGACGCTCCAGTCGAGGTTCGCGAGGAACGCGTCGATGTAGGCCCCTCGATCTGTCTGGTAGTCGAGGAAGTAGGCGTGCTCGTAGACGTCGAGCGCGACGAGCGGGAGCCCGTTCCAGACGGGAAACGTGTTCTGCGCGTCGCCGATGTAGTTGAACAGCCGCTGCTCGTCCCAGTCGTACGCCGTCCAGGCCCAGCCGCGCGCCGCGATCCCGGTCGCCTTCAGGTCGGCGCGCCAGGCCGCGACGGAGCCGAAGTCGCGCTCGACGAGCGCCCCGAACGCGCCGTCGGGGTCGCCGCCCGGGCCGCCGAGGTGGTCGAAGTAGAGCTCGTGGTTCTTGATCCCGCCGATCGCGAAGGTCAGGTCGACCTTGAGCGCCCGCAAGTCGGAGTAGACCTGGTTGGCCGTCCCGAGATCGACCGAGGCGAGCTTGCCGAGGATCTCGTTCCGCTTGCCGACGTACCCCTCGTAGAGCTTGTAGTGCGCCTCGATCGACACGCGCGAGATCCCGTCGAGCTCGAGCAGGGCGGGCCTCAGCGAGCGGGGCTTGATCTCGACGTGGCTGGGCATGCGGACCTCCGGCTCGACGTGACGGGCGGGAGCATATCCTTGGCCGGGACGCCCAACTGGAGACAAGGAGCGACACGATGGCCTACACGGTGCCCGACCTCTCGTACCCGTTCGACGCGCTCGAGCCGCACATCGACGCCCGCACGATGGAGATCCATCACGACAAGCACCACGCGGCGTACGTGACGAACCTGAACGCCGCGCTCGAAGGCACCGAGTTCATGGACCGGCCGCTCGAGCAGCTGCTGGCCGAGCTCGACCTGATCCCGGAGGACAAGCGCATGGCCGTCCGCAACAACGGCGGCGGGCACGCCAACCACACCCTGTTCTGGGAGATCATGGGCCCGGGCGGCGGCGGCGAGCCCAGCGGGGAGCTCGCGTCGGCGATCGGGGACACCTTCGGCGGGCTCGACGCGCTCAAGGAGCAGGTCAACGACGCCGGCGTGAAGCGCTTCGGATCGGGCTGGAGCTGGCTGATCTGGGACGGCACGGGCCTCGCCGTCGTCTCGACGCCGAACCAGGACACGCCGCTGATGGAGAGCCGGGCGCCGCTGCTCGGCATCGACGTCTGGGAGCACGCCTACTACCTCAACTACCAGAACCGGCGGCCCGACTACCTCGCCGCCTGGTGGAACGTCGTCAACTGGGACGTTGTCGGCGCGAAGTACGACGCCGGATGAGCCCGGTGTGGGACGGGCGGCCGCGGACGCGGCGCCCGTCCCGAATCCGTCCGGCTCGTCGGTACGTAATGCGAATGTGGAAGCGGCGGTCGCTGTCCCGATCGACTTGCCCTCGCGCGGACGAGACGCGAGCATCCGGGCCGTGACGGGGGATGCACGAACCGACGCCGAGCTGCTCGAGGACGTCGCAGGCGGCGACCGGCTCGCCTTCGAGGAGCTCCACCGGCGCTACGCGCGCTCGGTGCTCGGCATCGCCCTCCGGCGGATCGGCGACCGGGGGCGCGCCGAGGACGCGACGCAGGACACGTTCGCGAGCATCTGGCGCTCGGCCTCGCGCTTCGATCCCGAGCGGGGCGAGGCGACGTCGTGGCTGTACACCGTCGCCCGGAACGCCATCGTGGACGGGCTGCGCCGCCGGCGGGAGCCGCCGGTCGACGAGGCGCCGGACGTCGCGGCGCCGGGACCGGGCCCCGACGACGTCGCGGAGCAGGGCTGGGTCGCGTGGCGCGTCCACCGGGCCCTCGAGACCCTTCCGGAGCAGGAGCGGTCTCTCGTCGAGCTCGCGTACTGGGGCGGCCTTTCCCAGAGCGAGATCGCCGACTACCTGAGCATCCCCCTCGGGACCGTGAAGACGCGCACCCGATCGGCGCTCAGGCGACTCGCCG
>DATBMD010000326.1:0-5122 GCA_036555085.1 Gaiellaceae bacterium
CGCCGAGTCGCCGTCCGAAGCCGCTCACGGACGGCTGTAGACTCCCGCTCCCATGACCGGCCGCGACGGGGAGCGACCCGCGTGAGCGCCCAGCGCGTCCGCGACGCGATGGTGGCCGCGCCGCGCGTGCTGGAGGCCGACACGGACGCCACCGAGGCCGGCGAAGCGCTCGCGCGCGAGGAGGTCCGCGCGGTGATCGTCTGCGACGCGGACGGCCGCCTCGTCGGGATCGTGACCCGCAAGACGCTCGTCCGCGAGGTGATCGCCGCGGGGCGCGACCCGAACGCGGTCCGGCTCCGCGAGATCGCCGAGGAGCCGAACCTGACCCTCGACGCCGACCTTCCGCTCGAGGAGGGCTTCCGCATGCTCGAGGAGCACGACCTGGAGCGCGTGCCCGTGCTCGAGGAGGGGCGCTTCGTCGGCGTGCTCTCGCGCGGGGCAGTGCAGCGGCGCCTCGCCGAGGACGAGCCCGATCAGCCCGAGACGGAGCCGACCGACTGACGCAGCTCGGCGGCCGCGAGCGCCGCCCCGTGCAGGATGTCGTGCTCGCTGGCCTCGATCTCGTCGAGGGCGTACGCGTCGAGCACCTCGCGGAGGACCGCGATGCCGCCCAGGATCACCGGCGCGCGGGCCGGCTCGAGCGCCGGGACCCGCCGGCGCTCAGCGAGCGGCAGCGCAGCGAGCCGCTCGAAGCCCCGCTCGACGGCGGCGCGGCCGAGGACGTGGCCGTGCACGCGCTCGGCGTCGTACTCGGCGAGGCCCAGGTCGAGCGCCGCGAGCGTCGTCACGGTGCCGGCGACGCCGATCGCGCACGCGGGCCGGAGCGCCGGCAGCTCGGCTCGCACGTGCGCCCCGCACGCGGCGAGCTCGTCGCGGCCCGGCGGGTCGGCGTGGAGGAACCGCTCGGTCAGGCGGACGCACCCGAGCTGGAGGCTCGCCGACGACGAGACGCCCCCCGGCCCGCCGACCGTCAGCTCGGTCGAGCCGCCGCCGATGTCGACGATCAGCGTGCCCGGCTCGACCTCGCGATCGGCGGTGACGCCGCGGAAGGTCAGCGCCGCCTCCTCGCTCCCGGTCAGCAGCCGCGTCGTGAAGCCGTAGCTGCCCTCGAGCTCCCGGAGGAACGCCTCGCCGTTCCCGGCGTCGCGGACGGCGCTGGTGGCGACCGCCAGCGTCTGCTCCGCCCCGAGCGACTCGAGCTCGCGCCGGTAGCCGTCGAGGACGCCGTGCACGCGCGCGATCGGAGCCGGGAGCAGCAGCCGCTGCTCGTCGACGCCCTCGCCGAGCCGCGTGATCTCGAGCCGCCGCCGGACCTCCTCGACGCGCCCGTCGTCGACGTCGGCGACGAGCAGGCGGGTCGAGTTCGTGCCGAGGTCGACCGCGGCGACCCGCGTCACCGGTTGCCGAAGATCGGGATGATCGAGTTGAGCGCCGCGCGCGCCTCGCGCACCGCCGTGAGCTGCACGTCGAGCTGGTCGCGGGAGCGCTGGAGGCGCGTCATCGCCTCCTGGAGGTCGCCCTGGGCCCGCTGCGACCGCTCGAGGTTGGCCTGAATCTCCTCCGAGCCGCGCGTGATCTTCTCCATCGCGCCCGACAGGTTCGCGCTGGCCCGCTTGGCCTGCCGGTAGAGCTGGAAGCCGCGCACCGCCGCGAACGCGAGCCCGGCCAGCGACACGACGATCAGGAGGATCAGCGCGAGCCAGAAGACCACACCGGAATGCTAACCGCCCGCGCTCGCTCGTTCGGCGTGCTCGCGGGCAGGCTAGGCGCCGATCTCCCGGAGGTCCGGATCCTGGGCTTCGGGGCTCGGCTCCCAGGGATCGAGCGGCCGGGTGAACTCCTCCGCCGGCGCGAACTTCGGATGGTGGTCGTCGCTCCACTGCACCCGGTGCATGCCGGTCAGCCCGCGTGCGGCGGGATCGCCCTCGAACGCGGCTGCGGAATAGTAGAAGCCGCCGAGCCCGATCGAGTGCACGAGCACGCGTTGCGGCTCCGATGCCTCGGCCGAGGTGACGACGCGCAGCGGGCCGCACTCCGGGTCTGGGTCCTCGTGGTTGATCGTCGGCGGCACGACGCCGCGGCGGATCGACAGGCACGCCGACACCGCCTGCAGCGCGGACGAGCCCGCTCCGTGCTGCCCGAGCATCGACTTCTGCGAGTGGATCCGCACGTCCGGTTTCTCGGCCGCGAAGACCTCGCCGAGCGCGCGGCCCTCGAGCCGGTCGTAGAGGACGGACGACGACCCGTTGGCGTTCACGAGGTCGACCTCGCCGGGGCTCCAGCCGGCCTCCGCGATCGCGCCGCGCAGCGCCCGCACGGCCGGGCGCGTGTCCAGGTCGGGGCGGTCGTGGCTGTACTGCCGGTGCTGCCCGGCCGCGGCGACGTGGTAGCCGGCCACGCGCGCGTACGTCCGTGCGCCGCGGCGCCGCGCGTGCTGCTCGGACTCGAGCAGGAGCGCCGCGGCGCCCTCGCCGATCACGTTGCCGTTGCGGTCGCGGTCGAAGGGGCGAGACGCCCGGCCCGGCTCGTCGTTGAACCGCGTCGCGAGCGAGCCCGAGGCGTTGAGCGCTGCGATCACCTCCGGCACGAGCTCGCAGTCCGTCCCGACGACGAGGACGGCGTCCATCGCCCCGGCCTGGATGAACCGCGCCGCCTGCCCGAGCGCGTCGACGCCCGAGTTGCAGCCGGTAGTGGTCGTCGTCACCGGGCCGCGGATGTTGAAGAAGCTCGAGAGCACACAGGCCGCCGAGTGGTTGAAGCAGTGGAAGGCCGTGTGCGCCGGCAGGTCGCCGTCCGACCCGAAGCGTTCCTTGACCGACATGACGACGTCCAGATTGCCGATCGACGTGCCCACGAAGACGCCGATCCGGTCGGGGTCGCAGGCGTCGAGGTCGAGCTCGGCGTCGTGCAGCGCCAGCACGGAGGCGGCGAGGGCGAGCTGCACGGCCCGCGGCGTCCAGCGTGCCAAGACGTCGCCGCGGGCGACGTACCGCACCAGCCGGAACTCCTTGACCTCCGCGCCGATCTTCGACGGCGAGCCCGACACGTCGCAGAGCGTGATCGGCCCGAAGCCGTGGCGCCCCTCCGTGAGGGCGTCCCAGAACTCGTTGCGGCCGCTGCCGATCGCGCTGACCGGGCCGAGGCCGGTCACGACGACGCTGCGGCTCGTCGCTTCTCTGTCCGGTTCGTTCACGGCCGTGGGTCAGCAATCTACTCGGTGGGCGCGATGCTCGTTCATCGTGTGCTAGCGTGTGTGCGTGCGGATACACATCACGCTGGAGGAGGACCTCGTTCGCGAGATCGACCGCCGGGCCGGCCGGGGGAACCGGTCGGCCTTCGTGGCGAGCGCCGTGCGGCAGATCCTCGGCGATGCCGAGCGGTGGGAGCTCGTCTGGTCGGGCGTGGGAGCGATCGAGGAGAGCGGTCACGAGTGGGATGCCGACCCCGCCTCGTGGGTGCGCGCCCAGCGGGAGGGAGACTCGGCCCGGCTGGGTTGACCCGGTGGCCTCGATCCTCCTCGACACCACCGTCCTGATCGATCTCCTTCGGGGCAAGCCAGCGGCGGCCGAGCGCCTGCGCGGTCTCCAGCGAGGAGGCGACCTCGTCTGGACGAGCGTGGTCAACGTCGAGGAGATCGCGCGCGGGCTTCGGCCGGGTGAGGAGCAGCCCGCCCAGCGGCTCCTGTCGGGGCTCCGCCTCGCTCCGCTCGACGAAGCCGAAGGATGGCGCGCCGGGACATGGCGCAGGGACTTCGCTGCCCGGGGTATCACGCTCGCCCAGGCGGACTGCCTCGTCGCGGCCGCAGCGCTCGGCGTGGGCGGCCGCCTCGCCACCGGCAATCCGCGGCACTTCCCGATGCCCGAGCTCGCGGTCGAGCACTGGCAGCCGGGCGGCTGACGCGGCGGCCGTCGCGGCTCGCCGGCCGGCCCACGACCGGAAGCGGGTGCTAGACTTCCGAGCCGCGACGCGGGGTGGAGCAGTCAGGTAGCTCGCCGGGCTCATAACCCGGAGGTCGCGGGTTCAAATCCCGCCCCCGCTACTCGAGAAAGCCCCGCCCAGAGGCGGGGTTTTCGTTTCCAGGGAGCGATGAGGCTCTAGGGGGCAAACCGCTTCCAGTGTCCCTCGGAGACGACCTCGACGGTGCCGTCGGTCACCTGTATGGCGGTCTCGTCGTCGATCGCGTACGCCGGCACGGACATGCCGGCGGCCCACTCCTCCGCGTCGGCCATCGAATTGTCCGGCAGGTCCTCGTGATCGAGGTGCGGGAAGATCGAGAAGTCGACCATCCCCAGCGCTTCGTCGCCGCCCCCGGGCGGCTTCCAACCGACGAAGTGATCCCCGATCCTGGGGGTCATCACGACGCTTCCGGCGCTCAGTCCCACGTAGACCGTCTCGAGCGACGGCAGGAGGTCCGCCAGCCCGGACTGCCGCATCCAGTAGCACAGATACAAGGGATCGCCGCCGTTCACCAGCAGGACGTCCGTCTCCCGCACCAGGGGCACCCAAGACGCTTCGTCGATGCTGGGCAGCGCGGTGAGCTCGAGCACGCCCAACGACATCCAACCGAGCTCGCACATGGGGGTTCTGGGCTCCCGTCCGGCGATGAACTTCCATGCCGCGCCGGCACCGCCGGCCAGGCCGTACGTCGCGGTGGGAATGCAGAGGGCGCTGGACTGGGCGATCGGTTTGCCCAGGAGGTCGAGCAGCGCGTCGTGGATGCTCGCGTTCCGGATGCCGGCGGACGTGAGAAGAAACTTCATGCTGCCTCCCGGAGTCGGCGGATCGTTCTAGGCGCTCGCGGATCCCTACGCGCCAGAGACTGGCAGGCGGCCGAGAACTCATCGGCTCCGGCCAGGGCCCGCACTTGGATTCGCTGATCGACGAAGATGTCGGCATGGTGCAGGGGCCGTTCGTCCCGTCCGGATTCGTCGTCCCGCTCGCTCTCACGACGGACCAATTCAGGCTCGAGCCGCTCGGGATTCAGCACAACGACTCCGACTACGAGGCGTGGTCGTCGTCCGTCGACCACATCCGCGGAACACCCGGCTGGGAGACGAGCTCCTGGCCGGACGACCGCAGCCTGGCGGACAACCTGCGCGACCTGCAAGCGCACGCCGACGAC
>DATBMD010000064.1:0-8153 GCA_036555085.1 Gaiellaceae bacterium
GCTCCAGCGTCTCCTCGAAGAACTTCTCGATCCCTGCGGGGGTGAAGGTCAGGATCAGGCGGGCCGTCTCGCTGCCGGTGTTCAGGAACCGGTGCACGAGGCCGCGCGGGATGTTGACGAAGTCGCCCGGGCCGGCGTTCACGAGCTCCTCGCCGAGGAGGAACTCGATCTCGCCCTCGAGGACGTAGAAGGTCTCGTCCTCGCGCGTGTGGATGTGCGGCGGCGGCCCGCCGCCGGGCGGTACCAGCGCCTCCATGACGAAGTAGGCGCCGCCCGTCTCCTCGCCCGTGACGAGGAACGTGTAGTGGTCGCCGGGCCCCCAGTACGCGGGGCCGGTCGCGACCGGGCGGTGCAGCAGCCGCGCCTTCTCGGTTTCCTTAGCCAACGCGGTCATCTGAGTCCTTTCTATGCTGCGGTCAGGGTGCTCGCGGCCGCCGAAGGCGGCCGCCTTCAGGGGTCTTCGCGCGGAGCGGGATCTGCACAGGTGTGCAGATCCCGCTCCTTGCGCCTACAAGAGAGGATGATTCGACCGGATCACGTTCTGCGGGTCGACCTTCGCCTTGATGCGGCGCAGCCGCGCGTAGGCCGTCTCGCTGAAGAGCGTGCCCGACCGACGCCGCGTCTCGGCGAAGTTCATGTACGTGTGATTCGACTCCCAGGCCGCGATCGCCCGGCGGAGGGCCGCCGTGCTCGCCTCGACCGCCTCGAGCGCCTCCGGCGTGGGCGTGATGCCGACGCCGAACATGAGGTACGGCGACTCGAAGGCCGCGATCGCCCCGTGCTCGGGCCGCGGGCGGGCGACAGCGCCACCCAGGTGCCGCAGCTCGACCGAGAGCAGCGGTGTGCCGACCGTGTGCTCGACGAGCGCCTCGATCAGGTCGTCGTCGACGTCCTCCAGCATGCCGCCGTCGCCGGCGGCCGGAGCGGGCTCCTCGGGATCCATGTGCAGATGGCCGAGCTCCTGGACCGGGATCGTCGCGACCGTGTCCATCACGGGGCCGAGCGCGCGCAGGGGCGCGAGCAGCTCCGCGCCCGACGCGTCGTCGCCGAGATAGATCGCCTCGACGATCGCGAACGACTTGCCGCGGACAGGCTCGGGGATTTCCGGGATCGGGGGGAACTGCAGCAGCCGGCCGACGGACGTCAGCTCCTCGGGCACGGTGTCCGTCCACGCGCGCCAGGCCTTCAGCACCTCGGCCGCCCGCTCGATCGGGAACCAGAGGATGCCCGCGTAGACCTCCGTGACCGGGAACAGGTTGAACTCGATCGCCGTGACGACGCCGAACGCGCCGCCGCCGCCGCGGACCGCCCAGAACAGGTCGGGCTCGTTCTCGCGGTCGGCGCGCACGAAGCGGCCGTCGGCCGTCACGAGCTCGACGGCCGTCACCTGGTTGGCTCCGATGCCGTGTTTCCGGGCGAGCCAGGAGAGACCGCCCCCGAGCGTGTAGCCGATCACGCCGACGTCAGGGGAGGAACCGGCAAGGGCGGCGAGGCCGTGCTCGGCCGCCGCCTCGACGACCTCGACCCAGATCACGCCTGCCTCGGCACGGGCGGTACGGCGCTCGGGATCGATCGCGACGCCGCGCATGCGGCTGGTCTTGACGAGGATCGTGTCGCTCAGATCACCCAGCGGCGCGGCGGCGTGACCGGTGCCCTGCGGGGCGACCCGGTAGCCGTTCTCGACCGCGAACTCGACGATCGCGACGACGTCGGCCGCCGACTCCGGGAGCGCGACGAAGGCGGGCCACTGGTCGACCGCGAGGTTCCAGGCCTGGCGGGCGTCGTCCCAGCCCGCGTCCGCGTGGGTGACGACGTCCCCGGTGAGGCGGCTGCGAAGCTCCTCGACGTCCGGCCCGGCCGGCAGGGGATGCAATTGATGCGTGTTCACGAGTGACCGTCTCCTTCAAGGGCTGACAGGGTGTGGTGCATCAATCGTGCGGCTCCCGGACGTGCCTGCGCATCGGCCCCGCGGATGCTCTGGGCCGGCCTCGCGGACGACCGCTCGTCGTCCTCTGGAACGACGCAGGTTCTATTCGATGAGCGGCTGCGCGAAGAACCACTCGTGACCCTGCGGGTCGGCGCAGCCGTAGCGGCGATGGCCGAACGGCGTGTCGGCGGGCTCCTCGACGATCGTGGCCCCGGCGGCTAACGCCCGCTCGTAGTGAGCGTCCGCGTCGTCGACGAGGACGAAGACGAGGGACGTGCGCCCGGCGCGCGCCGGGCCGGCGTACTCGCCGGGTGGTTGGCCGACGTAGATCCGGCCGCCGCGGCGGTCGACCTCGAGCTCGGAGTGGAGGCCGCCGGCGGCGCCGGTGGAGCGGTCGACCTCGCGGAAGCCGAACGCGCGCGCGAGCCAGGCGATTGCGCCCTCGGCGTCCTCGTAGAGGAGATAGGGCGTCACCGTCTGCGCGTCAGCAGGCGGGGGCTTCGCCGGTGCGGCCTCCGCCTCTTCGCCGAGCAGCTGCGCGAAGCGATCCTCCTTCTGCCCGGGCTGCCGGGGCAGCCGGGCGACGAGGCTCCGTTCGCCGAGGCCGGCGAGAACGTCCTCGACGTCCGCGAGCGCCGCGAACGGGTGGAGGCGCTCGCTGCGCTGCTTCAGCTCGCCGGGCGTCTGCGGCCCGCGCAGCATCAGCACCGCGAGGAGGGAAAGCTCGGCGTCCGAGAGGCCGAGCGCACCGTCCAGCAGGTGCCGGTACTTGACCGCGCGGCTGCCGCGGCCGCTGGCCAGCCGGATCCA
Source organism: Gaiellaceae bacterium (assembly GCA_036555085.1). Taxonomy (GTDB): domain Bacteria; phylum Actinomycetota; class Thermoleophilia; order Gaiellales; family Gaiellaceae; genus Gaiella. The sequence goes on from DATBMD010000064.1 coordinate 2,738, forward strand.
GCCGCGCTGCGACAGCCGGCCGGTCGCCTGCCGGATGGTCGCCTCGTCGTATGCGACGACCGGGTCGCGGTTCGTCGTCTGGTTGCACGCGAGCCTGAGCGCGTTCAGCGAGAGCGGGTAGGCGTCGGGTGTGGTGCGCTGCTTCTCGACGAGGCAGCCCAGCACGCGCAGCTCCACCGCATCGGCGTCCACGGTCGCGGACCGTAGCTGACCGATTCACCCGCCGGGACGTGGGGTGCTCCTCTGCACGGACGGTGGCGGGCGGAGGCGGGCTTGGCCCGCCGTGAGCCCACGTGAGGCCGATCTCTGCGCTGCGGTGAAGGAGGGGGCTCGTGGGGGAACCATGGGTTCCCCCACGCATACGATGCAGCCGTGAGCCGCTCCGGCTGCGGGTGCGACGGCTGCGCCGCCATGTTCGGCGAGAAGGGGGCGAGGCGCGCCCTCCGCCGGTACCTGAACAAGGGCCTCGGCGGCGAGGCTCGCCTGCTCGCGCGCTGGGCCGAGGAGAGCGGGCTGGCGGGCGCCAGCGTGCTGGAGGTCGGAGGCGGAGTCGGCCAGATCCAGGCCGAGCTGGTCCGGCGGGGCGCGGCGCAGGGAACGATTGTCGAGGTCGTCGACGCCTACGAGCCCGTCGCCAGGGAGCTGGCGGCCGCGGCGGGCATCTCGGACCGGACGTCGTTCCTGCTCGCGGACCTGACTGATGCGCCCGAGGCGGCGCCGCGGGCCGACGTCGTCGTGCTCCGCCGCGTCGTCTGCTGCTCGCCGCGCGGAGTCGAGCTGCTCGCCTCTGCAGCGGCGCTGACCCGGCGCGTGCTGGTGGCGAGCTACCCCCGTGGGTCGTGGTGGGTGCGTGCCGCCGTTCGTATCGAGAACGCCGGCTTCGCGCTGCTCGGCCGGGAGTTCCGTGTCTACGCGCACGATCCTGCCGAGCTCGAGGCGGCCGCCCGCGGCGCCGGCCTGCACCGGCTGCATCGGCACACGGGCCCGGTGTGGGAGTCGGTGGCGTTCGCGCCGACGTAGCGGCCGCGCGAGGCCTCAGGCGCGGACGAGCGGCTTGTAGCGGATGCGGTGCGGCTCGAGCGCCTCGGCGCCGCGGGTCTCGCGCACCCAGTCCTCGTACTCGCTGAACGTGCCTTCGAACCACGTCGCCTGCGAGTCGCCCTCGAACGCGAGCACGTGCGTCGCGATCCGGTCGAGGAACCAGCGATCGTGCGAGATGACGACCGCGCAGCCGGCGAAGCCCGTCAGCGCGTCCTCGAGGGCGCGCAGCGTGTCCACGTCGAGGTCGTTCGTCGGCTCGTCGAGGAGCAGGACGTTGCCGCCCTCGCGCAGCAGCTTCGCCAGGTGGAGCCGGTTGCGCTCCCCGCCGGAGAGGTCCTTGACCCGCTTCTGCTGGTCGGAGCCGCGGAAGTTGAACCACGAGACGTACTGCCGGGAGCTCACCTCGCGCGGTCCGAGCGCGATCGTGTCGTGGCCGCCCGAGATCTCCTTCCAGACGCTGCTCTCCGGCTCGAGGCCCGCGCGCGACTGGTCGACGTACGCAAGCTCGACCGTGTCGCCGATCCGCAGGGCGCCGGCGTCGGGCGTCTCCTCGCCCACGATCATGCGGAACAGCGTCGTCTTGCCGGCGCCGTTGGGGCCGACCACGCCGACGATCCCGCCCGGCGGCAGCGAGAACGACAGGTCTTCGAGCAGCAGCCGCTCGCCGTAGCCCTTGCGGAGGTGCTCGGCGTCGACGACGAGATCGCCGAGGCGCGGGCCGGCCGGGATGTGGATCTCGACGCGGTCGAGCTTGACGTCGCGCTCCTCGGCGAGCAGCCGCTCGTAGGCGCCGAGGCGCGCCTTCGACTTCGCGTGGCGGGCCTTCGGCGACGAGCGCACCCACTCGAGCTCGCGGGCCAGCGCGCGTCGCCGCGCCGACTCCTGTTTCTCCTCGGCGGCGAGGCGTGCCTGCTTCTGCTCGAGCCAGCCGGAGTAGTTGCCCTGGTACGGGATGCCCCGTCCCCGGTCGAGCTCCAGGATCCAGCCCGCGACGTTGTCGAGGAAGTACCGGTCGTGCGTCACCGCGACGACCGTTCCCTTGTACTCGGCCAGGAAGCGCTCCAGCCAGGCGACGGACTCGGCGTCGAGGTGGTTCGTGGGCTCGTCGAGGAGCAGCAGGTCGGGCGCCGCGAGGAGCAGGCGGCAGAGCGCGACCCGCCGGCGCTCGCCGCCCGACAGCGTGCTCACGTCGCGGTCGCCGTCCGGCAGCCGGAGCGCGTCCATGGCGCGGTCGAGCGTCGCGTCGAGCGTCCAGGCGTCGTGGCGGTCGATCTGCTCCTGCACGGCCGCCTGCTCGGCGAGCAGGGCGTCGAAGTCGGCGTCGGGCTCGGCGAACCCGGCCGAGATCTCGTTGAACCGGTCGAGCAGGTCGCGCAGCGGCCGCACGCCGTCCTCGACGTTGCCGCGCACGTCGCGCGCCGGGTCGAGCTCGGGCTCCTGCTCGAGCAGTCCGACGGTCGCGCCGGGCGCGAGCTCCGCGACCCCGCTCGAGGGCTCCTCGCGGCCCGCCATGATTCGCAGCAGCGTCGACTTGCCCGCGCCGTTCGCGCCGAGCACGCCGATCTTCGCCCCCGGGAGGAAGCTGAGCGAGATGTTCGCGAGCACCTGGCGATCGGCGCCGTAGAACTTGTCGCACCGGAACATCGTGAAGACGTAGTCGCTCACGGCGGCGGACGATAGCGGCCGCGCTGGGAGACGATACGTACATTTCGCGCAGCCAGGACGGCGTCCCTCCCGAAAGGAGCTCCGATGCGCCACTCTCGCCTCCTGATCCTTCCCGCGCTTGCAGCTGCCATCGTCGCCCCCGTCTCGCTCGCAGCCTCGAGCCAGCCGAGCGTGGTCGTCGTCTCGCACGGTCCGGTGAAGCTCGTCTACACCGATCTCGGCGCCTCCGGGCCGAGCGTCGGCGACGTCTACTCCGCGTACGTTCCCGCGCGAGGCCCGGGCGGGAAACCGGCCCGCGTCCTCGGGACGCTCACCACGGTCGCCGAGAACACACCAGCGAGAGGCAGGGAGATCCGGACGGCGAAGCTCGTGTTCCTGTTCTCCCGTCCGGCCGACCAGATCGAGATCGGCGGCGCCAGCGTGTACTCGTCCGTCGCGCAGACCCGACCCAGGCGGTCGACCACGATTCGGCCGATCGTCGGCGGCTCGGGCGCCTACGCGGGCGCGAGCGGCTGGGCCGAGACGATCCACTTCGCCAACGGCCGCTGGGAGCACCGCCTCCACCTCGACCGCTGACCGCGCGGCTCGGCTGGCTCCACCTGCGTCGGTCCGGGTCGGACGTTGGGAGGGGCGGAACCAGCGGGCCGGACAGGTCCGGCCCCTACTAGGCCCCGGCGGGCACGACGACGGACGCGTCGGGAGCGTACGTCCAGCCCCGGTTCGGCCCGGTGACGGTGACCCGGTAGCGCGGCGCGGCCCACGCGGGCCGCAGCTGCACCGCGAACGTGCCGCGCGGGCCCCGCAGGCGGACGCCGATCAGGCGCTTCCAGCCGGCCGCGCCCTGGCAGCGGGCGCAGTCGACCAGCGCGTAGTGCGTGACCTGGGTCCCGGCTGTCGTCGGCGACGTCCCGTAGATCCCCTTGCCCTGGAACTCGGCCGTGCCGGTCAGCTTCCGCAGGGTTACGTCCGCCTCGACCGTCGGCAGCTTTCCCTGCCAGCGCGAGAAGCGGAGGTCGACGGGGCCGCCGGCCTGCAGCTGCCATGCCTGCAGCGCCCAGAGCCGGCCGTCGGGCGTCCTCCGGACGACGCGCGCGAACGGCAGGCCGGACACCGTGGTGGGCTTGCTCACGTCGGCTCCCTGGATCTTCCCGCCGGGCAGGTACCTTCCCGACGGAGGGATCAGGAGCGTCTTGCGCGTGCCGCCCTCGGTCCAGCTGACCTCGGCGTAGCCGCGAGCGTCGACGCGGAGCGCAGGTCGCTGCGCGTTCGACGCCGCCGAGATGGACCCGTGCGCGGGGCCGGCGAGCCCAGCCGTCGCGGCGAGCGCGAGCCCCATGAGCGTGATCGTTCGCCACCATGACGCCGGCGACATACCCTTACCCTCCGTGGACGAGATCGGCCTCTTCCCGCTCGGGATCGTACTCCTCCCCACCGAGCAGGTGCCGCTGCACATCTTCGAGCCCCGCTACCGGGAGCTGATCGGCGAGTGCATCACGGAGGAGCGCGAGTTCGGCCTCGTCTACACCGACGACGACGGGCTGCGGCGGATCGGCACCCTCGCCGCGGTCGTCGAGATCGTGGAGCGCTTCCCCGACGGGCGCCTCAACATCGTGGTCGAGGGCCGCGAGCGGTTCCGGCTCGTCGAGCTGACGAAGGGCCGCACCTTCCACACCGGTGAGGTCGTCGCGGTGGAGGATCAGCACGACCCCGGCGAAGACGCGGACGTCGAGCGGGCGGTGGGGCTCTTCCGCCGGCTCGTCGAGCTGACCGCCTCGGACGTCGAGGTGCCCGCGCCGGAGACGCCGCAGCTCTCCTACGCGCTCGCCGCCCGCTTCGAGTTCGCGGCGGACCTGAAGCAGGAGCTCCTGCAGGAGACGTCGGAGCGGGTCCGCCTGCAGCGGCTCGGCGACCTGCTCGAGGCGGCCGCGGAAGCGGTCGAGCGTCAGCGGGAGATCGCCGCACGCGCGCAGAGCAACGGGCGCGTGCACCCGCGCTCGCTGCCCGACGGCGAGTCGTGAGCGAGCCGGCCGTCGAGCCCGAGCTCGGCGCCGCCACCGCTCCCGCTCAGCAGGGGCTCGCCGAGGACGAGGCCCGGCGCCGGCTCGCGGAGCGCGGCCGGCGCGAGCCGGACACGTACACACGCTCGACGGCGAGCATCGTCCGGGCAAACGTGCTGACGCCGTTCAACGCGATCCTCGTGGCGCTCGGGGTGATCACGCTCGTCTTCGGCGACTGGCGCGATGCGCTGTTCCTGGGGATCGTGGTGGCCAACTCGGGCATCGGCATCTGGCAGGAGCTGAAGGCGAAGCGGACGCTCGACAGCTTGCAGGCGCTCGTCGCGCCGCATGCGACCGTGATTCGCGACGGGACGCCGCGCACGCTGGGCGTCGCGGACGTCGTCGTCGGCGATCTCGTGCGGGTCGAGGCCGGCGACCAGCTCGTCGCCGACGGCGACCTCGTCGCCTCCGACGGCCTCACGGTCGACGAGTCGATCCTGACCGGCGAGGCGCGGCCTGTCGCCCGGGCCGTCGGCGAGGAGGTGCTGTCCGGCTCGTTCGTGGTCGAGGGAGCGGGCGCCTACGAGGTCACGGCGGTCGGGCCCGACAGCTACGCGGAGCGGGTGACCGGTGTCGCCAAGGAGTTCCGGCATCCGCGCTCCCCGCTCGAGCGGAACCTCAACCGGCTCCTGTACGTGCTGATCGGCGTGATG
>DATBMD010000072.1:0-9406 GCA_036555085.1 Gaiellaceae bacterium
CTGGTCGCCGCAACCGGCGCAAGCTGGGCCGAGCTGCTGCACGTCGGCCTCGCGGGGGCCGCGCTCGCCGCCTCGCTCGTCACCGTCGCCGTCTCCTTCCGCGGCGAGCGGCTGCCGTTCGGCCCGTGGCGCGACTACGTCACGCTGACCAAGCCGAGGATCATGACGCTGCTGCTGCTGACCGGCGCCGCCGGGATGTTCGTCGGCGCCCAGGGGCTGCCCGATCCCGGCGAGCTGATCGCGATGCTCGTCGGGCTCGCGCTCGCGTGCGGTGGCGCGAGCGCCCTCAACCACGTCCTCGACGCCGACATCGACCGGCTGATGGGCGAGCGGACGCGCGCGCGCCCGGTTGCCTCGGGTCGCGTTCCCGCGCCGCGGGCGCTCGAGTTCGGCCTCGTCCTGTCGGCGCTCTCGTTCGCCCTGCTCGCCTCGACGGTGAACGTGCTCACCGCGGTGCTCGCGCTGGTCGGCAACCTCTTCTACGTCGTCGTCTACACGGGCTGGCTGAAGCGCTCGACGCCGCAGAACATCGTCATCGGCGGCGCCGCCGGCGCCGTGCCGCCGCTCGTCGGCTATGCGGCCGCGACCGGGAGCCTGGCCCTGCCCGCGCTCTGGCTCTTCCTGATCGTGTTCCTCTGGACGCCGCCGCACTTCTGGGCGCTGGCGCTGATGATCCGCGAGCACTACGCCGCCGCGAAGGTGCCGATGCTGCCGGTCGTTCGCGGCAACCGGGAGACGACCCGGCAGATCCTGCTCTACTCGGTCGCCATGGTCGCGTTCACCGTGGTCGTCGGGCTCTGGCTCGGGCCGGTCTACACGGGGGCGGCCGCCGTGCTCGGCCTCGTCTTCCTCGTTCTGGCGTGGCAGCTGCGCCGGGACGGCTCGCGACGGCACGCGGTAGCGCTCTTCCACTACTCCCTCGGATACCTGGCGCTGCTGTTCGTCGCGGCGGCGATCGACCCGCTGGTGGTCTGAGCGGTGGATCCGGAGCTCGAGCGGAAGAACCTGCTGCTGGGATGGGCCCTCTTCGGCCTCTTCGTGCTGCTGTTCGCGGGCACGTTCCTGGTCGCGATCATCTACCTGCAGCTCGACTGAGCGCCGACCTGGAGCTGGCGCTCGAGCTCGCCGACGAGGCGGACGAGCTCGCGCTCGCGCGCTTCCGCGCCGTCGATCTCGCCGTCGAGACGAAGCCTGACCTGACGCCGGTGACCGAAGCCGACCGGGCGGTCGAGGCGGCGCTGCGCGCGCGGCTCGCCGGGGCGCGCCCCGAGGACGCCGTGCTGGGCGAGGAGTACGGCGAGTCGGGCGGCGCGTCGAGACGCTGGGTGATCGACCCGATCGACGGCACGCGCAACTACGCGCGCGGCGTGCCGGTCTGGGCGACGCTGATCGCGCTCGAGGACGGAGGCGTGCTCCGCGCCGGCGTCGTCTCGGCGCCGGCGCTCGGCAGGCGCTGGTGGGCCGCGCGCGGCGTGGGCGCGTTCGCGGCGGGTGAGCGCATGCGTGTCTCGTCGGTGTCCCGCATCGAGGACGCCGTCCTCAGCCTGTCGCTCGAGAACCCGCTGCCGGAGCTGGCGCGCCGCGCCTGGCAGCCGCGCGGCTTCGGCGACTTCTGGGCGCACATGCTGGTCGCGGAGGGGGTCGCGGACGGCGCCGTGGACGCCGTCGGAGTCAGCCTCTGGGATCTCGCCGCCGTGCAGGTGATCGTCGAGGAGGCGGGCGGCCGCTTCAGCGACTTCGCCGGCGTCGCGCGGGCGGACGGGGGCACCGGGATCTCCTCGAACGGCCTCCTGCACGAGGAGCTGCTCCGGGCGGTGGCCGCGGCCGCCGAAGCCACGTGACACTGTGTCACGAGGCCTCGGCGCACGACACGGGTCAGACGGCGGGCTGAGGCTCGGGCTGCGACTGCGGCGTGGTCTCGTCCCGCAGCCTCCGGATCAGGTCGTGGATGTCCGCGATCTCCTGCTCGAGGTCGCGCTGCCGCTCCTCGAGCGCCGAGAGCAGCTGCTCACGGCTCGGCGCCCGCCATCCCCGGCGAGCGTGCCTGCGTCCGCACATGGTCACCTCCCTTCGGGCTCGTTCGCTCGAGAAAGTCGTCGATCTGGCGGCGCAGGCCCGCGAGCGCGTCCAGCCACGCTGCGAGCAGCCGGTGCCCCTCGGCGGTCAGGGTGTACGTGCGCTTTGCGGGGCCCGGCAGGTCGGCGCGCCACTCGGATGTGACGAGCCCCTCCTGCTCGAGCCCCCGCAGGACGCGGTAGAGGTTCCCCACGTCCAGCCGCTCCTCGCCGACCAGCGCCGGCAGTCGCTCGAGCAGTTCGTAGCCGTGCGTCGGCCGCTCCGAGAGCAACGCGAGCAGCGCAGCTTCGCGGAGGCGCTCCACCCGGGCGCGCACCTGCCAGCGTCCCTCGACGAGACGGCGGTTCCGGGGGGCCAGGCGCCGGTGCGAGCGACGGTGCATGTTTCAATCATATGTAAAATACACATAGTATGCAAGGGTGGCGTGGCGACATGGCTCCGCCGGACACGTCCCCGGCAGCCGTGTCCGGGGCCTGACCCCGAACACGGCCCTAGCGGACGTGTCTCAGTAGCAACAGAAGTGGAACTTTTCGTCCACAGGGACGCGGCCCGCACGGCGGCGGCTGGACAGGCGGGCTCAGCGCGCGGCGCGCACGGCGGCCTCGTAGACCCGGTCCCGACCGAGGACGTCGAGCTCGGCCGAGAGCAGGTCGCCCGGGCCGGGCGCGTCGCCGAGCGGCGGCTCGACCGGGCTGCCGTCGACGCTGACCGCCTGCACGAAGTCGGTGTCCTCCCGCGAGAGCGAGACGTCCCGCCGCAGACGTGAGCGCAGCCAGCCCGCCAGCAGGAGGGAGTCGGCCCGAGGCCCGACCACGTTCAGGCGCGACGCCTTGCCGATCTCCGGCCACGACTCCGCCAGCCGCAGACGCCAGGGCAGCAGCCGGCGGAAGGCGATGTCCGACACCGCGACCCGGTCGAAGAGCGCCTCCAGCCGCCGGTAGGCGCGCGGCAGGCCGGCCCACTCCCACGAGTCGACCACGAGCCGATCGACGACGCCCAGGATCTCGTCCAGCTCGCTGGCGTCCCAGGGAGGTCGCCCGCGCCAGCGGCAGTAGGCGGGGAGGTCGGGGATCAGCAGCGGCAGCACGATCGAGGCGGGATGCCGCGCGGCCTTGCCGAACAGGCGGATCTCGACCACCTCCGAGAACACCTCGCGGGAGAGGCCGTCGACCTTGACGTCCCGGAGCGACGCCTCTGCCTCGACGCGGGCCCGCCGGCCCGGCTCCGGGATCAGGAAGAGCGTCCGCGCGGGATGTCGCTCCTCGAGCTGGGCGAAGGTCGCCCGTGCCTGCTGGAGCCAGCGTGGAGGCGCCCAGACGACGTGCGTCATCGTGCTCGTCCGGAGCTCGGTGCCGTCGCCCGCGTCGGCGCCGTCGCGCAGCCGCTGCCTGGCCAGCTGCCGCTCGATCTCCGCGACAACGCCCACGCGATTGCTCAGTGCCGGCGCCAGGAGCGCCCGTCGCGGTGCACCAGGTCGTCCGCGGCGATCGGCCCCCAGGTGCCGGCCTGATAGTTGGGGAAGCTGGGCCGGTCACGCTGCCACGCGGCGATCATCGCGTCGACGAGCTTCCACTGCTCCTCGACCTCGTCCTCGCGGGTAAAGAGCGTCGCGTCGCCGAGCATCGCGTCGAGGATCAGCCGCTCATACGCCTCGGGCAGCCCAGTGCGGAAGGCGCCTCCGTAGAGGAAGTCCATATGCACCGTCCGGATGGTCATGCCCGCGCCGGGCACCTTCGCGCCGACCGCCAGGGAGACGCCCTCGTCGGGTTGCACGTGGATCAGGAGCACGTTCGGCCGCAGCCCGTCGCCGGCGAGGTCGGCGAACGGCGGATGCGGGGCCCGCTGGAACTGGATCGCGATCGAGGTCTCACGCCGAGCCAGGCGCTTGCCGGCCCGCACGAAGAAGGGCGTGTCGGCCCAACGCCAGTTGTCGACGTACAGCTTCGCCGCGAGGAACGTCTCCGTCTCCGAGCGGGGATCGACGCCGGGCTCCTCGCGGTAGGCGCGAACCTCTTCGCCCTCGACCCAGCCGTGACCGTACTGGCCCCGCACGACCGACCTCGGGGCGGGTGTGTGCAGCGCCCGGAGCACCTTCACCTTCTCGTTGCGAACCGAGTGGGCGGTGAAGTCGATCGGCGGCTCCATCGCCGTCAACGCGACCAGCTGCAGGAGGTGATTCTGGAAGACGTCGCGGATCGCCCCGGCGCGCTCGTAGAAGCCGGCCCGCCCCTCGATGCCCATCGACTCGGCGACCGTGATCTGCACGTGGTCGATGAACTGGCGGTTCCAGATCGGCTCGAAGATGCCGTTCGCGAACCGTAGCGCCAGCATGTTCTGGACCGTTTCCTTGCCCAGATAGTGGTCGATCCGGAACACCTCGCGCTCGTCGAACCAGCGGTGCAGCAGCTCGCTGAGCATGCACGCCGTCGCCAGATCGCTCCCGAACGGCTTCTCGACGATCACGCGGGTCCAGCCCTCCCGGGCGCGCCGCTCGCCGATCTCCCGGACGACCGTCTCGAACGCCTGCGGCGGGACCGCGAGGTAGTGGAGACGGTTTCCGGCTGTCCCGCGCTTCTCGTCGAGCTCCTCGAGCGTCCGCGCGACCCGGTCCTCACCGGGATCGTTCGCGAAGTCCGTCGACACGTACCGGATGCCGTCCGCGAGGGACTTCCAGACGTCTTGCTTGAAGGGGTCGCGGCCGTGCTCGCGGACGGCGGCGCGCATCGCCGACACGAACTGCTTCGTCGTCTGCTCGGTCCGCGCGACGCCGACGACGGCGAACCGCTCGGGCAGGAGCCGGCGGTACGCGAGCGCGTAGAGCGCGGGGAAGAGCTTGCGCTGGGTGAGGTCGCCCGACGCGCCGAAGATCACGAGCGCGCATCCATCGGGCCGGCGGTGCACCGGCAGGCCGGCCGCCAGCGGGTTGCTCATTCCTGCCCCGCAGATCCCGACTCTGCAGAAGCAGACCCGGGATCGCGACAACCCCTGAAGCGGCCGCTGACGCGGCCGGCGCCGAGCAGCGACGTCGAGGATGACGCAGAACGACTCACACCCTGCCCCGAAGATGCCGAATCTGCAGAAGCAGATTCGGCATCGCGACAACTCCTGGAGCGGCCGCCGGCGCGGCCGGAGCCGATCCGGGACGCCGATCGGGACGTCCACACGGGACGTCTCATGCTGCGGCGAGCCGGCTGCGCTTCTCGGCGATCCCGTCGAGCAGGTCGGCGAAGGAGTCCGCGAACTTCTGCACCCCTTCCGCCTCCAGCGTCTCGACCACGTCGTCGTAGTCGACCCCGGCCGCCGCGAGCTCGTCGATCAGCGACCGCGCCGCGTCGATCCCCTCGAGCAGCGTGTCGCCTCGCACCTCACCGTGATCCTGGAAGGCGGCGATCGTCTCGCCCGGCATCGTGTTGACGGTGTCGGGGCCGATCAGCTCCTCGACGTACATGACGTCGCGGTAGGCGGGGTTCTTCGTCGACGTGGAGGCCCACAGGCAGCGCTGCGGCCTGGCGCCCTTGCCGGCGAGGAACTCCCAGCGGGGCCCCGAGAACGCATCCAGGTAGTGCTGGTAGGCGAGCTTCGCGTTGTCGATCGCGAGCCGCCCGGCGAGCGCGGTATCGCCGAGCGCGTCCAGCCGCTGGTCGGCCTCCGTGTCCACGCGCGAGACGAAGAAGCTGGCGACCGAGACCACCGGCACGGGGTCGCCGCCCCCCGCCACGAGCCGCTCGAGTCCTCGGATATACGCCTCGACGACCTCTGCGTAGCGCTGCAGCGAGAAGATCAGGGTCACGTTGATCGACTTTCCGTGCGCGGTGCAGTCCTCGATCGCTCCGAGCCCGGGCTTGGTTGCCGGGATCTTCACGTAGAGGTTCTCGCGGTCGACCTCCTCGTGGAACCGCATCGCCTGGGCGAACGTTGCCTCGCGGTCGTAGGCGAGCCTGGGGTCGACCTCCAGCGAGACGCGCCCGTCGATGCCGCCGGTCCGCTCCCACACCGGCCGGAGCAGGTCGCACGCGCCGCGGATGTCGTCGTAGGCGAGCGCGAAGAAGATCTCGGTCGGGTCGTCCTCGTGCTCGAGCACCGCCTGCAGCTGCTCGTCGTACCAGCTGCCCTCGGCCAGCGCCTTCTGGAAGATCGTCGGGTTCGAGGTGACGCCGACCACGGCGTCCTCGCGCATCAGGCGCTCGAGCTCGCCCGTCTCGAGCAGCTCGCGCGACAGTGAGTCCATCCAGACGCTGACACCGCGCGCGGACAGCTGCTGGAGTCTCGATTCGGCCATGTCACACCTCTCTCGTCGTCGGGACGGCGTCAGCCGTCGACCAGCTTCTCCAGCGCCTCCACCTTCTCGAGCCGGCGCAGGTAGCGATCGCCGCCGTCGAAGCGGGCGCCGAGGAAGGCGCGTACCAGCTCCGCCGCGAGCTCGCCCCCGACGATCTCGGAGCCGAGGCAGAGGACGTTCATGTCGTCGTGCTCGACGCCCTGGTGCGCCGAGTAGCTGTCGTGGCAGATTGCCGCGCGAATCCCCGGGATCTTGGTCGCCGCCACCGAGGCGCCGACCCCCGAGCCGCACACGAGCACGCCCCGGACCGCATCTCCGCGACGGATCGCCATCCCGAGAGCGCGCGCGAGGTCGGGGTAGTCGACCCGCTCGGCATCCGTGTCGGTGCCGAGGTCGACCGGATCGTGGCCGGTCGCCGCGATCGTCCCGAGCACGGCGGTGCGGAGCTTCACGCCCCGATGGTCGAACGCCGCCGCGACCCGCATCAGCCGACTCGCTCGAGCAGCGCCGCCGCACGCGCCGCCACGGCGTCGACGCCGAAGCCGAGCTGCGCCAGCACCGTGCCCCCGGGCGCGGAGGCGCCGAAGCGCTCGATCGAGACGCACTCGCCACGGTCGCCGAGCCAGCGCTCCCAGCCGAGGCCGATCCCCGCCTCGACCGACAGCCGCGCGGCCACCGACGGGGGCAGCACGTCCTCGCGGTAGTCGTCGGACTGCTCCTCGAAGAGCTCCCAGCAGGGCATCGAGACCACCCGCGCGTTCGCGTCCAGCTCCCTGGCCGCCGCGAGCGCGACCCAGACCTCGGAACCGGTCGCGATCAGGATCACGTCCGGCTCGCCCTCGTCGCGCTGCCAGAGCGTGTAGGCGCCGTGCAGCGCGCCCGCCGCGGGCGCCACCTCCGAGCGGTCGAGCGTCGGCACCTTCTGACGGGTGAGCGCCATCGCGACGGGGCCGTCACGGCGCTCGAGCGCGATCCGCCACGCCATCGTGGTCTCGTTCGCGTCGCCGGGCCGCACATACCAGAGGTTCGGGATCGCCCGCAGGGCGATGTGGTGCTCGACCGGCTGATGGGTGGGGCCGTCCTCGCCGAGCCCGACCGAGTCGTGCGTCCACACCCAGACGCTCGGCAGCCCGCTCAGCGCGGAGAGCCGCACGGCCGGGCGCATGTAGTCCGAGAAGATCAGGAACGTCGAGCCGAACGGCTTCAGCATCGCGGGCTCGAGCGCGATCCCGTTCACGATCGCGCCCATCGCGTGCTCGCGGATCCCGAACGCGACGTTGCGGCCGGCGTGCTTCGAGGAGAACGTCGCACCGCCGACGATCTCCGTCTTGGTCGACTCGACGAGGTCGGCGGCGCCGCCGATCATCGTCGGCGTGAACGGCGCGAGCGCGTTCATCACCGCCTTGCCGGCGTCCCGCGTCGCCATCTCCTCGCCCGCCGGGAACTCCGGCAGCGCGTCGAGCCAGCCGGCGCGCGGCGCGCCGCTGCGGTCGAGCTCCCAGTCGCGCGCGACGTCCGGGAACGCAGCCGACCAGGCCGCGAACCGGTCCGACCACTCGCGCTCGTGCTGCGCCCCGCGCTCGACGACGACCGCCATGTGCTCCCGGACCGCGTCCGGCACGACGAAGCTCTCGTCGGGGTCCCAGCCGAGCACCTCCTTCGTCAGCCGCACCTCCTGTTCGCCGAGCGGTGCTCCGTGCGCCTTCGCGGTGTCGATCGCGTGCGGCGCCGGATAGGCGATGTGACTGCGCAGGACGATCAGCGAGGGACGGCTCGTCTCGGCGCTGCCCGCCTCGAGCGCCGCCCTGATCGCGTCGACGTCCTCCGAGTCGTCGACGTGCTGGACGTGCCAGCCGTAGGCCTCGAAGCGCGCGCCCTTGTCCTCGGTCGTGAACGAGATCGCGGTCGTGCCGTCGATCGTGATGTGGTTGTCGTCGTAGACGTAGACGAGCTGGCCGAGACCGAGGTGGCCGGCGATCGACGCGGCCTCCTGCGACACGCCCTCCATCAGGTCGCCGTCGGAGCAGATCGCGTAGATCCGGTGGTCGACGACGTCGTGGTGCGGACGGTTGTATCGCTCGGCCTGGAAGCGGGCGGCGATCGCCAGCCCCACGCCGTTGGCAAAGCCCTGGCCGAGCGGGCCCGTGGTCGTCTCGACACCCGGCGTGTGGCCGAGCTCGGGATGGCCCGGCGTCCTGGATCCCCACTGCCGGAACTGCTGCAGGTCCTCGATGCCGAGGTCGTAGCCGGAGAGGTGCAGCGCGGCGTACTGGAGGATGCAGGCGTGGCCGGCGGAGAGGATGAAGCGGTCGCGCCCGGGCCAGGTGGGGTTGCGGGGGTTGTGCCGCATCACGTCGCGGTAGAGCAGGTACGCGACCGGGGCGAGCGCCATCGCCGTCCCGGGATGGCCGGCGTTCGCCTTCTGCACCGCGTCCATCGCGAGCACGCGGATCGTGTCGATCGTCAGGCGGCCGGGGTCCGCTGCGGGCATCTCGCGGGAACGATAGTGCCCTCGCGGCGTCGGGTGCGCCGGCGTACGTCGCCCCGGCACCGTCCGGCTCGGGCTACGCCGGCTGGTTCAGGTCGAGCAGGATGGCGCGGAGCTGGGCAAACCGCTTCGGGCCGAGCTGCCGCGACCATTCCGCCTCGACGCCGGCGACGGCCTCGCGGATCACGTGGCCCGCGGCCACGCCCCGCGGGGTGATGGCGATGCGCTTGGAACGCTGGTCGTCGGGGTCCGGCCGGCGTTCGAGGTAGCCGAGCCGTTCGAGCTGGCCGAGCAGGTAGTTGAGGGCCTGCTTGCTCATCCGCAGGCGGACGGCCAGCTCGGAGGGCCTCGTGCCCTGCGGTCCCGGGTACTGGAACACCGTCAGGTGGGCGAAGTCGAGATCGTCGAAGCCGTGCCGGTGGAGCTGCTCGAGCATGCGTCGCTGCACGGTTTCCCAGGGGGCTCGCAGAAGCGCTCCGATCAGCGGCGGCCCGAGCGGCTCCGAATTCGTAAAGTTGCTTGACGAAACCGTTGCGCCCATGTATGGTCAAGTTACTTTACCA
>DATBMD010000132.1:0-9397 GCA_036555085.1 Gaiellaceae bacterium
CGTCTCGGCCTTCGTCGTCTGCCCGGTGGAGCTCTCGTCCACCCACTCCGGCCTCGTGCGGCCGCCGGGCGCGGCCCTGCTCGCCTGGGCCGCGTCACGTCCGGAGCGGCGGGGCGGCGGCGCCGGCCTGGCGCTCACCGAGGCGTGCCTCACGTGGGCGGCCGACCACGGGCACGGCGTGATGGTCACGGACTGGCGGGTCACGAACCTGCTCGCCTCGCGCTTCTGGCCGCGACGCGGGTTCCGCGAGACCTTCCTTCGCCTGTACCGCTCGATCCCCTAGCGCGTTCGCATCAGGACGACCGTTACGCCCGACCCTTCGGGGACGGCCGCGACGAGCTGCCAGCGCTCGTCGCCGAGCGGCGACAGCAGCTCATCGGTCAGCTCCGCGACCGACTGGAGCTGGAGCACGCGGTACTCGAAGCGCCGGGCCCTCGGCCGCACCCGCTGCCAGCGCCCCGGCGGCGCGGCCTGGATCGGCTCGCCGAGGAGGTCGAGCAGCGCGCTCCGGACGGTCTCGGCTTCCAGGCCGCCTTCGAGGAGCACCCTGGCGGCCGTGCCGTCCTTGTCGCGGACGACTCCCAGCAGGACGTGCTCCGTGCCGATGTAGTTGTGGCCGAGCGCGAGCGCCTCGCGCAGCGAGAGCTCGAGCACCTTCGTCGCACCGGGCGTGAACGGGATCTGGCCCGTCGCCCCGTGCTCGCCCCGGGGCGCCAGCCGTGCGACCTGTTGCCGCGTCGCCTCGAGCTCGACCCCGAGCGAGCCGAGCACCCGCGACGCGAGACCCTCCTCTTCACGCAGGAGGCCGAGCAGGATGTGCTCCGACCCGATCGCCGGGTGGCCGAGCGCCCGCGCCTCTTCCTGTGCGAGGACGACCACCTGGCGCGCGGGGCTGGTGAAGCGCTCGAACATCACCCTCAGTCTTGCAGCGCGCGCAAGCGGCAGGCGCACGCGGCGTCCTCCGTCTCGGCTGGTTGACTGACGGCGTGCCGCGCCTGGCGCTCCTCTCCGGCTCCCGTATCCCGGCGGTGAGCCTGCCCGACGACGCGGTCGTGCTGCGGCCGCCGCCGCCGCTCGATCCGATCGCCGACGTCGCGGCCGCGGTCGACGAGGCGCTCCGCTACCCGCTGTCCGGGCCGCCGCTCGAGGAGCTGGCGGCACCGGGCAACAGGGTGACGGTCGTCGTCGCGCCGCCGCTGCTGCCGCTTCCCGGCGCGCCGCAGGACCCGCGGCAGGAGGCGCTCGCCGCGGTGATCGCCGCGCTGGAGCGGGTGGGGGTCGCGTCCGAGCGGCAGACGATCCTCGTCGCCGGAGGCCTGGAGCAACGAGCGGGGCAGCGTGACCTCGACGCGCTCCTGCACCCCGCCCGCGCGCGGCAGTTCCACGGCTCGGTCGTCGTCCACGACTGCGAGAGCACCGACCTGCGGCGGCTCGGCGAGGCGGCCGGGATCGAGCTTCGCGTCAGCCCGGCGCTGCTCGACGCCGACCTCGTCGTCGTCGTGTCGGCGGCGGAGACGGTGCTGGACGGCGGCCCCGCAGTGCTGCTCGGCGGCTGCGACGCCGCCCCGGCCCGGCTGGCGAGCGCCGACTCGCTGCTGCAGACGAGCACGTCGCCGGGCTGGGAGCTCGCGCTCGCCCTCGAGCGGCTGCTGGCGTCGCGGGCACCGCTGCTCGGGCTGTCGCTCGTGCTCGACCATCCGCATGTGACGGGGCGGTTTCGCGGGTACCCGCACGATCCCGCCGCGGACGAACGGACCGTCCGAGCGCCCACGCGACGCGTGCTGAACTCCCTCCCCGCCGGCGTCCGGCGGTGGTTGCTGCAGGGCGCGAGCCGTGAGCTTCACGCGGCGGCCGCGTTCGCCGGGCCGCCGTCGGTGGCGCACGCGGAGGCGCTGCTCAGGGGGATCGCGCTCCGTGCGGCGGGTGTGGAACGTCCGCTGGACGCGCTCGTCGTGCCGCTGCCCTGGAAGTCGCCGCACCAACCGCGTGAGCCCCTGAACCCGGTGACCGCCGCGGCGGTCGGGCTCGGTCTCGCCCTGCGGCTCTGGCGGGACGCGTTCCCGCTGGTCGAAGGCGGCACCGTGGTGCTGCTGCACAGCTTCTCGCGTGCGTTCGGCAACGGTCCCGGCGCGCCGTACCGCTGGCTCTTCCACGCGCTGCGGGACAGCAGGGAGCCGGAGGACGTGGCGGCGAGCGAGCGCCTGGCGGCGACCGACGAGCGCGCCCTGACCGCGTACCGCGCGGGGCAGGCCCCGCACCCGCTGCTCCCCTACGTCGACTGGGACGGGTGCGAGCCGGCGCTTCGCAGGATCGGACGGGTGATCGTCGCCGGTTGCCGGGACGCGGGCGCCGCGCGGGCGCTCGGCTTCGTGCCGACGCACAGCCCCGCGACGGCGCTCGAGATGGCGTACGGCGTCGCCGACGGCCGCGCCCGCGTGGGCGTCATGCTCGCGCCGCCGTACGTCCCGCTGCTCGTCGGCTCGGAGGCTCCGGGTGCCGCGGCGCCGACGGCCTGAGCGGCCCCGGCTCGCGCGACGGCGTTCTCCACCGGCGCCTCCGTCCGCCGCGGCCATGTCCCTGCGGGCCATGGCCAGGGTCTGACCCCGGACACGTCCCGACGAGCCAGGTCCGATCAGTGTCGAAACTGCAACAAGTTCTCCACAGGCAGATCGCCGCCGTCCGGGGCAGCAGCCTGCGCCGTCAGGGCCGGCGTGCGCCGGTCCGCGGAACCAGGACCGGCTCGTGCGGGTCAGTCCTCGCCGAGGTAGGTCTTCCGCACCTGCTCGTTGGCGCGGAGCTCCTGCGCGGGGCCCGCGAGCGCGATCTGACCGGTCTCGAGCACGTAGCCCCGCTTGGCGACGTCGAGCGCCATCAGCGCGTTCTGCTCGACGAGGAGCACGGGCGTCCCCTGCTGGTTGATCTCGGCGACGATCTCGAAGATCCGCTCGACGAAGATCGGCGCGAGCCCCATCGACGGCTCGTCGAGCAGGAGCAGCCTCGGCCGCGCCATCAGCGCGCGCCCCATCGCGCACATCTGCTGCTCGCCGCCCGACATCGTCCCCGCCTTCTGCGTCCGCCGCTCGTGCAGCCGGGGGAAGAGCTCGAAGACGCGGTCGAGATCCTCCTGGAACGTCGAGCGATCCTCGCGCTGGAAGGCCCCCATCTCGAGGTTCTCGAGCACCGACATCCGCGGGAACAGCCGGCGCCCCTCCGGGGACTGCGCGATGCCCATCTTCACGACCGTGTGCGGCGGCGTGTTCGTGATGTCGCGCCCCTGGAACGTGATCGTGCCCTGGCGGGGATGGTTCAGCCCGTTGATCGAGCGCAGCGTGGTCGACTTGCCCGCGCCGTTCGCGCCGATCAGCGTCACGATCTCCCCGTGGCGGACCTCGAGCGACACACCCTTGAGCGCGTGGATGGCGCCGTAGTACGTGTGGACGTCGTCGAGCTTCAGGATCGGCCCGCCGTCGACGGCCTGGCTCATTCGGTGGTCGCCCCCTTGCCGAGATACGCCTCGATCACGCGCTCGTCCCGCTGCACCTCGTGCGGTGTGCCCTCCGCGATCTTCGCACCGTACTCGAGCACCGTCACCCGCTCCGAGACGCCCATCACCACCTTCATGTCGTGCTCGATCAGCAGCACCGTCAACCCGCGCTCGTCGCGCACGCGCGAGACGAACGCGGTGAAGTCCGCGGTCTCCTGCGGATTCATGCCCGCCGTCGGCTCGTCCAGCAGCAGCAGCTTCGGGTCGGTCGCGAGCGCCCGCGCGACCTCGAGCCGGCGTTGGTCGCCGTACGGCAGGCTGGCGGCGCGCTCACGGTGGCGCCGCGGCAGCCCGCTGTAGACGAGGAGCTCGCGCGCCCTGTCGACCGCCTCCCGCTCCTCCTGCCTCACCTTGGGCGTCCGCAGGATCGAGCCGATGATCCCCGAGTGGAGCCGGCAGTGCATGCCGACGAGCACGTTCTCCACCGCCGTCATGTGCGGGAACAGCCGGATGTTCTGGAAGGTACGACCGATGCCGAGGGCGGTGATCGCGTGCGGCGGCAGGTCCGACACCTCGACGCCGTCGAACACGATCGACCCCGAGGTCGGCTTGTAGACGCCGGTCAGCATGTTGAAGAACGTGGTCTTGCCGGCGCCGTTCGGGCCGATCAGCGCGACGATCGCGCCACGCGGGATCGTGAAGTCGACGTCGTTGGTCGCGACCAGGCCGCCGAACTCCTTCCGGAGATCCGTCACCTCGACGAGGTTCCCGTCCTGCTCAGTCATCTGACGGGTCGCGGTCGGTCAGCGTGGCCTCGGTGGTCACGTCGTAGAACGGCGTGTCGTGGACCCCCTCCTCCAGCTCGATCGCGTGCCTCCGTTCCGGGATCAGGCCGGTCGGGCGGAAGAGCATCATCGCGACGATGATCAACCCGTAGATGCCGAACTGGTACTTCGTCGGGTCGAAGTCGAGACCGGCGTCCTGGATCTTCGCGCCGATCGTGGAGAGCCCCTCGACGTTCAGGTAGGCGAGCAGCATGCCGCCGAGGATCACCCCCCAGACGCTGCCCATGCCGCCGAGGATCACCATGCAGAGCAGGAAGACGGAGATGTTGAAGTAGAAGTCCGCGGGAAACGCGCCCGACCGGAAGCTCGAGTAGAAGGCGCCGGCGACGCCACCGAAGAAGGCCCCGATCGCGTAGGACCACGTCTTCGTCCGCATCAGCGGGACGCCCATCGCGGCCGCGGCCGTCTCGTCCTCGCGGATCGCGATCCAGGCCCGTCCGAGCCGGGAGTCGCGCAGCCGCACGCTGCAGAAGACCGTGATCAGGAGGATCAGGACGGCGGTCAGGTAGAACCACTTGGCCCGGTCGGTCGAGGTCTGGAAGCTCTCGGGAAGCCCGAGCCGCTCCCCGAGCGAGCCGAACCCGAGGGAGTCGATCGGCGCGATCCCGAACGCTCCGTGCGTCAGGTCGAAGCCGATCCCCTCTTCGTCCGCGTTCCGCACGAACTGCGGCACGATCTCGCCGAAGCCGAGCGTGACGATCGCGAGGTAGTCGCCGCGCAGCCGGAGCGTGGGCAGCCCGATCAGGATCCCGACGACCAGGGTGAAGAGCC
This sequence comes from Gaiellaceae bacterium, assembly GCA_036555085.1. Classification (GTDB taxonomy): domain Bacteria; phylum Actinomycetota; class Thermoleophilia; order Gaiellales; family Gaiellaceae; genus Gaiella. The sequence continues at coordinate 5,101 of DATBMD010000132.1, forward strand.
CGGCAATCAGCAGCACGAGCCACACCGAGAGATGGATCCCCGGGAGCGACTTGACGATCCCGACCGAGCCGAAGTGGAAGGTCCACTGGTCGAACTGCTGCGAGGCGAACCAGCCGGCGGTATACGCGCCGGCCGCGTAGAAGGCGACGTAGCCGAGGTCGAGCAGGCCTGCGTAGCCGACGACGACGTTGAGGCCGATTGCCATCGTCGTGAAGGCGAGCATCACCACCATGCCGCTGACGCTCGGGACGAAGTCGCCGATCAACGGCAGGTCCTGGAGCGACTCGACGAGGCTGGGATAGAGCACGGCGAGCACGATCAGGCCGGCCGCGACCCAGAGCGAGCGGTCCCGTCCGGAGACCCACGTGCGTGCGCGGTCGGCCGCGGTCGTCACGCGCCCTCCGGCGTCTGCTCGCCGAGCAGGCCCTGCGGGCGGAAGACGAGGATCGCGATCAGGATCCCGAACACGATCGAGCGCGTCCAGTCGCTGCCGGCGGCGAACCAGGTGAGCCCCTCGTTGAACGACTGGATCAGGCCGATCAGCACGCCGCCCAGGACGGCGCCGGCGAGGTTGCCGATGCCGCCGACGACGGCGGCCGTGAACGCGATCAGGCCGAGCTCGAACCCCGTGTCGTAGCGCATCGTGTACTCGAGCAGGAACACCATGCCGGCCCCCGCCGCGAGCGAGCCGGCCAGGAAGAACGTGACGGAGATCGTGCGGTTGACGTTGACTCCCATCATCGCCGACGCCTCGGGGTCCTGGGCGACCGCGCGCATCGCTTTCCCCTGGCGCGTCGTCCGGACGAACCACGTCAGGGCGATCAGCACCGGGACGACGATCGCCAGCGCCACGAACTTCTTCCACGAGTAGACGACTTCGCCGATCTCGAACATCGGGGCGTTGGAGATCAGGTCTGAGGCGCTCCTCGTCTGCACGCCGTACAGGGCCAGCGACACGTTCGAGACGATGAACGACATGCCGACCGCCGTGATCAGCGGCGCCAGGCGGGGCGCGTGGCGGAGCGGGCGGTACGCGACCCGCTCGATCGAGCCGTTGATGATCGCGAACAACGGCATGGTGATCGCGAGCCCGACGACGATCCCGCCCGCGATGGCGAGGCCGCTCGAGCCGCTGTCGAGCCCGAAGATCGTGATCAGGACCGTGTACGCCACGAGGCCCGACAGCGCGAAGACGTCGCCGTGCGCGAAGTTGATCAGCTGCAGGATCCCGTAGACGAGCGTGTAGCCGAGGGCGATCAGCGCGTAGACGGAGCCGCGGGTGAGCCCGTCGAGGCCGACGTTGACGAAGTTGGCCGGCTCCTTGACGAGGTTGACGGCCAGCCAGATCCCCACCAGTGCCACCAGCGAGAGGCCGATACCGTTGACGACGCGCGGCTGCCGGAGGAACTGGAGAACGCGCCGGACGGTGGCCATGAGCGGCGACGATAAACCGCGGGCGGCGGGAGGGCAATGCCCCCCGCCGCCTCGCGATTCCGTGGTTGTGTCGTGCTAGCCGCCGGCGGCGGCGACGACCGTCTCGGGCTTGGGCGAGATCGTCGTCTCGGTGACGAGCTCGTCGGTTGCCCGGTAGATCGTGAAGCCGACGACGGCGCCTTCCGCGCCGGTCGGGTCGCCGTTCTCGTCGAACGTGAACGAGCCGAGCAGCCCGTCCTGGACGTCCGTCTCGAACATCTTCGTGATCACGTCCGTACGTGTGCCGTCGGATGCCGCGATCGCGTCGAGCAGGATGATCGCCGCCTGCCCGCCGTAGAGCGCGTACGGGTCGATCGCCTTGCCGGCGAGCGGCCCGGCCTCCAGGGCGTCGGCGAACTCCAGCGCGGCGCCCTGGAAGTCGTCGATCGGCACGCCCGCGACCGACATGAACAGGCCGGCTGCCGCCGTGCCCGACTCGTCGATCGTCGCCTGGGTCGTGAAGCCGTCCGGTGCGAGCAGCTTGACGTCGCCGTCGTTCGGGCCGAGCACGGCGACCTTGTCCTTGATCACCTGGGCGCCGTTCTCGTCGATCAGGCCGCCGAGGAAGACGGCGTCCGCTCCGCTCTGCCCGACCTTGCGGAAGAGCGACTCGTAGCTCGCCGCCTTCGGGTCCCACGCCTCGAAGCCTGCGATCTGGATCCCGAGCGACTCCGCCGCGTTGCGGAACGTCGTCGCGATGCCGAGGCCGTACGCCTCCTTGTCGTTCAGGATGTAGACGTTCTTGATGCCCTGGGCCTGAGCGAACTCGGCGACCGCGGCGCCCTGAGCGTCGTCGTTCGCCACGACGCGCGTGTAGTTGCGGCTTCCGCTCGGGTAGTACTTGTCCGGCTCGGTCGAGTCACAGCTCGGACCGCCCTTCGTCAGGCACGTGTACGTGTTCGCCGGCGAGATCATCGGGATGCCGCCCTCGGGGGCCTGGTTCAGGACGGGGATGATGATCGCCGCGCAGCCGGAGTTGAAGGTGCCGATGACGCCGATCACCTTGTCGTTGCCGGCGTAGTTGTTGGCGTTCTGGCTGCACTTGCCCGAGTCCCACTTGGCGGCCTGAGCGGTCGCGTCGTCGCACGACTGGAAGCCGATGTTGTAGTCGCCTGCCTTCCAGCCGCGGTTCTCGAGCTCGAGCCGGATGGCCGCGACGATCTGCTCCGTCTGCGTGCGCGACGAGCCCTGCAGCGGGAAGTCGGACGCCACGATGTAGTCCGGGTCGCCGTCGCCCTCGTACTCGATCGCCGTGCACGACGAGGACGGCAGCGCCTCGACGTCGCCACCGCCGCTGCCGCCGTCGTCGTCGCCGCCGCAGCCCGCCGCGACGAGCGCGAGAGCGGCTACGAGCATGCCGAGCAGCAGCATCACTCTGTTGAGCTTCAAACCTTCCTCCTCCGTCCGTTGACCGTCCTCCCACGGCACCGCCGGCGCAGGGCGGCACACCGCCGATGGGTACGCGCAAGAGTAGCGATCGCCACGACGACACGCACGGGGTCGCGTGGGGGAACCCCTGGTGGCGCTCCTGCCGTTTCCGTGGCTGGGGGCGTTGTTGGGTTGTGCTGGTGGTTGGGTGGTGCGAGGAGGACGCGCATCCGGCCTCTTCGTAGGCTCGCGGTGTCAGATCCGTCGAGCGCGAGGAGGCTCAGATGCGCGTCAGTACCGCATTCAACCGCTTGGTGCAGCTGGAGGGGGCGTCGGTCGAGGGAGTGAGGTTCGGCGGCGAGGGGGTGGTCGTGTCGGTGCGGCTGCGCCGGCGGCGGCGGGTCTGCTCGCGCTGCGGGCAGATCGTGGTCGTGACGCACGATACGGCGAGGCGCCGTTGGCGTCATCTCGATCTGGGCGGCGTGCGCTGTTTCGTCGAGGCGAGCTTGCGGCGGGTGCGCTGCCGCGACTGCGGGGTGCGGGTGGAGGCGGTGCCGTTCGCTCGCCCGGGGGCCAGACACACGCGCGCCTTCGACCAGCTGGTGGCTGCGCTCGCCCAGCAGTTGGCGAAGACGGCGCTGACGCGGCTGCTGCGCGTCGGCTGGCGCACGGTCGGTCGGATCTGCGCCCGGGTGCTGGGCGAGCGGCTGAGGCCCTCCCGCTTCGACGGCTTGCGTTGGATCGGGATCGACGAGGTCTCCTACCGGCGCGGCCACCGCTACCTGACGCTGGTGCTCGACCACGACAGCGGCCGCGTCGTCTGGGCCTCGCAGGGGGCGCGCGAGAAGACGAGCCTGGACGGCTTCCTGGACGCGCTCGGGCCGAAGCGGCAGCGGGCGATCGAGGCAGTCTCGATCGACATGGCGCCCGGCTACTACGAGGCGCTGCGCACGCGGCTGCCGCGGGCGCGCCTGTGCATCGATCCCTTCCACGTCGTCAAGCTCGCCAACCGGGCGCTCGAGCGGCAGCGGCGCCTGCAGTGGCGGCTCCACTCCGGCCGCAAGCAGAGCGCCCGCGACCGCTGGCTGAGCGGCGTCCGCTGGATGCTTCTGACCGGCGTCGAGCGGCACTCCGAACGCCAACAGCAGCTGCTGGCCGAGCTCGAGAGCGCCAACCACGACCTCTACCGAGCCTTCCTGCTGAAAGAGCAGCTGCGGGCGCTCTACCAACTGCCCCAGCCGCAGCAGGCCCCAGCCCTGTTCGAGGCCTGGCTGCAGGCCGCCCGCGGCAGCGGCCTCGTCCACTTCGAGAAGCTCGCGGCGACGCTGAGCCGCTACCACAGCGGCATCCTCGCCGCGATCGAGCTCGGGCTCTCGAACGGCCGCCTCGAAGGCCTCAACTCAAGGGTGCGGCTGCTCACACGCCGCTCCTACGGCTTCCACTCCGCCACCGCCCT
>DATBMD010000135.1:0-6355 GCA_036555085.1 Gaiellaceae bacterium
GCGGGCGCCTACGAGGTCACGGCGGTCGGGCCCGACAGCTACGCGGAGCGGGTGACCGGTGTCGCCAAGGAGTTCCGGCATCCGCGCTCCCCGCTCGAGCGGAACCTCAACCGGCTCCTGTACGTGCTGATCGGCGTGATGGTCCCCCTCGGGACGCTCCTGATCGTCGCGCTGATCGAGCAGGAGGTGGGGGTGCGCCAGGCCGTCGAGACGGCCGTCGCCGGCATCGTCACGCTCGTCCCGGAGGGTCTGATCCTGCTCGCCTCGCTGACTTTCGCCGCGGCGGCCGTCAACCTGGCGCGGCAGGGCGCGCTCGCGCAGCAGCTGAACGCGATCGAGTCGCTTGCGTCGGTCGACGTCGTCTGCCTCGACAAGACCGGCACGCTGACCGAGCCGCGGCCGCGCGTCGTCGCGACGATCCCGGCGGCGGGGATCTCGGACGAGGAGCTTCGCCACACGCTCGGCCGCTACGCGGCCTCCGCGCCGGCCCGTAACTCGACGCTTACTGCGATCCACGAGTCGCTGCAGCTGCCGCCGGAGCCGCCGGCTGCGTCCGTGCCGTTCTCGTCGAGCAGGCGCTGGAGCGGCCTCGAGCTGACGGGCACCCGCTTCGTGCTGGGCGCCCCCGAGCTGCTCGCGCCGGCGCCCGGCGAGCTCGGCGAGGCGGCCGCCGTCGAGCAGTCCCGCGGCCGGCGGGTGGTCGCGATCGGCACGACGACGGCGCCGTTCCCCGACGACCCGAACGGCGGCCCGCCGCCCGTCTCCCCGCTCGGGATCGCGGTGCTCGCGGAGGGAATCCGGTCGAACGCGCGTCAGACCGTCGACTTCTTCCTGGACGAGGGTGTCGAGCTGAAGGTGATCTCGGGCGACGCGCCCGAGACCGTCGGCTCGATCGCCGCCGACGTCGGCATCCCGCTGCGCCTCGAGCCGAAGGACGGCCGCACTCTCCCCGAAGAGCCGGAGCTGCTCGCCGAGGTCGCCCGCATGGCGACGGTGATCGGCCGCATCGACCCGGACGGCAAGCGGCGCGTCGTCGAGGCGTTGCGCGACCAGGGCTTCTACGTGGCCATGGTCGGCGACGGTGTCAACGACGTCCCCGCGCTGAAAGCGTCGCGGCTGGCGATCGCGCAGGGGTCGGGGACGCAGATGGCGAAGTCGGTCGCCGACGTCGTGCTGCTCACCGGCGACTTCGCGACCGTGCCGCGGATGGTCGCGCAGGGCCGGCAGATCCTCCGCAACGTGCAGCGGGTGGCGAAGCTCTTCGTCACCAAGGCGGTCTTCGCCGCGTTCCTGATCCTCTCGATCGGGCTCACCCCGGAGGAGTACCCGTTGCTGCCGCGCCACCTGACGATCGCTGCGTCGCTCGCGATCGGGATTCCCGCGTTCTTCCTGGCGCTGGCGCCGAGCGACGGCCCCTGGCGGACGGACCGGTTCCTGCGGGAGGTCAGCCGGTTCGCCGTCCCCGCGGGCGTCGCCGCCGGGCTGGGCGTGCTCGCCAGCTACCTCGTCGCCAAGAACGTGCTCGACCTGGGCCTCGAGGAGGCGCGCACCGTCGCCACCACGGTGCTGATCCTGGTGGGCCTGTACCTGATCCTCGTGCTGGAGGCGACGAGCGGGCGACGGAGCGCGTGGGTCGGGACCCTGTGCCTGGCGCTGCTGGCGGCGTACATCGCCGTGCTCGCCCTGCCGGCGCTGCGCGACTTCTTCGAGCTGGTCGTGCCCGGGCTGGCCGCGATCGTCGTGATCGCGCTCGGCGCCTTCCTCGCCGTCGCGTTCCTCGTGCTGACCGACGAGCGGTTCGTGCCCGCGCCCGCGCGCCGCCAGCTGGGGGCCGACGCTCCGCCCGCGACGGGGCCGGACGGGCCGGACACGGCCGGCGGGAACGGCCCGGGTACGATGAAGCCGTGACCGTGAGCGCCGCGACGACGCTTGATGCAGCCCGCCTGCGGGCGGATTTCGCCGTCTTCGACGAGCTCGTCAACGGGAAGCCGATCGCGTACCTCGACTCCGCCTCGTCGACCCAGAAGCCGCGCCAGGTGCTCGACCGGATGCGCGAGTTCTACGAGCACGAGTACGCGAACGTCCATCGCGGCGTCTACCGGCTCGCGGAACGCGCGACGGAGGGGTTCGAGCAGGCGCGCCGGACGGTCGCCGCGTACGTGAACGCACCGTCGGACCGCGAGGTGATCTTCACCCGCAGCGCCACCGAGGCGCTCAACCTGGTCGCCTACGCCTGGGGGCTCGACAACCTCGGGCCCGGCGACGTGGTCGTGATCACGGAGCTGGAGCACCACGCCAACTTCGTTCCCTGGCAGTACATCGCCAGCCGCACGGGAGCGAGCTTCCGGCACGTCCCGATCGACGACCGGGGCGAGCTCCGGCTCGACGCGCTCGACGGGATCGCCGGCGAGGGCAACGTCAAGGTCGTCGCCACCGGGCTCGTCTCGAACACCCTCGGGACGATCAACCCGGTCGAGCGGATCGCGGCCTGGGCGCACGAGCAGGGGGCGATCATGGTCGTCGACGCGGCCCAGGCGGCGCCGCACCGCGTCGTCGACGTCCAGGGGCTCGGCTGCGACTTCCTCGCGTTCTCCTCGCACAAGCTCTGCGGCCCGACGGGTGCCGGGGCGCTCTGGGGCCGGCGCGAGCTGCTCGAGGCGATGTCGCCGTTCAACCTCGGCGGCGAGATGATCCGCTCCGTCGCGCTCGACCGGACGACGTTCAACGAGATCCCGCACAAGTTCGAGGCGGGCACGCCGGCCATCGCCGAGGCCGTCGGCTTCGGCGCGGCGCTGGACTACGTCTCGGGGATCGGGCTCGAGGCGATCGAGCGGCACGAGCACGAGCTGCTCGAGTACGCGCTGGCAGTGCTCGGCGAGCTCGACTTCGTCACCGTCTACGGGCCGCCGCCCGAGCGCCGGGCCGGGATCGTCTCCTTCAACGTCGAGGGCATCCACCCGCACGACGTGGCGCAGATCCTGGACTGGGAGGGCGTCGCCGTCCGCGCCGGCCACCACTGCACCCAGCCGCTGATGACCCGGCTCGGCGTCGCGGCGACCGTGCGCGCGAGCTTCTACCTCTACACGCTCCCCGAGGACGTCGATCGGCTGGTCGCAGGGCTGCACAAGGTCCAGCGGAGCCTGGGTTGATGCGCCTCACGTTCCTGGGGCGGCGCTCGCGGTGCGAGGCCGGAGGGGACAGTACGAGTGGTACGGCCCCGGAGAGCATCGTGCCGCGAGCGGCGTCAGCCGCCCGTCGGAGGGCGGCTCCGCCGCCCGCAGACGGGAGGCGGCCAGGGACGTGAGCGAGTTCGAGCAGCTGTATCGGGAGGTGATCCTCGACCACTACAAGAGCCCGCGGAATCACGGGCTGCTCGAGGGGCCGGACGCGGTCGCCGAGGGCCAGAACCCGCTGTGCGGGGACGAGGTGACCGTCTCCGTGCGCTTCGGCCCCGGCGACGTGATCGAGGACGTCGGCTTCGAGGGCCGCGGCTGCGCGATCAGCCAGGCGGCGACCTCCATGCTCACCGACCTCGTCAAGGGCCGCACGGCGCAGGAGGTCGCGGCGATGCCGAAGGACGAGCTGCTCGACGAGATCGGGATTCCGCTGACGCCGGTTCGCCTCAAGTGCGCGATCCTCGGCCTCGGCGTGCTCAAGGTGGCGCTCCACAAGGCGAAGGCGACGCCGCTGCCCGAGGAGTGGGGCACCGCCGCGACCGGAATCACCGTCTCCTAGACGTGCCAGAGCACGAGGTCTGCCCGCTCGAGGAGCTGCCGCCGGGCAGCATGCGTCTCGTCTCCGTCGGGCCGCTCGACGTGGGCGTCTACAACTGCCGCGGCGAGCTGTACGCGATCGAGGACCGCTGCTCCCACGACGACGGGCCGCTCTGCGAGGGGGACTGGGAGCCGGACGAGTGCACCGTGGTCTGCCCCCGCCACGGCTCGCGGTTCGAGCTCGCGAGCGGCAGGCCGCTCTCCCTCCCCGCCTACCTGCCGGTGGAGACGTTCGCCGTCGCCGTCCGCGACGGGATCGTCGTCGTCGACCTGCCGTAAGGCCGCCGGCTCTAGGCTTTCGACGTGCTCGACGACCGCGTCCGCGCCGTGCTCGCGCGCCTCGAGGAGGAGGACGCCAGGGAGCGCGCGGAGGGCGTCCCGCAGGCGCTGCGCGCGCGGGCGGTGGCCCCGACGACCGGGCGCTTCCTCTTCTCGCTCGTGTCCGCCAACGCGGGCTGCGAGGTGCTCGACGTCGGCGGCTCGCGCGGGTCGTCGGCGATCTGGCTGGCGGCCGGTGCCCGGATCCTCGGCGGCAGCGTGCTCTCCGTCGAGCGCGACCCGGCGAAGTGCGCCGCGTGGCGGTCGAATATCGCCGACGCCGGGCTCGAGGAGTGGGCGGAGCTGCTCGAAGGGGACGCGCTGGCGCTGCTCCCCCGGGTCGAGGACGGCTTCGACGTCGTCTTCATCGACGCCGAGAAGGAGGACTACGAGCGTCTCTTCGAGCTCGCGCGCACCAAGCTCGACCCCGGCGGTGTCGTCGTCGCCGACAACGTCCTCTCGCACGCGGAGACGCTCGGCGCCTACTCGGCCGCGCGGCAGGCCGACCCGAGCCTGGCGAGCGTCACGATCCCGCTCGACCGGGGCCTCGAGCTGACGACCGTGCTCGCCTGATGCCTCTCGCCGACGGCCGACGGAATGGCTAGAGTGTGTCTACCGCGGAAAGGAGGTGGTCCGGGCGTGACAGATTCGAGTAGTACCGGCAGTGGAGGTACCAGCGGGTAGAGGCGTGTCCCCGGGACCCACTGGGGAATCGCCATAGCCACGCGTAGGGGACTCGCGTTTCGCGCCGCCGACCACCTTCGGAGCGTCGGCAGGAAGCGCCTCTACTAGTCCAACGCTGGCTACCGGGATACGGGGGCCGCGCGAAAGCGCGGCCCCTTTCCTTTCTTGGGCTTCATTTCGTCGGGGTTGGTGCCCGGTCAACGGGCCGCCTCGATGCAGCGAGCGCTGCGCGACGCCCGCCTTGTAACTGATCGTCACAAGGCGTCGTCGGCCGGTGCGTTCACCGCGCGCCGGAGCTGCTTGTCGAGCGGCACGCGCGCTAGCCCGAAGCTCTCCATCGGCGCCGGGTCGCTGACGACGTTGTCGCCGGCGGCGAGCATCTTCAGCTGGTCGCGCGTGACCGGCGCGCCGGGAAAACGCTCGACGAGGGCGGCGGCCGGTCGCATCAGCCAGAACGGGACGTGCAGCGCCGGCCGCGAGACTCCCAGCGCGCCCTTGAGGCGCGCCCAGAGCTCGTTCCAGGTGACGACGTCGGGGCCGCCGAGCTCGACGAGCCCGGCGCGGCTCGCATCGAGGACCGCGGCGGCGAGGTACGCCGCCACGTCGTCGACCCAGATGGGCTGGAGCCGCTGCGTGCCCGGCCCGACGATCGGCGTCACCGGCGCCAGGCGGGCGATCCGCGCGAACCGCGGCAGGGCGCCGCCGTCGGGCCCGAAGACGAAGCTCGGCCGCAAGATCGCCGACGGGATGCCGCAGGCCCGGACGCTCTCCTCCATCGCCCACTTGGCGCCGTAGTACGGGACGAGCCCGCTCGTCTCCCGGGTCGTCCCGAGGGCGCTCATGTGCACGAAGCGGCTGACGCCCGCGGCGCGCGCGGCGTCGAGCAGGTCGCGCGTTCCCTGTGTCATCACGCGCTCGAAGTCCCGCGCGCTGCCCGTCAGGATCGCGGCCAGGTGGACGACCGTCTCGCAGCCGGCGACCGCTGCTCGCAGGCTCTCGGAATCGGTCATGTCGCCGCGGACGAGCTCGCAGTCGACCCCGTCGAGCGCGCCGGCGCCGCCGACGTCGCGCACCAGCGCGCGTACCCGGAGCTCCCGCTCGGCGAGGGCGCGGACGGCGTGCCGGCCGACAAAGCCGGCGGCCCCCGTCACGAGGACGGTCACTCGCCGCTCTCGAAGTTGCGGAAGTACCGGCTCGGCGTCGGCCCGCGCTGGCCCTGGTATTTGGAGCCGAGCCCGCCGGACCCGTACGGGCGCTCGGCCGGCTCGGTCAGGCGCATGAACGAGAGCTGGCCGATCTTCATCTCGGGATAGATCGTGATCGGCAGGTTGGCCACGTTGGACAGCTCGAGCGTCACGTGCCCGTCCCAGCCGGGGTCGATGAAGCCCGCGGTCGAGTGGATCAGCAACCCGAGGCGGCCCAAACTTGATTTTCCCTCCAACCGGGCGACGAGGTCGTCCGCGAGCGTCACCCGCTCGAGCGTCGACCCGAGCACGAACTCGCCGGGGTGGAGGATGAACGGCCCGTCGTCGACCTCCACGAGCTCGGTCAGCTCGTCCTGCGGCTGCCGCACGTCGATG
>DATBMD010000148.1:0-4468 GCA_036555085.1 Gaiellaceae bacterium
ACGAAGCCGTTGCTGTCCGTCGTGGCCGAGACCGGGGTCATGCTGTTGGGGCCGCCGCTGAGCGTCACCGTGGCGCCGGGAACAGGGCTGCCGAGCTGCTCGACGGTCGCATCGACGCCGCCCGACGGACAGGACCCGAACGTCAGCGTGAAGGTCTTGGTGTCGTTGCCGGCCTCGTAGTCCTCCGGCACGTACGCCGTCTCGGACGGCGCGCAGTACGGGTCCGGCGACAGCGCCTCGACCGTGTACTGGAAGTTGGGAACGATCGGGTCGCCGCCGAACGTGGTGCGCGTGAGCGTCCCACCGGTGAAGGTGAACGTCTCGCTCGTGCCGGTGGCGACGGACGTCACGGTGGCGGTGGCCGTCCCCGTGTACGGAGTGCCGTCCGGGTTCTGGAGATCGACGACGATCGTCGAAGGCCGGTAGATCTGCAGCGACGGCGTCACCGTCTGGCCGGGAGCGAGCTGCAGGTGCGTCGCGATCGGGTCGGCGAGCATCAGGTAGCCCGTCTTGCTCGCCGACAGGTCGTAGTAGTCGGTGGGCGGCCCGACGGTCGTCGGCGTCAGGTCTGCGAAGGTGACCTCGCCGGCCGCGTCGGTCATGTCGCTGCGCGGCGCGCTCGGGCCCGTCGCGAGCGAGACGGTCGCGTTCTCGACGGGGGTGTTCAGCGCGTAGTCGACGACCTTGATGTCGAGGATTCCCTTGTTGAGGCCGCCGTAGGGGGCGCGCGCCGGCGGCGCCACGTACGTCACCTGGCGCGCCAGCTGCTTGCCCGTGTCGTTGCGCGTGACCGTCACCGTCACCCGCTTGTAGTTGGCGGACGTGGCGTAGCTCGTCGGCGTCGGGTCGTCGACGTACGCGACCTGGGTGGTCAGGGTCGCGTGCAGCCCGCGGACGGCGACCGACCGGGTGGGTGCGACCGATCCGGGCGGGTTGCCGCTCGTCGTGCCGACCTGGTCGTACGGCAGGCGCCGGATGCCCTCGATCTGGTCCATCGCGTACTGCTCGGCGATGGTGCGCTCGCGCGCGACCTTGCTGGCCGAGATCGCCGACGTGAGGACGCCGCCGAGCGCCGCCGCGACGAAGACGAAGATCGTCATCGCCATGATCGCCTCGACCAGCGAGAAGCCTTCCTGGCCGGAGGAGCGCCCACGAAGGGACGCGATCGGGGAACGCAGGTCGAACCGCATGATCACCTCAGCCGTTGCCGCGGAAAAAAGCGGGTCTCAGAGTGGGCCGACGCCGAGCGGGCGACCATCCCCCGGGAGGGGTATCGGGCGCCGGCGTCTCGGGACGGCGCCGTCACCGGTGGCCGGTGGGCTCGAGGTCGGACGGGGGCGACGGAGCGGCGCGAAGCCCGCTCGCCAGGGCCATCGGCTTCGGCGCCTCGGCGGCGGCCCTCGCCTCCTCCTCCTCGGTGCGGCGATCCTTCTCGGCGGCCTCGAGCGCGACCAGGAAGTCGTGCCGGTTGGTGGCCGCGTTCGCGGCGGTCTCGCGGTCGACGTCGCCGCGAAGGACGAGCGCGATCAGGGACTGCGCGAACGTCTGCATCTCGTAGAAGTCGCCGGCCTCGATCGCGTCGCCGATCTCGTCGGGCTTGTTGTCCCGGATCAGGTCGGCGATGCGCGCGTTCGTGACCATCACCTCGACCGCCGGCACGCGCCCTCCGTCGACGCGCGGCAGCAGCCGCTGGCTGACGACGCCCTTGAGGGTGCCGGCGAGGATCGACCGGATCTGCTGCTGCTTCGCAGGCGGGAAGAACTCGATCATGCGGCCGAGCGTCTCCGACGCGTCGAGGGTGTGCAGGGTCGAGAAGACGAGGTGGCCGGACTCGGCCGCCTGTAGCGCGGTGTGCGCGGTCTCGGTGTCGCGCAGCTCGCCGATCAGGATGATGTCCGGGTCCTGCCGCAGCACGCGCCGCAGGGCCTGCTCGAAGCTGACGGTGTCGAGCCCGACCTCGCGCTGGTTGACGATGCAGCCCCGGTCGGGATGGAGGATCTCGATCGGGTCCTCGATCGTGACGATGTGCTGCCGGCGGCTGCGATTGATGTGGTCGAGCATCGCCGCGAGGCTCGTCGTCTTTCCCGACCCGGTCGGGCCGGTGACGAGGATCAGGCCGCGGTGCTCGGCCGAGAGGCGCTTGACCCCCGGGGGCAGCCCCAGCTGCTCGAAGGTCGGGATCTCGCTCGGGATCACCCGGAGCGCGATCGAGATGGCCCCGCGCTGGCGGAAGCCGTTGACGCGGAAGCGCGGGAGCTCGGGATGCGAGTACGCGATGTCGAGGTCGCCCGACTCCTCGAAGAGCTCGCGGCGCCGCGGCGAGAGGCCGGTGACGACGCCGAGCGCGGCCTCGAGATCGGCCTCGGCGAGCGGCGGCTCCTCGGGCAGAGGCTCGAGGTCGCCGTCGATCCGAATCACGGGCGGCTGCCCGAGCTTCAGATGAACGTCGCTGGCGCCGAGGTCGACGGCGCGCCGGAGGATGCTGTCGAGGTCCATCGCGTAGGGCCACCATCGGCAGCGGGTGCCCTCCGCTTTAGCCCAAACGGGGTCAGGTCGCTCGCGCGAGCCGGGCGATCAGCCTGAGGGGCGGGCGGGCGACTCCGCGCGCCTCCCGCGGGTGCCGGACCTCGCCGCGCAGGAGCCCCGCGACGACGCCGAAGACGCCGGGGGAACGCGCCGCCCACCAGCAGGCGCGCGGGCTCCGGTCGAGCGCCCGCTTGGCGGCCCAGGACGCCGCGGCATGGTGGTCGAGCGCCGCGGCGAGCGCGGCCGCGTAGCCGTCGAGGTCGCCCGCGACGATCGCGCGGGCGGCGAGCTGGGCCGAGACGAACGCCTCGTAGATCCCGTCGCCGGAGAGCGGGTCGACGAGGCCGGCGGCGTCGCCGACGAGCAGCACGCGGCCGCGCGCCGGGGGCGCGCCGAGCCGCCGCATCGGCAGCCGGTGCCCCTTTACCTCGCGCAGCGCCTCGGGCCGGACGCCGTGCGAGTCGGCGAGCCGCGCGAGGTGCGAGCGCAGCCGCGGGCCCTCGCCGGCCCAGCCGCCGACGCCGAGGTTCGCATGCGTCTCCTTCGGGAACACCCAGCCGTAGCCGCCGGCCACCACGCCGATCTCGACGACCGCCCGGCCGGCGTAGCGCGTGCGTTCGAGGGCCCCCCACTCCACGTCGGCCTCGAGCGCGACGCCGCGGACGATCCCCTCGCCGAGGCCGGCCGCCCGCGCGACGGCTCCGTTGGCCCCGTCCGCCCCGACGACGACGCCGGCGTGCAGCCGCGAGCCGCCGACGATGGCCGTCGCTCCATCCGGTCCGGGCGCTAGAGCTTCCACCCTGGCGCCTTCACGGAGATCCACGCCCGCCGCCGCAGCCTGCCCCGCCAGGAAGGCGTCGAGCCGGCGCCGCTGCGTCATCAGGATGAGCGGCTCTTCGCTGCGGCGCTCGAAGCGGCGCCGGTAGCCGAGCCGGAGCTCGAGGCGGTGCACGACGTCCTCGACGACCGGATCGACCGGGCACGGGGAGGCGCGCAGCGCGCGGCCCGTCAGGCCGCCGCCGCAGGGCTTGTCGCGGGGGAACCGCGCGCGCTCGGCGAGAACGACGCCGGCACCCGCGCGGGCGAGGTGGATCGCGGTCGCCGAGCCGGCGGGCCCGGCGCCGACGACGAGCACGTCGACGCGCTCCACCACGCGATCGTAGCGCGCCCTCGTAACAGACTGTCACGAGGCGGGCCGGACAGGTCCGCGCCCCGCGGGCCGGACAGGTCCGCGCCCCGCGGGCCGGACAGGTCGGGCCGGACAGGTCCGGCCCCTACGGGGTTTTTGGTGCCGGCGGGCAGCGCTCGGAGCCCTCGCAACGGCGCAGGACGGTCACCGCGGGCAGGGCGCCCCGCGCGGACGGCCGCGAGAGCCGGATCAGCACCGAGGCGGCGTTGTTGTCGTAGCGCAGCTCGTGCAGGAGCCGCTCGGGGTTGGCGCGGTGCACGAGGACGTACAGGCCCGGCCGCAGGCCGGTGATGTCGACGTCCTGGCCGTGGAAGAAGGCCGGGTAGCGATCGGTGTAGCCCCGCGAGGAGCCCTGCTCGACGGCGGTCAGCTCGGGGCGGCCCTTGCCGCAGTCGCCGAGGAAGCGCGGCGGCCGGATGCCGCCGACGCGATGGGCGGCCAGGCCGTAGTGGTCGGCGAGGCAGAACCCCGTCTTGTGGTCGCGCGAGAGCAGCTCGTGATCGGTGACCCGGCGCAGCTCGTACCGCTCGAACGGCTGGTAATGCCAGTGGTAGTGCGGCGGGTGCGGCGTGTATTCCACCGCCCCGACCTCGCGGTAGCGCCGGCGGAGGCCGGAGGAGAGCTCGACCAGCTGGTCGGCCCGCATCAGGCGCTCCGGCGGCGACCGAATCCCCTTGACGTGGACGGGGCCCGTGCCGACGTTGTCGACGGCCGAGGCGAACCCGAGCCGGACGCGGCCGCGCGAGCGCGTGA
>DATBMD010000142.1:0-6746 GCA_036555085.1 Gaiellaceae bacterium
CATCCCGCCGGCCGGCGGCGAAGGAGGGGGCCCGTGGGGGAATCATGGGTTCCCCCACGCGAGTTAGCGCCGCGGGTCGAAGCCGTCGTCGAGGGCGCGCGCGTAGGCGGCGAGCAGCCGCGCCGCGTCCTCGACGTCGCCGAGCTGGGCGACCTCGCAGGCGGTGTGCATGTAGCGGAGCGGGATCGAGACGAGCCCCGCCGCGATCCCGCCGGCGGCCGCGAAGAGGTCGTCGGCGTCGCTCCAGGTCGCCCCGCCAGCCTCGACGGAGACCGCGATGTCCTCGGCGCGTGCGGTCTCCAGCAGAGCCTCGGTCACGCCCGGATGCACGACCGGCCCGCGAAACACGACCGGCCCGCCGCCGAGTCGCACGTCGCCCCACGGCTCGTGGCCGGGCGCGTCGGACGCGAACGTCACCTCGAGCACGACTGCGACCGCCGGCTCCAGCCGCCAGGCGGCCGCGGCGGCGCCGCCGTGAGTTCCCGTCTCCTCCTGGCTGGTGGCGACCACGGCGACGTCCCAGGCGGGGGGATCGGCCGCGAGCGCGCGCAGGGCCACCAGCGCCGCGTAGAGCCCGGCGCGGTCGTCGAGCGCCGCGGAGGCGATCCGGCCGCCCGCGAGCTCGACCGGCACGCCGACGATCACGGCCGGGTCGCCGGGAGCGAGCAGGGCGAGCGCGTCGTCCGCGGACGCCGCGCCGACGTCCACGAGCAGGTCGCCCCACTCGAGGTCGCCTTTCCCCGAGCGGGTCACGACGCCGGGGACGGGCCCGGAGCGGGACAGCACCTCGACCCGCTGGTGCAGCGCGGCAGCGGGATCCCAGCTCGCGAGCTTCGCCACCTCGAGCAGGCCGTCCTCGCGGACGCGACGCACCGAGAGCGCGACCTGGTCGGTGTGCGCAAAGAAGGCGAGCAGCCGCCCGCTTCCCGTGCCGCGGACGCGCGCCACCGTCGAGCCGAGCGGATCGCCCTCCACCTCGGCCCCGAAGGCCGCAGCCTCGCGACGCACGATCGCGGCGACGGCGTCCTCGAAGCCCGACGGGCCGGGCGCGCGCAGCAGCTCGTCCAGGAGCGGCGGGATCGGCACGACGTCAGACCGCGACGGCGAGCTCGGCGAGGTAGGCGTCCGCCTTCGCCGGGTCCATGAACCAGTCGAAGTAGTCGCGCGGGTCGTCGAAGCCGTTGACGAAGCGGTGGGCGACGCGCGCGTCCCCGTTCGCCGCGCCCAGCAGCTTCAGCACGTGCTCCGGCGGCGGCGTCAGAAGCGCGTTCGTCCAGCCAGCGACCGCCTGCGCGTAGGCCCAGTACTCGTCGAAGGTCGCCTGCATCCACGCTTCGTCGAACGGCCCCTCCCCACGCTCGAGGATGCGGCGGAGGTAGACGTCCGCGCACTTGGCCGCATTGTTCGACCCCTGACCCGTGATCGGGTCGTTGAGGACGACGACGTCCGCCATCCCCAGCGCCGCCCGGCCGGACGGCAGGCGGCCGACGGGCCTGCGCACGGTCGGGGGGAAGCGGCCGGCGAGGATCCCGTTCGGGTCGGTCAGCTCGACCGCGCGGCAGCGCTCCGCCTCCCAGGGCATGAACGTCTCGAGGATCCAGAGCGACTTCGCCAGGTGCTCCGCGGGCGTCGTCACGTCGCCCCAGCAGTCCATCGGCCCACCGGGAACCCCCTCGAAGACCATGATCTCGCACGGCCCCGTCGTCGTCAGCGCCGGGAAGACGAAGTACTCGCCGACGGTCGGGACGAGGTTGAAGCAGACGGCCGAATGCTCCGGCCGCGGCGTCATCCCGTTCACGTACGTGAGCGCGAGCGCGCGCATGGGCCGATCGAACGGCGAACGCTCGGCGTCCCGCTCGAACAGGCGGGCGATGTCGCCCTTGCCCGCGGCGACGAGCACGAGGTCGGCCTCGTCCCGGTACCGATCCAGGTCCTCGACCGTCGCCTCGTGGAGGACGACCTCGCCGCCGATCGACTCCAGGTGCTCGAGCCAGCGCGGGTACTTCAGCCGCTGGTCCGTGGCCTGTGCGGGCCGGTCGAGGCGCGCCGCGAAGTCGATCGCCTTCTCGCCCGGCTGCTCGGGGTTTGGAACGGCCAGGCTGATCCCCTCGACCGGCGGGCAGACGTCGTCCCAGAAGTCGATCCCCAGCGCGCGCTCGGTGTCGAGCGCGTTCGCGAACATGCACTGGCTCGACATCACCCTGCCGTCGTGGAAGTCCTTGCCGGTGCGGTTCGAGACGACGGTGACGTCGTGCCCGGCCTGCCGCAGCCCGATCGCGAGTTGGAGGCCGGACTGCCCGGCGCCCACGATCACGAACGTGCTCATGCGCGTCTCCTCTCGGTCACTCCTGCAGCTTCGGGATCGCGGGCTCGGCCTGCTCCGGGCCCATCGCCGAGTAGCCCCCGTCGACGGCCCAGTTCGCGCCCGTCACGAAGCTCGCGTCGTCGGAGAGCAGGAACGCGACGACGCGGGCCACCTCCTCCGGGTCTCCGACGCGGCCGAGCAGGTGGAACGGCGCGGCCACACGATCGGTCTTCGCGCGGTCGCCGCCGGTCAGCTCGTCCATCACCTTCGACCAGGTCCAGCCCGGCGAGACGGCGTTGACGCGAATGCCGTCGGCGGCCAGGTCCATCGCCATGTTCCGCGTCAGCTGGACGAGCGCCGCCTTCGAGACCGGGTAGAGCCAGCGGCCCGGTTGCGCGACCCCGGCTGAGATCGAGGTGAAGTTGACGATCGCGCCGCCGCCCTGGGCGACGAGATGAGGGTGCACGGCCTTCGCGGCCATCACGGCGCTGGCGACGTTGACGTCGAACGACTCGAGCCAGTCGGCCCGGGGCGAGGCAAGGCCCTCGTCCACGTACGAGCACGCGAGGTTGACGAGCGCGTCGATGCGGCCGAACCGGTCGAGCGCGGCGGCGACGAGCGCCCCGAGCTGCGTGTCGTCGGTGATATCGGTGCGCCGGAAGAGGACGCGCTCCCCGAGCTCATGCGCGAGCGGCTCGCCGCGCTCGACGTCGATGTCGGCGATCGCAACGGCCAGCCCGTGTCCGTGCAACTCGCGAACCACCGCCTGCCCGATCAGCGTCGAGCCGCCGGTCACGATCGCAGTCTTGCCATCCAGGCCCCGCATTTCGGGCCGACTGTAGCGCTCCTTCACCCTAGGGCGGCAGAGCGAACGGGTCGACGACGAGGACCCCGTCGTAGCGCTGACCCGGGTTCAGATCCTCGCTGTAGAGCGTCGCGCAACCGAGCGCCGCCGCGCTGTGGACGATCATCGCGTCCCAGAACGAGATTTCGTAGCGGCGGTGCACGCGGGCGGCCGCGACCACGTCCGGCGAGTCGGGAGCGTGCACCGGCCAGTGCGTGAGATCCTCGATCAGCCGCTCGGCTGCCTCGGGGTCGAGCGGGTGTGGAAGCTTCCGCGTCATCGCGACATAGAGCTCCTGCAGGACCTGCACGCTGAGACAGCCGCGCCTCGAGCCCCAGAGCTCGAGGACGAGCGACCGCGCAGCGTCGCGCTTCGCTCCTGCGGTCGCGTCGTGGGCATAGACGAGAACGTTGGTGTCGACGAACGCGCGGCCGTCAGCGCTCATGGAGCTCGTCGCGGCCCCACCGCGCAACCCCGTTCGTTCCGAGCTGCCACCCACGCTCGAGCGCGGCGATGCTTCGTCGCCGAGCAGGCTCGTAGCCAGACTCGCGGTCGAGCAGCTCGTTCAGCTGCTCCGTGAGCATGCGGGAGATCGAGCTTCCCCTCTCCGCGGCGAGCACCTTCAGCCGGCGAAGGGTCTCGGCCGGGAGCGCAAGGGTGACGTTCTGCTTCACGAGAAGAAGTGTAGCACGTAATCACGTGAAACCGCCGGCGCTAGAGTCGCCGCGTGCCCGGGCCGGACCTCGTCGCCGCGATCGATCACGGCACGTCGAGCACGCGGTGCGTGCTCTTCGGCCGCGACGGCGCGCAGCTCGCGGAGCACCGGCTGCCCCAGGCCGTGCTCACGCCGCGCCCCGGCTGGGTGGAGCTCGACATGGCCGAGGTGGCCGCGAACGTCGACGCGTGCGTACGTGGCGCACTCGACGCGGCGGGTGCGACGGCAGCGGACGTCGCCGCCGTCGGCATCGCGAACCAGCGCGAATCCGCGGTTCTCTGGGAGCGGGCCACCGGCAGGCCGGTCGTCCGCTCGATCGTGTGGCAGGACACCCGCACCGACCTCGCCGTCGCCGCGCTTATCGCCGACGGCGGCGTCGACCGCTTCCGCGAGCGCACGGGCCTCCCCGTCTCCACCTACTCGACAGCGCTGAAGCTGCAGTGGCTGCTGGACGAGGATCCGGCGCGCCGCGCGGCGGCCGAGCGCGGCGAGCTCCTCGCCGGGACGTCCGACAGCTGGCTCGTCTGGAACCTGACGGGAGGCCCGCACGGCGGCGTCCACGTCACCGACCCGTCGAACGCGAGCCGGACGATGCTGATGGACCTCCGGCGGCTGGAATGGGACGACGAGCTGCTCGGCCTCCTCCGCATCCCGCGGGCGCTGCTCCCGGAGATCCGCAGCTCGAGCGAGGTGCTGGGCGAAGCCAGCGGAGCGCTTGCCGGCGTGCCCGTCGCCGGCGTGCTCGGCGACCAGCAGGCCTCGCTCTTCGGGCACGGCTGCTTTCGGCCGGGCGAGAGCAAGTGCACGTACGGCACCGGCGCGTTCCTGCTGCAGACGGTCGGGACCGAGCCGCCGCGCTCGCAGCACGGCCTCATCTCGACCGTCGCCTGGCGGCTGGGCGACGAGCCGCCCGTCTACGCGCTCGAGGGCTCGGTCGCAGTCGCGGGCGCGGTCGTCCAGTGGCTGCGCGACGACCTGGGGCTGATCGCCGACGCGGGCGAGATCGAGCCGCTCGCCCGGTCGGTCGAGGACACGGGCGGCGTCGTGCTGGTGCCGGCCTTCTCGGGCCTCTTCGCGCCGTACTGGCGCCCCGACGCGCGCGGCGTGATCGCGGGGCTGACGCGCCACACGACGCGCGCGCACCTCGCCCGAGCGGCGCTGGAGGCGTGCGCGTACCAGGTCGCGGAGCTCGTCGCGGCGATGCGCGCCGACACGGGCGGCGGGCTGTCGGAGCTGCGGGTCGACGGCGGCATGACCGCGAACGACCTGCTGCTGCAGCTCCAGGCCGACGTCCTCGGCGTGCCCGTCACGGTGCCCGCCCAGGTCGAGCTCACCGCCGCGGGCGCCGCGTACGCGGCGGGGCTCGCCGTGGGCTTCTGGAGCGGCCTGGACGAGCTACGCGGGTTCCGGAGCACGGTCCGCCGGTTCGAGCCGCGGACGCGCGAGGTGGAGCGCCGCCGCGGGCTCGCGCGCTGGCGCCGGGGAGTGGAGCGGACGCTCGACTGGGCCGGCGGCGTCGACTAAGGTTGGGTGCGATGACTCCCGCCGACCGCAGCTGGGCCTGGTCGTGCCGCCACGAGCGAGACGGGAGCCTGCGCCTGTAGCACGCACGACATCCGGAGCCGCTCGAAGACCTCCCAGGAGGTCTTTTTCGTTTCCATGACGCCGATCGCAGCCATCAACACCGACCTGCTCACCCCGCTCGGGGCGTACCTGCGCCTGCGCGCCATGGGCAGCGCCAGCTTCCTGCTCGAGTCCGTCGAGCGCGGCAGGCTGGGGCGCAGCTCGTGGATGGGAGCGGGCTCCCGCCTGGTCGACTTCGACGAGGCGGCCGCGCTCGCGGAGCCGGTCGTCGGCTACCTCGGCTACGACCACGTTGCGCGGCTGGAGCCGACGGTGCCGCTGCCCGAGGCCGGCCACGGCTTCCCCGAGAGCAGGCTCGTCGTCTGCGAGACGCTGGTCCGCTTCGACCACGGCGCGGGCATCGCCGAGGTGCTCGCGGGCGACGCCGACGAGGTCGCCGGGCGGCTCGAGGCGGGCATCCCCTGGCAGCGGGAGCCGCGTGGGGCCTCCGGCCCGATCAGCCGTGTCCCCGATCGCGCCCGCTACGAGGAGATGGTGCGGATCTCGAAGCAGCACATCGTCGCGGGCGACGTCTTCCAGGTCGTCCCGTCGCAGCGCGCGGAGCGCTCCACGTCGGCGTCGCCGCTGGAGCTGTACCGGGCCCTGCGACGCGTCAACCCGTCGCCGTACCTGTTCCTGCTCGACCTCGACGGGATCGCGCTGGTCGGGTCATCGCCCGAGCGCCTCGTCGCCTGCGAGGGCGGCCGGGCGAGCCTCGTGCCGATCGCGGGGACGACCGAGCCGACCGAGGGCGACGTCGAGCGGCTGCTCTCGTCCGAGAAGGACCGCGCCGAGCACACGATGCTCGTCGACCTCGGCCGCAACGACCTCTCGCGCGTCTGCCGCGGCGGCACGGTGCACGTGGCGCGCTCGATGGAGGTCGAGCGCTTCTCGCACGTCTCGCACCTCGTCTCGGAGGTCGTCGGCGAGCTGCGCGACGGCGTGACGCCGTTCGACGTGCTGCGCGCCTGCTTCCCCGCCGGCACGGTCTCCGGCGCGCCGAAGGTACGGGCGATGCAGCTGATCACCGAGCTGGAGGGCTTCCGCCGGGGCCCCTATGCCGGCGCGGTGCTCTACTCGCTCCCGGACGGGTCGATGGACGCGTGCATTGCGCTGCGGACGATGGTCGTCCGCGACGGCGTCGCGCACCTCCAGGCCGGCGCCGGGATCGTGGCAGACTCGGAGCCGGCCGCGGAGCACGACGAGTGCCTTCGCAAGCTGGCGGCGCTCGAGGCCGCGATCGACCTCGCCGAGCGGGA
>DATBMD010000181.1:0-29520 GCA_036555085.1 Gaiellaceae bacterium
GCTACGAGACGGGCTGGGACCCGGTGCTCGCGATCTACGTCGAGGCACTCGCCGGCTGAGGTCAGACGCCGACGTCGAGCGGCCTGGACGGCGGCCCGTCCCTGACGAGCGACGCCACCAGCTCCGGGAGGCGTCGCGGAGCGAAGAGCGCGTCGCTCGCGGCCAGCTCCGCCTGCGTCCACCAGCGGACCTCGACGACGAGCTCGCGCGCGAGCTGCTCCCGGTCGAGCTGCGGCGCCGGCTCGAAGGCGGGCGCGCGGACGAGGAAGTAGACCTCCGTCTGACCGTCCCAGCGCACTCCGTCCGGCCAGAGATGCGTCCGGGTCCACACCGGCGGCCCGCAGTCGTCGACGACCAGCCCGGTCTCCTCTGCCATCTCGCGCACGACCGCCTGCTCCGGGGTCTCGCCGACCTCCAGGCCGCCGCCCGGCGTCGCCCAGACGGTGCGATCGGGGAACGAGAAGCGAACGAGCAGGATCCGGTCGTCCGGGTCGACCACGATCGCGCGGGCAGCCGAGCGAATCCGGGGCTCGTCCACGCCTACCCCGCCGATCCCGAATCTGCAGAGGCAGACTCGGGATCGCGACCATCCGTGAAGCGGCCGCCGGCGCGGCCGGCGCCGATCAGGGACGTCGATCGGGAGGTTGACGAACGTCTCACGTGAGGGAGTCTCGCAGCGCCCGGAACCAGCGCAGCCGTTCGTTCCAGGGGACGGCTGCGTTGGCCGGTGACGTCGACGGAAGCACGAAGAGCGCCGTCCCGCCCAGCCGCCGCGCCTGCGGGCCGAGCTCGGGTCGCTCGCCGAAGACGCCGCGGTAGGCCTCCTTGCCGACGAAGGCGATTACGTCCGGGCGGAGCTCGCGGGCGACCTGTTCGAGCCGCTCGGCGCTGCCTGTGAAGTCGCCGCGCCGGAGCTCGGACGAGCCGCGGGTCGTCCGGTACGCAGCGTTCGTGAGCCCGTATCCAAGCGAGGTCAGCCCGTGCTGCTCGGTGGGCGCGAGGAGCCGTGGCGTGAAGCCGGCTGCGTGCAGGAGGCGCCAGAAGTCGTTGCGCGGGTTCGCGAAGTGCGCTCCCGCGGCCGATGAGGCCCGGCCGGGATTGATGCCGCAGAAGACGACCCGGAGGCCGGGCGCCAGCACGTCGGGGACGGCAGACGCCTCGGGGTCAGGCAGCTTCGGGCTCGCGCGACTCGAGCGCGGCCTCGAGCTGAAGACGTACGCGCTCCGCCACCACGCTCGGCGCCGGCGGCGCGTCGGCGACCACCGGGCCGAGCACCTTGACCGTGTCGTCGGCACCGCGCTGCCCGTAACAGCGGAGGTAGCACTCCTCCTCGCTCAACGGCCGCAACCGTTGCATCGGTCCGACAGTAGGCGGCGCCTCGGACGGCGCGTATAGGCTGGAACGATGGCCACGATCCGGGCTCGCACCTTCGAGTACGGGGTCTCGCTCGATCGCGACTGGTCGGCGGCGAGCGACAGGGGCGGCGCGGCGATGGCGAGCGACGAGCGCGTCTGGGCGCCCGAGCACCTGCTGCTGACGGGCCTCGCACGCTGCGTGCTCACCAGCCTCGCGTACCACGCTCGCCGCGCCGGTGTCGAGGCCGCGTCCAGCGCGACGGCGCGGGGCACGGTCACGCGCCGGGAGGAGGACGGCCGTTTCGCGTTCGTCGAGATCGACGTCGACGCGGAGGTCGCCCTGGAGCCGTCCCTCGACGAAGCGGCGATACGCCACCTGGTCGGAAAGGCCGAGCGTGACTGCTTCGTCGGTGCCTCGCTGCGACTCCAGCCGGCGTATCGCTGGACGGTCGGGGGGCGGGTGCTCTCGTGAGCACGACGCTGTTCGACGTCGCGGCCGTCCGGCGCCGCTATGCCTCGCTGCAGCGGCCGCTCGCGTTCTTCGACGGGCCCGGCGGCACGCAGTGCCCGGACGAGGTGATCGAGGCGATCGCGAAGTATCTGCGCGAGTCGAACGCAAACGTCGGCGCCCCCTACGAGACGTCGCTTCGCACCGATGCGCTGGTCGAGCGGGCGCACGCCCGTGCCGCGGACTTCCTCGGCTGCGTCCCGGACGAGACAGCGTTCGGGCAGAGCATGACCGCGCTCAACTTCCTGCTCACGCGGGCGCTCGGGCGCACGCTGCGCGCGGGCGACGAGATCGTCGTCACGACGCTCGACCACGACGGCAACGTGGCGCCCTGGCTCGAGCTCGCGCACGACCTCGAGCTCGTCGTCCGGACGGCCGGCGTCCATGACGACCTCTCGCTCGATCTCGATGACCTGGAGCGGCAGCTGAGCGGGCGCACCCGGGTCGTCGCCTTCCCCGTCGCCGCGAACTCGGTCGGGACGGCGCCGGACGTCGCGCGGATAGTCGAGCTCGCGCACGCGGCGGGCGCGCTGGCGTGGGCGGACGCCGTCCACTACGCGCCGCACGGGCGGATCGACGTCGCCGCCTGGGGCGTGGACGTCCTCATCTGCTCCCCCTACAAGTTCTTCGGGCCGCATCTCGGGCTGGCCTTCGGGAAGCGCTCGCTGCTCGAGCCCTGGCGGCCGTACAAGGTGCGTCCCGCGCCCGACCTGCCCGTCGGCCATCGCTACGAGCTCGGAACCCTGCAGCACGAGCTGCTCGCCGGCTTCGTCGCGGCCGTCGACTACGTCGACTCGCTTGGTTGGGACGCGGTCCGGTCGCATGAGCTGGCGCTCGGCGAGCGGTTCCTCGCCGGCCTGCCCGAGCACGTGACCCTCTACGGGCTGCCGACGATGGAGGGGCGCGTGCCCACGTTCTGCTTCAACGTGGGCGACCGGCCGCCCGAGGCGGTCGCGCGGTTCCTCGCCGGGCGCGACCTCGCCGTCTGGCACGGGAACTACTACGCGCTCGAGACGATGCGGCACCTGGGGCTGGAGGAGCGCGGCGCCGTACGGGCCGGGCTCGTCCACTACAACACCGCCGAGGAGGTCGACCGGCTGCTCGCGGCGCTTGCCGAGCTCGAGTGAGGCTGCTCCTGCTCGGTGGGCCGAAGTTCCTCGGCCGCGCGGTCGCCGATGCCGCTCTCGCGCGCGGCCACGAGGTGACCTTCTTCAACCGGGGCGAGACCAATCCGCAGCTCTACCCCGAGGTGGAGAAGCTCCGGGGCGATCGCGACGGGGGCCTGACGCCGCTCCAGGGTCGCGAGTGGGACGCAGTCGTCGACACGTCCGGGTACGTCCCGCGGCTCGTCCGCGACTCCGCGGAGCTGCTCGCGCCGAGCGCCGGCCGCTACGCCTTCGTCTCGAGCGTCTCCGTCTACGCGAGCTTTGCGGAGCCGATCGACGAGCAGAGCCCGCTCGCGACCGTCGAAGACGAGACGACCGAGGACGTGCGGGCACACTACGGCGCGCTGAAGGCGCTCTGCGAGGAGGTGGTCGAGGACGCTTTCCCGGACCGGTCGATCCTCGTGCGGCCCGGGTTGATCGTCGGGCCCCATGACCCGACCGAGCGCTTCACGTACTGGCCCGAGCGCGTCGCCCGCGGCGGCGAGGTGCTGGCACCCGGCAGCCCCGACCGGCCGCTGCAGTTCGTCGACGCGCGCGACCTGGCGGAGTGGATCGTCCTCGCGCTGGAGAGCGAGCAGACCGGGCCGTTCAACGCGACGGGCCCGGCGCGGCCCGTGACGATGGGCGAGCTGCTGCAGACCTGCGGCGACGTCAGCGGGTCGGATGCCTCGCCGACGTGGGTCGACGAGGCCTTCCTCGCCGACCGCGAGGTCGGAGAGTGGATGGAGCTGCCGCTGTGGCTCGACTCACGCGATCCCGACTCGCGGCACTTCATGGACGTCGATATCGGCCGGGCTGTCACCGCGGGGCTCCGCTTCCGGCCGCTCGCCGAGACGGTCGGCGACACGCTCGCCTGGGTCGCGGCACGCGACGGGCGCGGCGAGGGCACGGCCGCGATGGGCAGCGCCGACGCGGTCGGGCTCGACCCGGCGCGCGAGCGCGAGCTCCTCGCCGACTGGCACGGGCAAGTGGGCCAGTGACAGGGAAGACGGACTACTCCGGCACGCCGCTGTCGCAGAAGCTGGGCGCCAAGCCCGGCGCGGGGGTGGTGGTCTACTTCACGGCCAGCCGCGACGACCTCGCGAGCCGTTTCCCGGCGCTGAAGGCCACGCTCGACCCGGCGGACGGGCTCTGGGTCGCTTGGCCGAAGAAGGCGTCGAAGCTCGAGACCGACCTCACGTTCGAGGCGGTCCAGGAGATCGGACTCGGCTGCGGGCTCGTCGACAACAAGAGCGCGTCGATCGACGAGCGCTGGCAGGGCCTCCGGTTCGTCTACCGCGTCGCGGACCGCCCGACCGTGAGACGATCGCGCAGGTGAGGATCCGCGCCGCCGTCCTGGAGGAGTTCGGTGCCCCGCTCGCCGTCGAGGAGCTCGAGCTCGCCGAGCCGAAGGCCGGTGAGGTGCTCGTCCGGCTCGTCGCTTGCGGCGTCTGCCACACGGATCTCTACACGGCGTCGGGGGCCGACCCGTCGGGGTACGCGCCGACCGTGCTCGGCCACGAGGGCGCCGGGGTCGTCGAGCGTGTGGGAGCGGGCGTGAGCTCGGTCGCCCCGGGTGATCACGTCGTCACGCTCTTCTCGCCGCAGTGCCGCGAGTGCGTCCACTGCCTGAGCCCGCGGACGAACCTCTGCCTCGCGATCCGCGAGCAGCAGAACCAGGGCTACCTTCCGGACGGCACGACCAGGCTCTCGCGCGACGGCGAGCCGATCAGGCACTTCATGGGGACGTCGACATTCGCGGAGTACACGGTGATGCCGGAGATCGCGCTGGCAGCGGTCTCGCAGGACGCTCCGCTCGAGGGCGCCTGCCTGTTCGCGTGCGGCCTCTCCACCGGCCTCGGCGCCGCGATCAACACGGCCAAGGTCGAGCCGGGCGCGACGTGCGTCGTCTTCGGCGCGGGGATGGTCGGTCTCGGCGCGGTGATCGGCTGCCGGCTGCAGGGTGCGGAGCGGATCGTCTGCATCGACCTCTCGGACGACCGGCTCGCGCTCGCGACGCGTCACGGGGCGACGGACGTGATGCGTGGAGGCGAGGACGCGGTGGAGCGGATCGTCGAGCTGACGGGCGGCTTCGGCGCCGACTACACGTTCGAGGCGACGGGGAACGTCGGCGTCATGCGCCAGGCGGTCGAGTCGGCGCGGATGGGGTGGGGGCTGTGCACGGTCGCGGGCGTCGCCGGGAAGGGCGAGGTGCTGGAGGTCGTGCCGCGCTACCTGATCACCGGCCGCCGCATCGCCGGCTCGTCCTTCGGCGGCGTCAAGGGGCGCGACCAGGTGCCGCAGCTGATCGACCGCTGGCTCGCCGGCGAGATCGACGTCGAGTCGTTCCTCTCGCACCGCCTCACCCTCGACGAGGTCAATCGCGGCTTCGAGCTGATGAAGGCGCAGGACGGGATCCGCAGCGTGCTCTCGTTCGGCTGACGTCGCTCAGCCGTGCGCCTTGCGCGCCCTGTCCCAGGGCGGCTCGTCCCAGCGGATCATGTCCGGGTCGACGGCGCGTGCCTCGGCCAGGTCGACCGCGAGGCGCTGAAAGCGCACGACGTCGACGACCGGGTGCACGGCCGGGAGCAGCGTCCACTCGCAGCCGAGCTCCGAGAGCGCCGCTCCCGCGTCCCGCGCGCGTTCCGCCGCCCGGCCGCCGCCGGCCAGCAGGAAGCAGCGAACCGAGTCGTCGATCGCGGCGAGGTGGCCGTGGAGCAGCTGCTCGGCGTGGTGCGCCTCCGCCGCCACATGGGCTCCCTCGCGGAGCTTCAGCACGGCCTCGAGCGCGGTCGCGTAATCGAGCCCGGCCGCGGCCACGACGAACCGATCGTGCGCCGAGGCGCCGAGCGCGTCGGCCTCGAGCTCGGCGGCGACGGCGGCTGGCAGGCCGCTGACGTCCTCTCCTTGCAGGGCCCGCCCCGCCGCGATCGCACACGTGTAGCTCGCGGTGTGGCAGTAGCTCTGCTCGACCTCCGGCGTCGCGACGACGACGTGGTCGACGAGACGGGCGATCGGGCTGTCCTCCTTGCCCGTGATCAGCCAGGTCTCCCCTGCGAATGCCTCGACCGCCTCCTGCGTCAGCCGGGTCTCGCCCTCGTGACTGATCGCTACAAGCACGTCCGCGGCGGAGGCGATGCCGAGGACGGCGTCGAGCGCCTGCGCCGCCGGGCCGCACGCACGCGCCGCGTGGAACGACGTGCCGCAGCCGACGAAGAGCGCGCGCGCGCCCGCCGGCAGCCGCCGGTCGCCCACACGCTCGGGCACGGCACGCAGCCAGTCCGGCTGCGCGGCGATCGCCTTCCTCGTCAGGCCCCCGGGCACACGCGGTCTATACCATGCGCGCGGTGTCGGTCTTCGAGCGTACCCGCCTCTCGAACGGCGTCCGCGTGCTGACGGCGCCGATGGACCACGCGCAGTCGGTCGCGTGCTTCGTCATGCTGGCCGCCGGGTCGCGCTACGAGACGGCGGAGACGAACGGCATCGCACACTTCGCCGAGCACATGTTCTTCAAGGGCACCGAGCGCCGCCCGACGGCTCGCGCGATCGCCGGTGAGATCGACGGCATCGGCGGCGAGTTCAATGCGTTCACCGGCAAGGAGTACACGGGCTACTACGTCAAGTGCGCGGCCGAGTCGCGCGACGTCGCCCTGGACGTGCTCGTCGACATGCTTCGCAACTCTCGCTTCGAGCCGGAGGAGATCGAGCGTGAGAAGGGCGTGATCATCGAGGAGATGAACATGTACTTCGACACGCCGCGCGACTACATCGGCAGCGTCTACGAGTCGCTCCTCTACGGCGACCAGCCGCTCGGCTGGGACGTGATCGGCCGCAAGGAGACGGTTCGCTCGGCGACCCGCGAGACGTTCACGTCCTACCTCGATCGCTGGTACCGGCCGGAGCGGATGGTGATCGGCCTCGGCGGCAGGCTCGGGGACGGGCTCGTCGAACGGCTCGACCAGCTGTTCGGCGACCTGGAGACGCGCGACACGGGCCTCGCCGATCCGGTCGTCCTGCCGGAGAACGGCCGGCCGGTCAAGATCCACACGAAGCAGTCGGATCAGGCGCAGATCGTGATCGGCGCGCGCAGCTACCCGGTCGGCCATCCCGACCGCTACGCGCTCCAGCTCGTGGCGACTGTGCTCGGCGGCGGCATGTCGTCCCGCCTCTTCACCGAGGTGCGCGAGCGCCGCGGGCTGGCCTACTACGTCTTCGGGACGAATCACAGCTACACCGACGCCGGCTCCCTGTACGCCCAGGCCGGCGTCGACCTCAACCGCATCGACGACGCCGTCAAGACGATCGTCGACGAGCTGCGGAAGATCGCGTCCGAGCCGGTGCCGCCGGAGGAGCTCGAGAAGGCGCGCAGCTACGCCAAGGGCCGCTTCGTGCTCCAGCTCGAGACCCCGCGCGGCCTGATCGTGTTCGGCCTCCGCCGCGAGGTGCTGCTCGGCGAGGCCGACGAGCCGGAGGACGTGCTGGCGGGGCTCTCCGCGGTCACCGCCGAGGACGTCCAGCGTGTGGCTGGAGACGTCCTCGGCGGGAGGCTCCACCTCGCGCTGATCGGGCCGTTCGACGATCCGACGCGCTTCGAGCCGCTGCTCGCGGCCTGAACGGCCGGCTGAGCTACTCCTCCGCGGTCGTCTCCGCGGCCCGCTCGGCGATCTCCGAGACGACGGCCGGGTCGGCGAGCGTGGTCGTGTCGCCGAGCGCGCGGTTCTCCGCCACGTCGCGCAGCAGGCGTCGCATGATCTTCCCGGAGCGGGTCTTCGGCAGCTCGGGGGTGAAGACGATGTTGGCCGGCTTCGCGATCGGGCCGATCTTCACGGCGACGTGGTCTCGCAGCTCCTCCAGCCGCTCGACGGAGCCGTCCTCGCCGCCCTTCAGCGTCACGTACGCGACGATCGCCTGGCCCGTCGTCGCGTCGTTGCGCCCGCAGACCGCGGCTTCCGCCACGCTCGGGTGGTCGACGAGCGCCGACTCGACCTCGATCGTCGAGATCCGGTGCCCCGAGACGTTCATCACGTCGTCGACGCGGCCGAGCAGCCAGAAGTCGCCGTCCTCGTCGATCCGGGCGCCGTCGCCGGCGAAGTAGAGGCCGGGGAAGCGCTCCCAGTACGTCGATCGAAAGCGCTCGTCGTCGCCGAAGATCCCGCGCGTCATCGCCGGCCACGGCTGCTCGAGCACCAGGTAGCCGCCGCCCTGCTCGACCACTTCGCCCTGCTCGTTGCGGACGCTCGCGGCGACGGTCGGGAAGGGCTTCGTCGCCGAGCCGGGCTTGAGCGTGGTGATGCCCGGGAGCGGCGTGATCATGATCATCCCGGTTTCTGTCTGCCACCAGGTGTCGACCACCGGGCAGCGCCCGCCGCCGACGTGCTCGTGGTACCAGACCCACGCCTCGGGGTTGATCGGCTCGCCGACCGAGCCCAGCAGCCGGAGCGCCCCCAGGTCGTGCCGGGCCGCGTACTCCGGGCCCCACTTCATGTGCGAGCGGATCGCCGTCGGCGCCGTGTAGAGGATCGTGACTCCGTACCGCTCGGCGACGTCCCACCAGCGGTCGCGGTCGGGGAAGTCCGGCGTCCCCTCGTAGAGGACGCTCGTGGCGCCGTTGCAGAGCGGCCCGTAGACGATGTAGCTGTGGCCGGTGATCCAGCCGATGTCGGCCGCGCACCAGTAGACGTCGGTCTCGGGCTGGAGGTCGAAGATGTGGTGGTGCGTCGCGGCGACGCCGACGAGGTAGCCGGCCGTGGTGTGCACGATCCCCTTCGGCCTCGCCGTCGTTCCGGACGTGTACATGAGGAAGAGGAGATCCTCGGCGTCCATCGGCTCGCAGGGGCACGCGGCGGGGTCGTCGGAGAGGTCGAGGTCGTGCAGCCAGACGTCCCGGCCGGCCGTGATCGGCACCTCGCCGCCGGTCCGGTGGACGACGAGGCAGGCGCGGACGCCCGGCGCGGCTGCCATCGCCTCGTCCGCCGTGCGCTTGAGCGGCACCCGGCTGCCGCGGCGCCAGGCCTCGTCCTGGGTGACGAGCACCTCGCAGCCCATGTCGTTCATCCGGTCGGAGAGCGAGTCGGCCGAGAAGCCGCCGAAGACGACCGTGTGCGGAGCGCCCAGTCGCGTGCACGCGAGCATCGCGACGGGTAGCTCGGGGATCATCCCCATGTAGATCGCGACGGGCGTTCCCTTGCGGACGCCGAGCTCGCGGAGCGCGTTCGCGAAGCGGACGACGTCGCGCTGGAGCTCCGCGTAGGTGATCTCGCGGCGCTCGTTCTCGGGCTCTCCTTCCCAGAGGAAGGCGGCCCGGCTGCCGAGGCCCGCCTCGACATGGCGGTCGACGCAGTTGAAGCAGACGTTCAGCTTGCCGCCGACGTACCACTTCGCGTACGGGAGCTCCCACTCGTACAGCGACGTGAACGGCTCGAACCACGTCACGCGCTCGCGCCCCTCCGCCTGCCAGAACTCCTCGAACGACACGTCGTAGATCCCCGGCTGCGCGTTGGCCTGCGCGGCGAACTCCGGCGGCGGGGGATAGCGGCGCTCCTCGAGGAGGAGCGTGTCGATCGTCGGCTCGCTCACTTCGATGCGACCTCGAGGTCGTACGGGAAGTTCGTCAGCACCTCGCAGCCGTCCTCGGTCACGAGCACGAGGTCCTCCAGGCGCACGCCGCCGAAACCGTGCCGGTAGAGGCCTGGCTCGATCGCCAGGACGTCCCCGGCCACCAGCGGCTCGCCGAACCTGCCGATCCCCGGCTGCTCGTGAACGCCGAGGCCGACCCCGTGACCGGTCGCGTGGTAGAAGCCGTCGAGGAGCACCGCTCCCTCGGGCTTCGACAGCTGGGTCGGGTGACCGTGCGCCTCGAAGAGCTCGCACACCGACCGGTGCAGGTCGGCGCCGCTCAGCCCCGGACGGATCGACTCGACGCACAGCTCGAGCGCCTGCTTCGAGAGGCGGTGGTACTCGCGGATCTCGTCGGGCACCGCGCCGACGGCGAACGTCCGGGTCATGTCGGCGAAGCACGCGGACGCTCGGTCCCGCGGGAAGAGGTCGAGCATCACGAGGTCGTCGGGCACGATCGGGCCCGAGCCCATGTCGTGTCCAATCGCCGTCTGCGGCCCGTGGGAGACGATGAACTCGTCGGTGCTGCAGCCGTGCCGCACGAAGTCGCGCTCGACCCGCTCCTTGATCAGCTCGCAGGTCAGCGTCTCGCCCTCGACCGTCAGCGCGCCGTTGCGGCGCTCCGCGGCCCGCAGGAGCTCGAGCGCGGTGGCCATGCCGGCCTCGGCGGCGCGGAGCGCGCGCCGGATGCCGGCCAGCTCGCCGGCGCTCTTCACGCGCCGGCGGTCGTCGAACAGCCGCTGGTCGACGGTCAGCTCGATCCCGTGCTCGCGCAGGTGGTCAGCCTGGCCGAGCGGGAAGCTCCGCGGCACGACCGCGCTCCGGAGACCGAGCAACCGCACGGCGCGGAGGCCCATCGCGAGGGTCGCCGCGTACGCGTCCTGCCCCTCCCGCACGAGCTCCTCGAGGCGCAGCTCCTCCATCGGGTGCAGCTCGGCGTCGATCCCCGTCGCACGAATGCGGTCGAGCTCGAAGTTCCAGATCACGACGTGCCGGCGGCCGTCGACCTCGGCGTAGACGAACGCATCGGTGATCTGGAGGGGCACCTCGTGGCGGAGGTCGGCGCTCCGCTCGGTGTCGCCGATCATCAGGATGTCGGGCATCTCGCGATCCTAGCCGGGTCGGGCGGAATCGCCCCGCGGTTGTCGGCGGGCGGCGCCGCGGGTGGCTAGGGTGCGGGCGTGGCCACCGACGGCTCTCTCCACGCTCTCCGCGAGCGACTGGCCGAGGGGCACGACCTCCGGAGCGCAGCGGGCGTGCTCGGCTGGGACCAGCGCGTGATGATGCCGCCGCTCGGCACCGAGGCGCGCGCCGAGGCCCTCGCGACGCTCGGGCGGATCGCGCACGAGCGGTTCGTCGACCCGGAGGTCGGGCGTCTCCTCGACGACCTCGTCCCGCTCGAGGAGTCGCTGCCGCACGACTCCGACGACGCGAGCCTGATCCGCGTCACGCGCCGCGACTGGGAGAAGGCGCGCCGGGTGCCGGCCGGGCTCCGCGTCGAGATGACGCGAGCGGCGGCGCGCGGCCATCACGCCTGGGTCGAGGCGAGGCGGAACGACGACTTCGCGTCCTTTCTCCCCTACCTCCGCGAGAACGTCGAGCTGAAGCGCCGCTACATCGAGTGCTTCGAGTGGTCCGACTCTCCGTACACGCCGCTGCTCGACGACTTCGAGCCCGGGATGACGACGACGGAGGTGCGGGAGGTGTTCGACGTGCTGCGGCCGGCGCTCGCCGAGCTCGTCCGGGAGGCGCCCGAGGTCGACGCGCACTTCCTGCACGGCACGTTCCCGATCGACCGGCAGCGCGGCTTCGCCGAGCGGGTGCTGGCGACGCTCGGGTTCGACGAGGGCGCCTGGCGCCTCGACCCGACCGTGCACCCGTTCTGCACGTCGTTCTCGAACCGGGACGTACGGCTGACGACCCGCTACCGCGAGCAGGATCTCGAGTCGGTCTGGTCGACGCTGCACGAGGCGGGGCACGGCCTCTACGCACACGGGATCGCGGGCTCGCTGCTGCGTACGCCGCTCGCCGGCGCGCCCTCGCTGGGCGTGAACGAGTCGCAGAGCAGGACCTGGGAGAACCTCGTCGGCCGCAGCCGTGCCTTCTGGACGCACTGGTACGAGCCGCTGCGGGAGACCTTCCCGGCCGCGCTCGGCGCCGTCGAGCTCGACGACTTCGTCCGCGCGACCAACCGGGCCGAGCCCGGGCTGATCCGGGTCGATGCCGACGAGACGACGTACAGCCTCCACGTGATCCTGCGCTTCGAGCTGGAGCAGGACCTGATCGAGGGGCGCGTGCCGCTGGAGGAGCTGCCGGCGATCTGGAACGCGCGCATGCACGAGTTTCTCGGCGTGGAGGTGCCGGACGACGCGCACGGCGTCCTCCAGGACGTGCACTGGTCCGGCGGCGGGATCGGCTACTTCCCGACGTACGCGCTCGGCAACGTCATCTCGCTGCAGATCTGGGCGGCGGTTCGGTCGGCGCTCCCCGACCTCGACGACCAGCTCGCGGCCGGCGAGCTCTCGGGCCTGTCGGGGTGGCTGCGCGAGAACCTCTACTCGCTCGGGCGCAAGCTGACGCCGAAGGAGACGCTCGAGCGCCTTACCGGCTCGCCGGAGATCGACCCGGGGCCGTATCTGGCGTACCTGCGCGACAAGGTGGCGGCGCTCGCGGTCTGAGCCCGCCGAAAAACCTGGCCGCCGCCCGCGGGGGCGCGACGTAGACTCAAGCCTCGTGGACGCGATTGGACGGGCGCAGGCGCTCCTGGACACGTACGTGGAGCAGCTGCTCCGCGAGCTACCGCCCGAGGTGCGCGTGTTCGACGTCCACACGCACCTCGGCCGGGACATCGACGGCATGGTGGGGGAGCTCGAGGAGCTGCTCGACGTGCAGCAGCGCTCGCGCGTCGAGCGCTCGTTCGTCTTCTGCCTGGACGAGCCCGACCGGCATCCCGCCTTCCGGGCCGCGAACGACCGGACGCTGGCCTTCGCGGCGCGGTCCGAGGGCGCGCTCGTCCCGTTCGTCCGCCTCGACCTGAACGAGAGCCCGCTCGAGGAAGCCGTCCGCTGCATCGACCTCGGCGCGGGCGGGATCAAGCTGCATCCGCGCGCGCAGCGATTTCTCCCCGACGACCCGCGCCTGGAGCCCGTCTTCGAGCTGGCGGCCGACCGGCGAGTGCCGATCCTGATCCACGGCGGCCGCGGGCTGCCTCCGATCGCCGACGGGCTCGCACGTCTCGTCGACCGCTACGGCCCGACCCTGATCATCGCGCACGCGGGCATCGTCGACCTCGCGGCGATGGCGAGGCACTTCGGCGGCCGTCCGGGCGTCTTCTTCGACACATCGGTCTGGAGCCCGATCGACCTCCTCGACCTCTACCGGCTCGTCTCGCCCGAGCAGGTCGTCTACGCCTCCGACTATCCCTACGGCCGCCAGCCGAACTCGCTGCTGATGGCCGTGCGCACGGCGCGCGCCTCCGGGCTCGACGACGCCGCGCTCCGGGCCGTGCTCTGGGAGAGCGGCCGCCGGATCGCCGACGGCGAGCCGCCGCTCGAGCTGACGCCGCCCCGCGGCGGCGAGGAGGTGAGCCATCCGGTCACGTTCGCCCGCATTCACCAGTACCTGTCGATGGCCGCGACGCTGCTGTGGACCCGACAGCCCGACACGGTCGGGCTGCTCGGTCTCGCGCTGAACGCCTGCGACGAGCGGGCGAACGGCCGGCGGGAGGAGACGGAGCGGATCCGCGAGCTGCTGGTCGCGACGCGGGATCTCTGGGCGCTGTGGGGCGACACCGACGACGAGGCGCTACGTGGGCGCGCCGCGCGCGGGGCGTTCCGGATGCTGCACCTCGCGAACATCCTCGCCGTCACCGGCCGGTGAACCGCCTTGTGACTGATCGTCACAAGGAAGCTCAGGCGAGGGCGGCGAGCGCCCGCCGGGCGAGCTCGGCGAGCAGGTCGCGCTTCCAGGCGCTCTGGGGGTTGCCGGGCAGCCCGGCGACGGGATCGTCGGGATCGAGCTCCCGGGGAACGTTCGCGACGCCGGCGGCGACGAGACGCGTGCGGCCGTCGCGGCGAGCCGCCGCGACGGAGACGAGCGGGAACGAGAACGCCCGCCGCTCGCCGGCGCGCAGGTACGCCGAGCGGTCGGGCGGCGACGGCAGCCGGACGCCGACGACGAGCTCGCCCGGCGCGAGCGTCAGGAGCGTGCGGGCGTCGGCCTCCGGGCGGCGGTAGAGGGCGAGCAGCGGCACCGCCCGCACCCCCGCCGGGCCCGCGACGAGAGCCTCCGCGTCGCACGCCGCGAGCGCGGGCGCGAGGTCGGAGGGATGGGCCGAGATGCAGTCGCCCTGCTCGAGACCGTGCTTGCGGTGGTCGCCGATCTGGGCGTAGCACGTGTCGCCGCCGCCGAGCCAGCAGTGCCACTCCACGCCGCGGTAGTACCAGCAGCGCGTGTGCTGGCAGAGGTTGCCGCCGACCGTGCCGACGTTGCGGAGGAGCGGCGACGCAGCTGCGCCGGCCGCCTCGGCGACCGCCGCGTACGGCTCGAGGAGCGGCGAGGCCGCGACGTCGGCGATCGTCGCCGTCGCGCCCAGCGCCACGCCGCCGTCGCGCCGGTCGATCCCGTTCAGGCCCAGCCCCTGGAGGTCGACGAGGAGGGCCGGAGCGCGGATGCCGCGGTCGATCTGGCCGGCGAGATCGGTCCCGCCGGCGAACGGGACCGCGTCGGGGCGGGCGAGCAGCTCGAGCGCCTCGTCGAGCGACGCCGGGCGTGCGTAGTCGGTCACCGCAGCGCCTCCAGCACCCGGGCCCGCGTCAGAGGGAGCGCACGGGCCCGGCGCCCGGTCGCGTGCGCGAACGCGTTCGCGATCGCGGCCGCGGTGGGGATGATCGGCGGCTCGCCGAGGCCCTTGGCGCCGACGTGCGGGTTGCCGGGGTCGGGGACGCTGACGAAGTCGCACACGATCTCCGGCGTGTCGGCGATCGTCGGCAGCTTGTAGTCGTCGAGCGTGGCGTTCACGGGCACGCCCGTGGTCGGGTCGACGACGAGCTCCTCCGAGAGCGCGAACGCGATCCCCTGGATGACGCCGCCCTCCACCTGGCTCGACGCACCGAGCGGATTGACGACGCGCCCCACGTCGTGCACCGCGACCACCCGCTCGACGATCACGTCGCCGAGCCCGGGATCCACCGCCACCTGGGCGATCTGGCACCCGAACGTGTTGATCCGGCTCCCGGGCGGGTTCGGCCCGCGCGAGCCGGACCCGTCGATCGTGGCGTCGCCGAGCTTCCCGGTGATCTCGGTCACCGCGATGTCGACGGCGCCGTCCCGTGACCGGATCCGGCCGTCGCCGACGACGAGGTCCCCGGGCGCGATCTCGAGCACGTCCCCGGCGAGCTGCAGCAGCGCGCGCCTGACCTTGCCCGCGGCCGAGCGCACGGCGGGCATCACGGACGGCGTGGTCATCGAGCCGCCCGCGACGGGCCCGTAGACCTCGCGGGCGGTGTCCCCGCCGACCACGTGCACCTGCTCGAGCGGGATCCCGAGCTCCTCGGCGGCGACGATCCGCGCCGTGGTGAACGTGCCGGTGCCGATGTCCTGGATGCCGGTGACGACGAGCGCCCGCGCATCGGCGTCGAGGCGGACGGTCGCGTGGGACGGTGGGCCGCCGCCGCCCCACCAGAACTGGGTCGCGCACCCGAGCCCGCGCAGGAGGCCGTCCGCCCGCGGCTCGCGCAGCCGTTCCCGATCGGCCCAGCCGGCGAGCTCCGCTGCCCGCTCGTAGCACTCGAGCAGCCGCTTGCTCGAGTAGCGCATGCCGCTGAGCTGGTCGACCTCGACGTGGTTGCGCGTGCGCAGCTCGATCGGGTCGAGGCCGAGCGCGAGCGCGAGCTCGTCGATCGCCTGCTCGAAGCAGGCGGTGCCCTCGACGACCCCGGGTGCCCGGAACGCGTTCTGCGAGCGGCGGTGCGTTTGCAGCGGGAAGACGAGCGCCCGCGCGTGCTCGCACCGGTAGAGAACGAGCGCCGGCACCAGCACCGGCGGCACCCAGCCGCCGCGCCCCTGGTCGACGACGGCGTCGACGTCGACGGCCACGAGCGTGCCGTCCCGGCCGGCTCCCAACCGCACCGACTGCCGCGTCCACGCGCGACGGCCGCCGTCGAGCTGCTCGGCGTGACGGTCGTTGGCCAGCCTGACCGGCCGGCCGGTGATGCGCGCCAGCTCGGCGGCGAGCAGGGCCTCGGTTCCCGCCCCCTGCTTCGAGCCGAACCCGCCGCCGACGAACTCGGTCACGACGCGGACGTTCGCTTTCGGCAACCCGAAGGCCTCGGCGAGCTCGTCACGGGCGGAGAACATCCCCTGCGTCGCGATCCAGGCGGTCAGCCGGCCGCCCTCCCAGCTCGCGACCGCGGCATGTGGCTCGAGCGGCGTCTGCAGGTGGTCGGGGGTCTCGAGCTCGAGCTCGATCCGGACGTCTGCGGCGGCCAGCGCGGCATCGACGTCCCCGCGCGCCGTCTCGGTCGGCTCGCTCGCGAACCGTTGCTCGTTGAGCGCATCGTCGCGGTCGACGACGTGAGGCAGCCGCTCCAGCTGGAGGTCGAGCGCCGCCAGCGCGGCCTCGGCCTGGGAGAGAGTGTCGGCGGCGACGACCGCGATCGGCTCACCGCCGTACGCGGGCTCCCCGGTCAGCAGCGGTTCGTCGGTCGCGAGCGACAGCTCCGTGTCGGGGGCGATGACCGCGCGGACGCCCGGCTGCCTCCGCGCCGCCTCCAGGTCGAGCCCGGCGACGCGCCCGTGCGCGCGCGGCGAGCGGAGCACGGCGGCGTGGAGCATCCCGGGGAGGACGACGTCGACCGTGAAGCGAGCGCGGCCGGCGGCGCGGACGAGGCCGTCCTCGCGCGGCGCCGGCCGGCCGACCAGCGCGAGCTCCGGCTCGTCGGGCCATGGCTCGAGGTCGTCGTCCTCGTCGACGAGCGTCCAGACCTCCTCGAAGCGGCCCTCCATCTCGACCTCCGAGCGGACGAAGCGCGGCATCAGCCGGTTCCGGCCGCGCGGAGGACCGCGCGCTCGATCTTCGGATAGGCGCCGCAGCGGCAGAGGTTGCCCGCCATCGCCGTGCGGACCTCCTCCCGGGTCGGGGCACTCGTCCGGTCGAGGAGCGCCGTCGCGGTCACGATCTGCCCCGGGGTGCAGAAGCCGCACTGGAGCGCGTCCTCGGCGACGAATGCCTCCTGCAGCGGCGTCGGGCCCTCCCGCCCGATCCCCTCGATCGTCGTGACCGCGTGCCCGTCGGCGGCGGCCGCGAGCAGGATGCACGAGGCCACCGGACGCCCGTCGAGCAGGACGGCGCAGGCGCCGCAGGCGCCCTCGCCGCAGGCGAGCTTCGTCCCGAGCAGGCCGAGCTCGTCCCGCAGCAGGTCGACCAGCCGCAGGCCGGCAGACGCTTCGAGCTCGTAACGCTCGCCGTTGACCTCGAGTGCGATTCTCATCGTCCGACGGACGCTAGCGGAGACGCGTCGCGCCGACGTCAGCCGGGCTCGGCTCCGCCTCAAGTCGTAACATCAAGTCATCAAGTCGAATATGCTTCGATGTATGCGGACGACGCTGACCATCGACGACGACGTCGCCGTTCGGCTCGAGCGGCTGCGTCGCAACGGTCGTACGCTGAAAGAGGTCGTGAACGAGGCGCTGCGCGCCGGCCTCGACGCGCTCGAGGAGACCAAGGCCCGCCCGCGCGAGCAGTACACGACGCCGATGGACCTCGGTGCGCCGCTGGTGCCGGTCGACGACATCTCCGCCGTGCTCGACCTGCTCGACGAGGAGGAGTGGCGGAGGAAGCTCCGGTGATCCTCGTCGACGCGAACCTGCTCGTGTATGCGTACGTCACCTCGTACCCGCAGCACGAGCGGGCAGGCTCGTGGCTCGCCGATGTGCTCTCCGGCCGGACGCGCGTCGGGCTGCCCTGGGAGGCGCTCCTCGCCTTCGCGAGAGTGGTCACGAGCCCGCGCATCCACCCTCGCCCGGCGCCGATGGCGCGCGCCTGGGGCCAGATTGGGGCCTGGTTGGAGTCACCCGTCGCGTGGGTGCCGCAGCCGACGGAGCGCCACCAGGAGGCGCTCGGGACACTTCTCGCTCTCACCAATGCCTCGGCGGACGACATCCACGACGCACACCTCGCCGCGATCGCGCTCCAGCACGGCCTGACGCTCTGCTCGGCGGACTCGGATTTCGCTCGCTTTCCGGGGCTGCGCTGGGAAAATCCGCTCGCCGTCTGAGCTGGGAGCTGGATCCCCTGGGACTCGAGGCCTCAGCCGACGCGGAACCGGCCCACGTGTCAACTACGCGGCGGTCCGGGCTGCGCTACGTCGGCGGCAGCTCGGGCTCCCGTGGCTGCGGGCCCGGCTCGAAGACCGGCGGGCGCTCGTGGGGCTGCAGCTCGCCCGCCTTGATGCGCTCGGCCCAGTGGCAGGCGACGAGCTGTCCGCCGACGTCGCGCAGCGGCGGCTCCTCGTCGCGGCAGCGGGTCGGCTGGACGAACGGGCAGCGCGTGTGGAAGCGGCAGGCGGCGGGCGGGTCGGCCGGGCTCGGCAGGTCGCCCTCCACCCGAAGCGGGCGCCGTGATCGCTCGACCTCCGGGTCGGGGATGGGGATCGCGGAGAGCAGCGTCAGCGTGTACGGGTGCAGCGGGTTGTCGTAGAGATCGTCGCCCGCGGCCACCTCGACCACCTTGCCGAGGTACATGACGGCGATCCGGTCCGAGATGTGGCGGACGACGGCGAGGTCGTGGGCGATGAAGAGGTACGTCAGCCCGAACTCTCCCTGGAGCTGCTCGAGCAGGTTGACGATCTGCGCCTGGATCGAGACGTCGAGCGCGGAGACCGGCTCGTCGCAGACGAGGAACTCGGGGTTCAGCGCGAGGGCGCGCGCCAGCCCGACCCGCTGCCGCTGCCCGCCGGAGAACTCGTGCGGGTAGCGGTTCGCCGCGTCCGCGGGGAGGCCGACGACGCCGAGCAGCTCGCGCACGCGGGTCCCGACGGCCTTTCCCTTGGCCACGCCGTGCACGCGCAGCGGCTCGCCCACCAGCCGGCCGACCGAGTGGCGCGGGTTGAGCGACGAGAACGGATCCTGGAAGACCATCTGCATCCGGCCGCGCAACGGCTGGAGGTCGCTCTCGGAGAGGCTGGTGATGTCGGTGCCGTCGAAGACGATCCGTCCCTCGGTCGGCGCGTACAGGCGCAGGAGCGTGCGCCCGAGCGTGGACTTGCCGCAACCGGACTCCCCGACGAGCCCGAGCGTCTCCCCGCGCCGGATCGTGAGCGAGACCCCGTCGACCGCCTTCACGTCGCCGACGTGCCGGTCGAGCAGGATGCCCGACTTGATCGGGAACCAGACGCGGAGATCCTCGACCTCGACGAGCGCGCCGTTGGCGCTCATGCCGCGCCGCCGAGCCGGATCTGCCGCCAGGCGTCCGCGGGGGCCGGGTTGAAGCAGGCCGCACGCTGGCCCGGCTCGAGCTCCTCGAGCAGCGGCAGCTCCTCGGTGCAGACCTCGATCCGGCGCGGGCAGCGGGGCGCGAACGGGCAGGAGGTCGGCGGGCTGAGCATGTTGCGCGGCTGGCCCTCGATCGGCCGCAGCGGCTGGCGGCGGCCGACGTCCAGCCGCGGGACGCTCTGCAGCAATCCCAGCGTGTACGGGTGACGCGGGCCGGCGAACACCTGCGTCGCGGACCCCGTCTCGACGAGCGTCCCCGCGTACATCACGTGCACTCGCTCGCACATGCCGGCCACCACGCCCAGGTCGTGGGTGATCAGGATCAGTGCCGTGTCGCGCTCGGCGACGAGCGAGCGCAGCAGGTCGAGGATCTGCGCCTGGATCGTCACGTCGAGCGCCGTCGTCGGCTCGTCCGCGATCAGCAGCTTCGGCTCGCAGGCGAGCGCGATCGCGATCATCGCCCGCTGCCGCATCCCGCCCGAGAACTGGTGCGGATAGTCCTTCAGCCGCATCCGGGCGCTGGGGATGCCGACCTGGTCGAGCAGCGCCGCCGCGCGCGTCGTCGCCTCGACGCCGCCGAGCCCGAGGTGCGTCTCGAGCGCCTCCTCGATCTGCCGGCCGACGGTCAGCACCGGGTTCAGCGACGTCATCGGGTCCTGGAAGATCATCGCCACCTCGCGGCCGCGCACCGAGCGGAGCTGCTCGTCCGACAGCCCGAGCAGGTCGCGGCCCTCGAGCAGCGCGCGCCCGCTCGCGACGCGGCCGTGGCGGCCGAGTAGGCCGAGGATCGCGAGCGACGTGACGCTCTTGCCGCAACCCGACTCGCCGACGATGCCGAGCGTCTCGCCGCGGGCGACCTGGAAGCTGACGCCGTTGACGGCGTGGACGGTGCCGCGAGCCGTCGCGAACTCCACCCGGAGGTCCTCGACGGTAAGGAGTGGCGCCGTCGTCACCGGGCGCCCTCGAGCTTCGGATCGAGAGCTTCGCGAAGGCCGTCGCCGATCAGGTTGAAGCCGAGCACCGTGATCACGATCGCGATGCCGGGGAAGATCGCGAGGTGCGGCGCGGTCTGCAGGTACCGGACTGTGTCCGTGAGCATCGTCCCCCACTCCGGGGTGGACGGGTCCTGCGGCCCGAGGCCGAGGAAGCCGAGGCCGGCGACGTCGATGATCGCCGTCGCCAGGGCGAGCGTCCCCTGCACGATCACGGGCGAGATCGAGTTCGGGAGCACGTGGGCGGTCAGGATCTGGAACCGCGGCACGCCGACGGTGCGGGCGGCGAGGACGTAGTCGTTGTGGCGCTGGCCGAGCACGGCGCCGCGCATCAGCCGCGTGAAGATCGGGACGTTGACGATCCCGACCGCCAGCATGATCTGCCAGAGCCCCTGGCCGAGGATCGCGACGAGCCCGATCGCGAGCAGGAGCCCCGGGATCGCGAGCATGATGTCCATC
The DNA here is from genome assembly GCA_036555085.1 of Gaiellaceae bacterium. Lineage (GTDB taxonomy): Bacteria > Actinomycetota > Thermoleophilia > Gaiellales > Gaiellaceae > Gaiella. Next base: position 20,567 of record DATBMD010000181.1, read on the forward strand.
GCGCGCATGATCAAGGTGTCGACCTTGCCGCCGACGAAGCCCGCGATCGCGCCGAGCACGGTCCCGATCGACAGGCCGACGATCACCGAGACCACGCCGATCACCAGCGAGTAGCGCGCCCCGTAGATGATCCGCGAGAGCTCGTCGCGGCCGAGCGGGTCGACGCCGAGCGGGTGCTCCAGCGACGGCCCCGGGCAGCAGCCGGCCTGGATCAGCGAGAGGTCCTGCTCGAGCGGGTCGTAGGGCGCGAGCAGCGGCGCGAAGATCGCCACGAAGACGAACGTGCCGATGATGCCGAAGCCGACGAGCGCCGCCTTGTTGTGGCGCAGCCGCCGCCACGCCTCGCTCCAGAGCCCGCCGCCGGGCGTGTCCTGCTCGAGGCGACGTTCCTCGACTTCCGCAATGCTCACGCGCGCCCCCGGCCGGCACCGGCTCCCGCGGCCATCACGAGAGCCGGATCCTCGGGTTGATGTAGCCGTACGAGACGTCGACGACGAGGTTGACGAGCACGAAGACGACGGCGAGGAAGAGGATCCCGCCCTGCAGCACGGGGAAGTCGCGGTTGTCGATCGCGTCGACGAGCCACGTACCCATCCCCGGCCAGGCGAAGACGGTCTCCGTCAGGACGGCGCCCGAGAGCAGGATCCCGACCTGGAGCCCGATGATCGTCGTGATCGGCAGCAGCGCGTTCCGCAGCACGTGGCGTCGGTCGACCACCGACGGGTCGAGGCCCTTCGCGCGCGCGGTGCGGACGTAGTCCTCGTTCTGGACGTCGAGCACCGAGGCGCGCGTGATCCGCGCGATGATGGCGAGCGGGATCGAGGCGAGCGCGATCGCAGGCAGGATCAGGTGCTCGACGCTGCTGTAGAGGGCCTCGAAGTTCAGGGTCAGGATCGCGTCGAGAATGTAGAAGTTCGTCGGGTGCTCGGCGTCGATCCGCACGTCGATGCGGCCGACGGTCGGCAGCAGCCCCAGCTGCACCGAGAAGACGTACTTGAGGACGATCCCGAGGAAGAAGACGGGGATCGAGATCCCCAGCAGCGAGCCGACGAGGCTCGAGTGGTCGATCCAGGACCCGTGGCGCTTGGCCGCGACGAAGCCGAGCGGGATCCCGACCGCAACCGCGAGGATCATCGCCGCGAGCGCGAGCTCGACCGTGGCCGGGAAGCGCCGCCCGATCTCCTCCGACACGGGCCGTCGCGAGTTGATGCTCGTGCCCAGATCGCCGCGGAGCAGCGACCTGACGTACTTGAGGTACTGGACGTAGACGGGCTGGTCGAGCCCGTACTGCTTGTTGACCTGCTCGATCGCCTCCGGCGTCGCCCGCTCGCCGAGGATCGCCGCTGCCGGGCCGCCGGGCAGCGCCCTGATCCAGAGGAAGACGAGGATCGAGAGCCCGATCAGGATCGGGACGAGCAGGATCAGCCGGCGGACGGCGAAGCGCAGCACTCAGGGGCTACGGGTCGTCGCCCGCCGGCTGTCGATCTCGTTGTCCTCCCTAGCCGCTGCTCTCCTCTTCCTCGCCGAAGCTGACGGCGGCGAACGACTCGCCGCCGACCCCGACGGGGCTCGGGATGTAGCCGGTGACGTCGCTCTGGAAGGCGAGCGCCGACTTGCCGTTCGCATACGGGACGCCCGGCAGGAACTCCATGATCTTCCGGTTCGCCTCCTGGTAGAGCTCCGTCCGCGTGGCCACGTCGGTCTCCTGCTCCGCTTCGTCGAGCAGGTCGTGGATCTCGGGGTTCTCGAAGCCGAACTGGTCGGACGGCGACTGGAAGAACGTGCCGATGAAGTTGTCCGGGTCCGCGAAGTCGGCGATCCAGCCGATCAGGTTCAGGTGGCCGGCGGTGCCCTCGTTGACGCGGCTGACGTAGTCGCCCGTCCACGAAGCCGTCTTCGGGACGACCCTGAAGCCGGCCGCGTTCAGGTCGGCCGCGAACGCCTCGAAGTTTCGCTTCGGATCGGGCATGTAGTCGCGGCTGACGTCGCTCGGGTACCAGAACTCGATCTCGACCGGCAACGTCAGGCCCGCCTGCTGGAGCAACTGCCTCGACTTCGCCGGGTCGTAGTCGTAGGTGACCACGTCGTCGGCGTAGCCGAAGATCTCCGGCGGCTGGAACTGCGTCGCGACGACGCCCCGGCCCGCGTAGAAGCCGTCGACGACCTCCTGCCGGTTCAGCGCATGCGCTACGGCCTGCCTGACCGGGAGCATGTCCATCGGCGGCTTCGCCTGGTTGATCGTGACGTAGCCGACGTTCAGCGGCGGCCGGTCGAGCAGCTGCAGCTGGTCGTCGCCCTCGATCGTCTCGACGTCCTGCGGCTCGACGAGGTCGTAGCCCTGGAGCTCGCCCGTCTGCAGCGCCTGCAGGCGGGCAGCGTTGTCGGCGATCGGCTGGAAGATGATCTCCTGCAGCAGGGCCTGCTCGCCCCAGTAGTCGTCGTTGCGGACGAGCACGAGCTGCTCGCCCGGCGTCCAGGACTCGAACTTGAACGGCCCGGTGCCCGTCGGATGCTCGGTCGAGTACGTGCCGCCCGGCTGGAAGACGCCGTCGGCGTTGACAGCGCCCGCATCCGCGTCGTACTCCTCCAGCGCCTTCGGGCTGACGATCGCCAGGCTCGGCAGCGTCAGCGTCGAGAGGATCGTCGCGGACGGCCTCGTCAGGTGGAGCGTGACCGTGTTCTCGTCGACGGCCTCACAGCTCTCGTAGAGGCTGTCCTCCGGCCCGGGTGCGCCCTCGGCGGGGTTCTTGAAGCCGCCGCCGAAGCCGTACTGCCAGTAGTAGGTCGTCCCGTCGCCCTGGAGGGAGGCGGGGAAGTTGAACCAGCGCTCGAAGTTGAAGCAGACGGCGTCGGCGTTGAACGGCTCGCCGTCGTGGAACTCGACCCCCTCGCGGAGCTGGAACGTCCATGCGAGGCCGTCGGCGCTGGTCTCCCAGCTCTCCGCGAGCGACGGCTCCACGTCGGAGGTGCCGGGCGCCAGGCGCGTCAGCCCCTCGGTCATCTGGTACAGGACGCGGATCGACTCGCCGTCCGAGATCAGCGCGCCGTCGAGCGCGGTCGGGTCGGCCGACGCGGCAAAGACCATGGTGTCGCCGCCGCCGCCCTCGTCGCCGCCGCATCCCGCAGCCAGCGCTGCGAGCGCGGCGACTACGAGCACGGCGAGCAGCCTCAGCTTTGTTGCCTTCACGTCTCTCCTTTCACGAGGGCAAAACCTGGGTATCGGCGGGCAGTATTCCGAAACCCGCCAGGTCGGGGCAAGCGCACGCAGCGGCCTGAGCGCCTGCCGGCCCGGTTTCGACGCGTCGACGTGTGGCTACGCGGCGAGCGAGGCGAGGTCGCGGAGCGCTGCGAGCCGGGAGAGGGCCTGGCCCTCGAGCTGGCGGACGCGCTCGCGGGTGAGGTCGAGCTCGTGGCCGATCGCCTCCAGCGTCCAGGGCTCGCCGTCGAAGCCGAAGCGGAGCTCGAGGATGCGCCGCTCCCGCTCGGGCAGCGCGTCGAGTGCGCGGCGGACGCCCTGGCGGCGCAGCGACTCCTCCGCCTCCTCGAACGGGTCGGGGGCCTCGCGGTCGGCGAACAGGTCGCCCAGCTCGCCCTCGTCGTCGGCGCCGACGGTCTGGTTGAGCGAGACGGAGGCGTGGGCGGCGCTGAGCGCCTCCTCGACGTGCTGGAGCGGCAGCCCGGTCGCCTCGGCCAGCTCCTGCTTGGTCGCCTCGCGGCCCAGCTCGACCTCCAGCCGGCGCGCGGCCCGGGAGAGCTTCTGCTGGCGCTCGACCACGTGTACCGGCACCCGGATCGTGCGCGCGTGGTTGGCGACCGCGCGCTGCACCGACTGGCGGATCCACCAGGTCGCGTAGGTCGAGAACTTGAACCCGCGCCGCCAGTCGAACTTCTCCACCGCCCGGTTGAGCCCCAGCGTCCCCTCCTGGATCAGGTCGAGGAACGGCACCCCCAGCCCGCGGTAGCCCTTCGCGATCGACACCACCAGCCGCAGGTTCGACTCGATCATGCGGCGCTTGGCGACCGGGTCGCCGCGCTCGATCTGCTTCGCGAGCGACACCTCCTCGGCGGCCGTCAGGAGCTTGTGGCGGCCGACGTCGGCGAGGAACAGCTGCAGGCTGTCCGCCGCGCCGGTGAGCGCCTCGGTGGCGGGCGCCTCCTGCTCCTGCTCCTTGTCGGCGGCCTGCGGCAGGCCGATCTCGAGCCCGATCGTCTCGAGCTCGCGCTGCAGGACCTCCAGCTCGGCTTCCGACAGCTCGTGCTCGAGCGCGAACGCCTCGAGCTCGGACGGCTCGACGAAGCCGCGCTCCTCGGAGCGCTCGATCAAGGCCTTGATCTGGTCGGATTCGAGCAGTTCGATCAGCTGGTTCTGGGTCAAGCGGGTGTCTCAGTCCTTTCGAGTCCTGCGTCGCGAACGGACACAAACGGTTCGCACTCTATGTCCAGAATCCTGCTCATTCCAAGGCTTCGCAGCCCTTCTGGGTGTCACAAGCTCGCAACGTGCGCATCTTCTGATCTATTCCGCAGCCGAGGCGAAGCGGATTGGCTCTGCGCAGGCGAAACGAGCGAGCGGCGACCCTTCACAGCATACGACGGTTGGCGGACATGTGAAGTTGGTGTCCCCTTCCGATCGAGCGGCCAAACCGACGGTGGGGAGGGGTACTCAGGAGCCGGTCTTGGCGCGGCGCTCCGCCAGGAGCTCCACGGCACGCTCGATCGTCAATGTCTCGGGGCTGTCGCCCCGGCGCAGGCTGGCGTTCGTCTTGCCGTCCGTCACGTACGGGCCGAAACGCCCGTCCTTGACGACCAGCGCCTTCCCCGTCGTCGGGTCGGGGCCGAGCTCCCTCAGCGGCGGCTTGCGCGCCCCGCGACCCCGCCGCTGCTTCGGCTGCGCGAGGACGGCGAGCGCCTGCTCGGTCGTGATCGTCAGCAGCAGGTCCTCCGACTCGAGCGAGCGCGTCTCGTCGCCCTGCTTGACGTACGGGCCGTAGCGGCCGTTCGAGACCACGATCTCGTCGCCGTCCGGCGGCACGAGCGTGCGCGGCAGCGAGAGCAGCTCGCGCGCGTCGTCGAGGGTGACGGTGTCCAGCGACATCGAGGAGAAGAGCGACGCCGTTCGCGGCTTGTCCTTCGACCCCTCGGGGAGCACCTCGGTCACGTACGGCCCGTAGCGGCCGTTCTTCGCGACGACCTGGCGCCCGTCCAGCTCGCCGAGCACGCGGTCGCCGTTCGGCTGGGCCAGCAGCTCCTCCGCCCGGGCGACGGTCAGCTCGTCGGGAGCGATGTCGTCGGGGACGCTCGCGCGCTGCTCTCCCCGTTCGAGATACGGGCCGTAGCGGCCGACGCGGAGGACGATGCCGTCGCCGATCTCGATCGAGTTGACCGCCCGGGCGTCGATCTCGTCGAGATGCTCGGTCACCAGACGGTGCAGGCCCGGGTCGTCCCCGGTGCCGCGGTAGAAGCGGGTCAGCCAGGCGACCCGTTCCTCGTTCCCCGCCGCGATCCGGTCGAGGTCGTCCTCCATTTGCTTGGTGAAGCCGTAGTCGACGAGCCGGCCGAAATGCTGCTCGAGCAGGTTGGTCACGGAGAAGGCGAGGAACGAGGGCACGAGCGCCGTCCCGCGCTTGAACACGTAGCCGCGGTCGAGGATCGTGCCGATGATCGACGCGTACGTCGACGGTCGGCCGATGCCGTGGTCTTCGAGCGCCTTGACGAGGCTCGCCTCGGTGTAGCGCGGCGGCGGGCTGGTGTCGTGGCCCTGGGCCTCGAGCGTCTTCGCGGCGAGCGGCTGCCCGACGGCGAGCGCGGGCAGCCGCCGCTCCTCGGCGTCCTCCTCCGGCTCGTCGCGCCCGGACTCGTAGGCGAGCAGGAAGCCCGGGAACGTGATCACGGTGCCGGCGGCGCGGAACTCGGCGTCCTCGTTCTCAGTCGTCGTCGCGCCCAGCCTGATCCGCACCGTCTGCCCGGCGGCGTCCTTCATCTGGGAGGCGAGCGTGCGCTGCCAGATCAGCGTGTACAGCGCCAGCTCGTCGCGGGAGAGCTCCGCCGAGACCTGCGCCGGCGTGCGGAACCGGTCGCCCGCGGGCCGGATCGCCTCGTGGGCCTCCTGCGCGTTCGCGACCGCTCGCTCGTACTTGCGGGGCTGCTCGGGGACGGTCTCGGCACCGTACTTCTCGGCCGCCTGCGCCCGGGCCGCATCCTCGGCCGCCTTCGAGAGCGCGACCGAGTCGGTGCGCATGTACGTGATGAAGCCGTTCTCGTAGAGCCGCTGGGCGAGCCGCATCGTCGTCTGGGATGTGAAGCGAAGCTTGCGGCTCGCCTCCTGCTGGAGCGTCGAGGTCCGGAACGGCGCGGCGGGCCGGCGCTTGTACGGGGCCTCCTCGACCGACCGCACGGAGAACCGCCTACCGTCGAGCCGCTCTGCCAGCCCGCGCGCGGAGGCCTCGTCCAGCACGAGCACCTCGCCGCGAGCCTGTCCGTCGGGCCCGAAGTCGCGGCCCTGGGCCACCCGCTTGCCGTCGACCGTGGCCAGCCGCGCCTCGAAGGCGCCCGGGTCGAACGTGCCGACGACGTCCCAGTACGAGGCGGCGACGAACGCCCGGCGCTCGCGCTCGCGCTCGACCACGAGCCGGGTCGCGACCGACTGGACGCGCCCGGCGGAGAGCCGCGGCATCACCTTCTTCCAGAGCACGGGCGAGACCTCGTAGCCGTAGAGCCGGTCGAGGATCCGGCGCGTCTCCTGCGCGTCGACCAGGCGCTCGTCGATCTCCCGGGTCTCGTCCAGCGCCCGCTCGATCGCCTCGCGCGTGATCTCGTGGAAGACCATGCGGCGGACGGGAACCTTCGGCCGGAGCACCTCCAGCAGGTGCCAGGCGATCGCCTCCCCCTCGCGGTCCTCGTCGGTCGCGAGCAGCAGCTCGTCGGCCGACGCAAGCTTCTTCTTCAGCTCCGCGACAACCTTCTTCTTGTCGGGGTCGACGACGTAGAGCGGCTCGAAGCCGCGCTCGACGTCGACGCCCAGCCGTGCCCAGGGCTCCTTCTTCAGGCGCTCGGGTATCTCGGCTGCGCGGTTCGGCAGGTCGCGGATGTGGCCGATGCTCGACTGGACGTCGAAGCCGCTGCCCAGGTAGCCGGCGATCGTCCGCGCCTTGGCGGGCGACTCGACGATGACGAGCCTGCGCCCGTTCTCCGTTGTCGTGCTCTCTGCCATTACCGCTATTTCGGGTTACCCGGTCGGACACCTTAGCGCTGCATCCCGTGGTTCCCTTCGACGGCACCGACCGCGCCGCCTCCCGGCCGGCGGGAGCCGCCGCTGCCTCGGCGTGAGCGGCGATACTCAGCCGCGATGGCCGAGCCGCCCCGTCCGAGCCCCCTGTACCTGCTGATCGGCGCGCTCAGCTGGCCGGTGCTCAAGCTCGTCTTCCGCTCGACGGCGACCGGGCTCGAGCACCTGCCGCCGACCGGCGGCTACGTGCTCGCCGCCAACCACTGGTCGAACCTCGACCCGTGGCCGCTGGCGATCCCGTTGTTCCCTCGCCGCTACCTGCGGTTCATGGCCAAGTCGGAGCTGTTCTGGTTCCCGCTCTCGGCGATCATCACCGCGGGCGGCGGCTTCCGCGTGCGCCGGGGAGAGCGCGACGCGGAGGCGGTCGAGACGGCGGTCGCCCTCTGCCGTCAGGGTCACGTCGTCGTGATGTTCCCGGAGGGCACGCGCCGGACGAAGGGCCTGGTGAAGAAGCACGAGGCCGCGGCCAAGCCCGGCGCCGCGCGGATCGCGCTCGCGGCCGGGGTGCCGCTCGTCCCGGCCGCCGTCGCCGGGACCGACCGGCTGATGCAGCTCGCGCGCCTGCGCGTCGCGTACGGGCCGCGGATCCCGCTCGACGACCTGGCGGACGCCGGGCCACGCGACGCCGCCGACATCGCGACCGCGCGGTTGATGGCCGAGATCCACCGGCTCGAAGGGACGCTCGCGTGAGGCCGCTGCTGATCATGGACGGTGACTCGTTCGCGCATCGCGCGTACCACTCGACCCCGAAGAGCGTGCGCCGGGCGGACGGCGGGCCGGCGAACGCCCTGACGGGCTTCATGTCGATGCTGCTGCGGCTGTGGCAGGCCGAGCGTCCGCGCGCGGTCCTCGTCGGCTGGGACACGTTGACCGTGCCGACCTATCGCCACGAGCTGCTGGCGGGGTACCAGGCCGGCCGCGTGTTCGACGCCGAGCTGCTCGAGCAGCTCGACCTGCTGCCGGGCCTCGTCTCGTCGACCGGGATCGTCTGCGGCAAGGAGCCCGGCTTCGAGGCCGACGACTTCCTCGGGGCGGCCGTCGACGCCGAGGAGGCGCGCGGGGGCGCGGCGCTCGTCGCCACCTCCGACAGGGACGCCTTCCAGCTGGCGAGCGCACGGACGACGATTCTCAAGCCCCTACGGGGCGTCAGCCTGATCGAGCGGATCGGCCCCGGGGAGGTGCGCGAGCGCTACGGCGTCGAGCCGGCGCAGGTGCCGGACTTCATCGCGCTCCGCGGCGACCCGTCCGACAAGATCCCCGGCGCCCGCGGCGTCGGCGAGAAGACCGCGGCCGAGCTGCTGCGGCGCTACGGGACGCTCGAGGCGATGCTGGCGGAGGGGCGCTTCGCCGGGGAGGCGGAGCTGCTCCTCCTCTACCGACGGGTCGCGACCCTCGACCGGAAGGCGCCGCTGCCTCCGCTCGAGGACCGCGAGCCCGACTGGGCCGCAGGCGCCCGGGCGGCGTCCGATCTCGGGCTCGCCAGGCTCGCGGCGCGTCTCGCAGAAGCCGCCTGATGGAGATCGTCTCGCACCCGGCGCTGGCGCACCTGCACCCGACCGGGCACCATCCCGAGCGCCCGGAGCGGCTTGCGAGCCTGCTCGAGCGGTTCCCCGGCGTCCGGGAGGGCCGGCGCGCGACGCGGGCCGAGGTGGAGCGCGCGCACGACCCCTCG
>DATBMD010000195.1:0-2253 GCA_036555085.1 Gaiellaceae bacterium
CGCGGGCACGGGGACGATCGTCGCGACCTTCTGCCCGTAGGTCGTCGACCGGGCGGGGCGCGCACGTCCGGCGCCCCGTCCGGTTATGCTCCGACCGGCGCACTGCGCCTGCCCATGACGGACTGACCGGACGATCACCACCTTCTCGAGCGGCGCTCCCGCGTCCGCTCCGTCCCGGCTCAGGAGGTTCCCGATTGCGCGTTCAGCTCAGCGGCGTCACGAGACGACACGGCGCCCACACCGTCCTCGACGAAGTCGACCTCGTCGTCGGCCCCCGGGCGCGGCTCGGCGTCGTCGGACCGAACGGCGTCGGGAAGTCGACGGTGCTGCGCCTGCTCGCGGGGCTCGAGCCGCCGGACGCGGGCACCGTCTCCCGTGCTCCTGGGCGGCTCACGTCCGGCTACCTGCCCCAGGAGCCGGACGCCCGCGCCGGCGAGACGTTGCTGGGCTATCTCGCGCGCCGCACGGGCGTGGCGGCCGCGGAGAGAGAGCTCGCGGGCGCCTCGGCTGCCCTCGCCGCCGGCGAGGCTGCCGCCGACCGCTACGACGACGCGCTGTCCTGCTACCTGGCACTCGGCGGCGCCGATCTCGACGTACGCGCGCGTACCGTCTGCGCCGAGATGGGGCTGGCGGCCGGCCTCGAACGGGAGACGGCCGGCCTGTCCGGCGGCGAGCGGGCGCGGGCAGGGCTCGCCGCCGTCCTGCTCTCCCGCTTCGACCTGCTTCTCCTCGACGAGCCGACCAACGACCTCGACTTCGACGGTCTCGAACGGCTCGAGGGCTTCCTGGACGGCTACGCCGGTGCGCTCGTCGTCGTGTCGCACGACCGCGCGTTCCTCGACCGGACGGTGCAGCGGATCGCCGAGATCGACGCCCGCTCGCGCCGGGTCCGCGAGTGGGCCGGGGGCTGGAGTGCCTACGCGACCGCGCGGGACGCCGAGCGGGCGGCGGCCTACGCGCGCTTCGAGGAGGCGCAGGACCGCCGCCGAGAGCTGACCGAGCTGCTAGCCGCGCGGCGCTCGCAGGCCAGGGCGGGCGGAGGCTTCCTCGCGAAGCAGACAGGCGGCGCCGACCGCCGAGGCACTCATGCGCTCCGGACGAAGGTCCGCCAGGTCGAGCAGCTGCTCGAGCGGAACGAGCTGCCGGAGAAGCCCTTCGAGCCGTGGGAGCTGCGGCTGGAGCTCGTCGCGGGGGAGCGACCGGGAAGCCACGTCGCCTCCCTCGAGGGCGCCGTCGCGACGCGAGGCTCGTTCCGGCTCGGGCCCATCGACCTCGACCTTGCTCCCGGCGAGCGGCTCGCCGTCACGGGCCGGAACGGCAGCGGCAAGTCGACGCTCCTCGGGATGCTGCTCGGCGACGTACCGCTCCTCGCCGGCCGCAGGCGCATCGGGCGGCGGACGACGGTCGGCGCCCTCGGCCAGGATCGGATTGCGTATGCGGGCCGCGACGCGCTGCTCGACGCCTTCCGCGAGCGGGCCGGGCTGCTGCCGGAAGAGGCGCGCACGCTGCTCGCGAAGTTCGGCCTCGGCGCCGACGACGTCCTTCGGCCGGGGGAGACGCTGTCGCCGGGCGAGCGGACGCGCGCGCACCTGGCCGAGCTCTCGCACCGGCGCGTCAACCTGCTCGTCCTCGACGAGCCGACGAACCACCTCGACCTCGAGGCGGTCGAGCAGCTCGAGCAGGCGCTCGCCGCCTACGACGGAACGCTCGTCGTCGTCTCGCACGACCGCCGCTTCCTGGAGGCGCTGGCGCCGACCCGGGAGCTGTCGCTGCCGGGCTAGCCGCTGCGTCCGGGCTGCTCGCCGACCCGCCGCAGCTATACTCGGCAGCCGCTCATGGCCGTTCCGAAGAAGAAGACCTCGAAGTCGCGCCGCGACAAGCGCCGGGCCCAGCACGGGATCGACTCGCCGCGCGTCAACGTCTGTCCTCAGTGCGGCCAGCCGAAGCGGCCTCATCGCGTCTGCCCGACCTGCAAGACCTACAAGGGCCGCGAGATCGAGCCGCTGCGCGCACCCGCTCCGTAGCTCACGCGGGATGTGCCGGAGTCGCTCACGCGTTCCCGGGGCGCTGCTGAGAGTGCTGGGCCGGAGGGCACAGTGTGAGTGACACGGGCCCGAAAGGCCCAGTGCGCTCAGCAGCGTCAGGCGACGGCGGAGCCGGGCTCCGCCCGGCGGGAGCCGGCGCCGGCCGGGGATGCGTGAGGATCGCGGTCGACGCCCTGGGGGGTGACCGTGCGCCGGAGGAGATCGTCGC
>DATBMD010000206.1:0-32740 GCA_036555085.1 Gaiellaceae bacterium
GCGGAACGGCGGCGACTGGACCTCGCCGATCAGCGTCCCGAGATCGAGGTCCCGGCCCGCCCGCCATGCCGTCTCGAGGACGTTGGCGAGCAGGACGTGCTCGCGGCTGCCGAGCGGATCGGCGGCGATGCCGACCAGGCCAAGCAGGCTCGTCACCGTGCCCTCGATCTCGTCGCGCAGTGCCTCCTCCTCGTCGTCCCAGGAGAGCGGCGGGGCGGCGAGCGAGCCGACGAGGTCGAGCGGGACGCCGGCGGTCGAGCCGGGCGTGAAGATCGTCACGCCCGCCGCCTCCCGGAGCTGCGCGACCCGGTCGGGGCCGATTCCCTGCGCCGCGAGGCCGTCCCTCCACTCGCCGGCCACCCGGGCCGCGTATTCGTCGGGCGAGAGGCCCTCCTGGCGGGCTGCCGACTCGTCGATCCACGGCCGGAAGCTGGCGGCGTCGAGCGCGGGGAACGTCAGCGCGAGGTTGCCCATGTCCCCCTTCGGGTCGAGCACGAGCGTGGGGATACCGGCCAGCAGGGCCTCCTCGAGCAGGTCGAGCGCGAGGCCCGTCTTGCCCGAGCCGGTCATCCCGAGGATGACGCCGTGCGTCGTCAGGTCGGCGGCCTCGAGCGTCAGCGGCTCCGGGCCGGGCTTGCCGTCCGGCCCCAGCCGGTAGCCGAGCGTCAGGTCGGGCACGGCCGCGAGTCTAGACGCGACCGCGCGAGTAGCATCGCCGGATGATCGGGAAGCTCCGCGTCGAGCCGGGCCGGCCCGCCGGGCTCGCCGAGCGGGACCCGCGCGACACGCTCGGGCTGGAGAAGCACGAGGGCGAGCGGCTGCTCGCCGAGCTCGACGGCCGGCTCGGCGTGCTCCAGCAGCGCCTCTACGCCGAGTCGACGCGGAGCGTCCTGCTCGTCCTGCAGGGCCTCGACGCCTCGGGCAAGGACGGCGTCATCCGCAGGGTCTTCACCGGGATCAGCCCGCAGGGGTGCCGGGTGGCGTCCTTCGGCGTGCCCTCGGAGACCGAGCTCGCCCACGACTACCTCTGGCGCGTTCACGCACAGCTTCCGGCCAGGGGCGAGATCGGGATCTTCAACCGCTCGCACTACGAGGACATCGTCGCCGTGCGCGTCCGGGGGCTCGCGCCGGAGGACGTGTGGCGCCCGCGCGCCGGGCACATCCGCGAGTGGGAGCGTATGCTCGTCGACGAGGGGACGACGCTCGTGAAGGTCTTCCTGAACGTCTCGCAGGAGGAGCAGCGGCAGCGCCTGCAGGAGCGGCTGGACGACCCGGAGAAGCGCTGGAAGTTCCGCCGCGGCGATCTCGAGGACCGCGCCCGCTGGGACGCGTTCGTCGAAGCGTACGAGCAGGCGATCACCGAGACGTCGACCGCCTGGGCGCCGTGGCACGTGGTGCCGGCCGACCGCAACTGGCTGAAGGCCGTCGCGGTGGCGAAGCTGCTGGTCGACGCCCTGGAGCGGCTCGATCCGAGGCTGCCCGAGCCCGAGGAGGGGCTCGGCGGCCTCGTGATCGAGTAGCCGCTGAACTCGTTTCGGAATGACGCTTCGCCGGCGGGACGCGCTGGGCGCGTGCGATGCACGGACGCAGGGAGCCCCGATATGTGACATATCGGGGCGACCGAGGACGAAGCAGCGTGCCGCCGAGCGCGCCCCGACGGCACAAGGCTTCGTTTCGAAACGAGTTCCTACCTAGGCCAGGATCGGCAGGACGAGCTCCGCGGGGCAACCTCGCCGCAACAGGTTGGCCGCCGCGTGGAGGTCGACCTCGACGTGGCTCGCGATCACGAGCGCGTCACCGACCGGCGCGCCCGCCTTCGTCAGGTTGTCGAAGCGCCAGAGGAGCATCGCCTCCGCTTCGCCGTCTGCCAGGAGCTCGAACTGGCCCGCAGTCATCTCAATGCCTCCGCGTGGGTGAGGTTCCTAACCACAGGGGCGTGTTATGTCACCCACCGTGGGTGATAGCCATCACCCGTCAGCGGGGTCTGGGGTAGCTCGATCGAGGGATTTGGGTCACGGCCTCGCAGGGACGGTGGCTTGCGTACGCGAATCCCGTCAGGTTGGATACCCGCATGGATCTGGGGTTCGGCTTCTGGCTGAAGATGGCGGGCGTGATCGTGCTCGTCGGCATCGCCTGCCTGATCTTCTTCCTGCTGCTCGACGTCGCCTGGGCGGCGTGGGGCGGCTTCGGAGCGTTGCTGGCGGTCGGCGCGGTGCTCCTGCTGATCGCCTGGATCTACGACCGCCGGAACGCGCGCACCGACTATTAGCGTGGGGGAACCCGTGGTTCCCCCACGGACCTCCAAGCAGAGCGAGCCGCGCGCCTATGCGGCGGTCACCCTTCCGAGGCTCCCCGGGCGCGTCGGGCGCGCCGACATGGATTGCGTGGGCAGCGTCCGCACGATCCGCATGCTCGTCCTCGCCGGGTTGGGCGCAGCCGGAATCGTCGTCGTGAACGAGCGCCTCGAGCTCGCACCGTGGGTCGCGGCCGCGTGGTTGCTCGGCTGGTCGGTCTGCGCGCTCCCCGGGCTCGTTCGTGCGCGTGCGGCCCGCCGCTCGGGTCGTCGAACGTCGCTGCCGCCGTCGGCCTGATACGGCGGGCAGAGCGACGGCCTACGCCTCGACCAGGATCACCAGCGTCTCGGGTCGGACGCCGTCATGGGCCATCGCCTCGGCGGCGGCCTCGGTCTCCATCGCAGCCACGAGGGCGTCCATGTCGGGGACGTCCGCCAGCAAGCCGACGCGCGTCGGGTTCTCCGGGTCGATGAAAGTCCGGATGTTGGTGACCCCGAGCGGCCCGAAGAACTCCTCACGCTTGGGCGAGGTGAGCCAGTGATCCTTGTCGTCGACGTCGTGGTACGCCATCAAGGTGGGCATTGCGCCTCCTGGGTCCGGGGCCGAGAGCGAGCCGCGATCCTACCCCTCCAAGGCCGGCCCCGGGTGCGCAGCGCCTGTGCGAGGGTTCGCGCATGTCCCTCGGGCCCAGCGCCGACGCGCCCGGGCGCGCGGTCATCGTCCGGCCGCTGCGGCCCGACGACCTCGACGCCGCGGATCGGGTCATGCGCGCCGCGTTCGGGACGTTTCGCGGGCTCCCCGATCCGAGCGCGGCCTTCGGGGACAGCGAGACCGTGCGCACGAGATATCGGGCGGCGCCGGAGCACGCCTGGGCGGCCGAGCTCGAGGGCGAGGTGGTGGGATCGGTGCTCGCCGCCCGGTGGGGATCGTTCGGCTTCTTCGGCCCGCTCTCGGTCCGTCCCGACCTCTGGGACCGCGGCATCGGCGGCCGGCTGCTCCAGCCCGTGGTCGACGCGTTCGCGCGGTGGGACGTCCGGCAGGCCGGGCTCTTCACCTTCCCGTCCAGCCCCAAGCACCTCGGCCTGTACCAGCAGCACGGGTTCTGGCCCGGCGCGCTCACGGCGGTGACGGCGAAGGCGCCGCAGGCCGAGGCGACGCACTCCTACGCGCTTTTCTCCGCGGAGCCCGTCCTCGACGAGATTCTCGAGCTCACGGATCGGGTCTTCCCGGGGCTCGACCTCGAGTGCGAGATCGTCGCCGTGCAGTCGCAGGGTCTCGGCGACACGATCCTGGTACGTCACGAGGGCACGCTCGAGGGCATGGCGTTGTGCCACTGCGGTGCGGGCAGCGAGGCGGGCAGCGACGCGTGCTACGTCAAGTTCGCCGCCGTCGGGCCCGGTGGGGGCGCGCCCGAGCGCTTCGAGCGGCTGCTCGACGCGTGCGAGGCGTTCGCGGCGGAGACGGGGCTCGGCCGGCTCGTGGCCGGGGTCAACACCGGCCGGCTCGATGCCTATCGCCTGATGCTGGCCCGCGGCTTTCGCACCGAGCTGATCGGCGTCTCGATGCGCCTACGCCCCGAGGGCGCGCACTTCGATTCACCGTCGGACTACGTCGTCGACGACCTTCGCTGAACCGGCAGCGAGCTGTCGCTAGAGAATCGAGGCCGATACGACGATCAGCCAGGTGATGGCCGCGGCGTAGTGGGTTCGCTCGATCAGCCCGAGCGCGGCACGTCGGATCGGTGGGACGACGATAGCGGTGCCGGTTGCGATCGCCGTTGCCGTCACGATCCACCCGAGCGGACCGAGAACGGCGGGCTTGCCCGTCCAGTCGAGGTGTGTCGCCGCGACGGCGATGGAAGCGAACGCCGTCCCGGCGAGCAGCATGTGGATGCGGCCGGTTCGCGTGAGCGAGCGAAGGCTCTCCGGGTCGCGATCGGTCATGAACCCCGAGACGAGGAGCCGGGCGACGCCGTAGACGTAGAGCCAGCCGAGCGAGCTCACGTCCGTCTCCTGTCCCAGCCCGACCGCGATCAGGATCGCCCCGACGCCCTGCAGCACGACCATCGTGCGGTAGCCCAGGTGGTACGAGGTCCAGCCGTAGTCGCTCACGGCGTAGCGGATCGGATCGAGCCCGGTCGGCAGGAGGTGCAGCGCGACCAGTATGACGCCGGACGTAGCCACGCAGATCAGGCCGAGGAGCGCGGAAGTCATGCGCCATCTTATTTGGACGCGCAGCGCTCGCCCGCGCGAGGCACTTCCCTGCGGTTTCCGCTAGAGCCAGCGCTTCCAGCGGAAGAAGCCGAGCATCGCGACGAGCGCCACCACGAGCGCGGCCATGATTACGAGGAACGCCTCGCGCGACCCCTCCCCGGGGAAGAGCACGTTCATGCCGAAGATGCTCGTCAGCAGGGTCAGCGGCAGCATCGTGGCGCTGAAGATCGTCAGCACCCGGAGCACGTCGTTCTGGCGATGCGAGATGACCGACTCGTTCGTCGACTCGAGGCCCTCGACGACCTCCTTGTAGTTGTCGAGCAGGTCCCAGATCCGCTCGGCGGCGTCGACGATGTCGTCGAAGTAGAGCTCCAGCTCCTCGGGCAGGAAGCCCTCGACCCGGCGCTCGAGCACGCGCAGCGTCGCGCGCTCGGGCTTGATGATCTTCCGGTACGAGATGATCTCCTGCTTGACGTTGGAGATGTCCCGGACGATCTCCTCCGAGCGGCCCTCGAACAGCTCGTCCTCGATCCGGTCGAGCTTGTGGGCGATCTTGTCGAGGATCGGGAAGCAGTAGTCGAAGAGGTCGTCCAGCACCTCGTACAGCAGCCGTCCGGAGCCCTTCGAGAACAGCTGCTCGCGGAACTCGGCGTCGCTCTCGCAGCGCCCGAAGAGGCGCGTCACCGGCAGCAGCTCGCGGTTCGGGATCGTGACGAGGTAGTCCGGGCCGACGAAGACGTCGAGCTCGGCGGCGTTCAGGCGCTGGATCGCCTTGTCGAAGACCGGGAAGTGCAGGACGGCGAACAGGTAGCCGTCGTCCTCGTACGCGTCGACCTTTGGCCGCTGGCGCTTCGAGACGACGTCCTCGACGTCGAGGGGATGCCAGCCGAAGCGATCGGAGAGCGCCGTCGCCGTCTCCACGTCCGGAGCGACGACGTTGACCCAGGTGAGGCCGCTAGCGGTGAGCTCCTGGACGGACGCGCGGGACCGCTCGACAGCCTCCCCGCCGGGGCGAGCGCGCCGCTTGATCCGGGGCAGGCTGGGCATGGGTACTGAGCGGGTCGTCCACGAACGTCATTCCATTCGGATTCTACTGCGGCGTTCCTCCGGCGGGGACCCCCGCAGGGGGGAGCTCGGAGGCGCCCGCGGAGCGAGGCGGCGGCGGCTCCGCGACCGGCGTGCGGCGGAGACGCTGCGGCAGCGCCGCCTCGAGCGCGAGCGCGCAGGCGCTGCCGGCGACGCACAGCGCGGCGGCGCCGAACCACACCGCGACGGGGGAGCCGCCGAGCACGAAGCCGCCGATCGCCGGCCCGAGCGCGAACCCGAGCTGCCAGGAGAGCGCCGAGAGCGCCATGTAGCGCCCGACCAGGCGCGTGTCCGCGAGATCCGCCACGAGCGGCCCGTAGACCGCGCCGTGCAGGCACTCGCCGATCGCGAAGACCGACATCGCGACGATCAGCAGGAGCGCCGCCGCCGCGCCCGTCACCCACCAGCCGGCGAAGGGGACGAGCAGCCACGACGCGGCCCAGAGGATCCCGAGCAGCGCCAGCGTCCGCATCCGGCGATGGCCCTCGGAGAGCTTCGTGATCGGCAGCTGCGCGAGCACGATCACGATCGTGTTGACGAGGAAGACGATGCCGATCGCCTGCTCGCCCACGCTCGCCTCGTTCTTCGCGTAGACGGGCAGCAGCTCGAACCCCGAGAAGCCGGCGAAGATGAACAGCGTGTTCACGCCGAGCAGGCCGAGGAACGCGCGATGCCGGAGCACGTCGCTGTACGTCCCCGATCGTGAGCCGCGGGCGCCGCCGTGGGCGGGCTCCGGGACGAGCGCGAACAGTACGACGAGGTAGACGAGGAAGGTCGCGGCGTCGCCGAGGAACAGCACGGCGAAGCTCGTCGTGTTCTCGGTCGTGGCGATCAGCCCGCCGACCAGCGCGCCGAGACCGATCCCGAGGTTCATCGTCACGCGCTGCATCCCCCAGGCGGCGGGACGCCGCTCGGCGGGGGTGAGGCCCGCGATGAGCGTCGACTGAGCGGGCCAGAAGCCGCCGTTGCCGATGCCCGTGACGGCGCTGGCGAAGAACCCCTGCCAGGGGACGGTGACGATCGTGAAGAGCGCGTAGCCGGCCGCGAGGAAGACGAGCGAGGCACCCAGCATCGCCCGGCCGCCGACGCGGTCGACCAGGGCGCCCATCGCGGGGCCTGCGACCATGCTGACGATCGCGTTCGTCGCCACGATCAGGCCGACGGTGCCCGTGTCGATCCCGCGGACGTTGTAGAGGTAGATGAAGAGGAACGGGAGGATCAGGCCGTTCCCGAACGCGTTGAACAGGCCGCCGACCTGCAGTGTGTAGACCGAGCGCGGCAAGCGGGGATCGAGGCTGCGCAGCCAGGCGATCACCGCGAGACCCTAGCCGCGCGCACGCCGGCGCCGTGAACGCGACGCCGCCGGTCGTCCCTGTGGAGCGACTGGCACACATTCGACACAGTTCGGACTGTCCGCTCGGGACGTGTCCGGGGTCAGACCCTGGCCATGTCCCGCGGGGACATGGCCGCCGCCGGAGGCCGCTCGCGGGGCGGCATTCGCCCCCCATCCGTTCCGGACGAGGTCGCCCGAAAGGACGTGGCCGAGAGGTGACCGGTGGCCGGTGGCCGTCTCCCGGCTTCACCGGCGGCTGTCCACAGACTGCCCCGCGGTCGAATCCGCCGCCGTCGAGCGGCCCGGAGGACGCTCACGACGGTGGAACCGCCTGCCCGGTCGGCTGCGAACTGACGGTCGTACCCGACTTCAGGAGGTTCCAGCACGATGACCACCGCAACCCTCAGCCGCCTGACCGTCCTCGCGGCGCTCGTCGCCCTGGCTCTGCCGCTCGCCGCCCTGGCGACGGGAGATGCGGGCAAGAACGCCAAACGCGCCCGCAGCGTGAACACGCGCGTGCTCTACGCGACGGACACGGCCGGCAACCTGCACAGCTTCCCGGCCGCGCTTCCGTGGCTGTCGAGCGCGAAGCAGATCACCGGCCTGCCCGCCGGCGTGTCCCTGTCAGGGATCGACTTCCGGCCGGCCACGGGCGACCTCTACGCGCTCGGCTCCGACAAGGTCGTCTACCGCGTCAACCCGAGGACGGCCATCGCCGTCGCCGAGGGCCCCGCCTTCGAGGCCGCTCCGGCGGCGCTGAAGGGCGACCGGATCGGCTTCGACTTCAACCCGACGGTCGACAAGATCCGCGTCACGAGCGATGCCGACGACAGCCTCCGGCTCGATCCGGACGCCGGCTCGCTCCTCGCGAGCGACAAGGCGCTGACCCCGGCCGGGGTCACTGTCGTCGGCTCCGCGTACACGAGCTCGTCGTTCGCGGCGTTCGCCAACCGGCCGGCCGCGACGATGCTGTTCGCCTACGACACGGGCTCGGGCGCCGACACCCTCTGGCTCCAGCAGCCGGCCAACGACGGCACGCTGATGAATCCGAGGCAGCTCGGGCTCGACCTGGGCCGAGACGTCGGCTTCGACATCGCCGGCGCGCGAGACGTCGGCTACGTCGCCGGCACCCGGGCCGGGCGCGCGGGCGCCGAGCTCTTCACCGTCGACGTCACGACCGGCGCCACCCGCAAGCTCGGTCGCATCGGCTCGGGCGACCTCACGATCACCGGGCTGGCCGCCTGGCAGGACCAGTAGGCGGCGACACGCAGGGGCGGGCGGCACCTGCCCCGCCCCTGCGAACCGGCCGCCGCTCCCGGGGCGAATACGGTGACAGTGCCAGGGACGCAGCTCACCGCCGACGATCGCCGCCTGCTGGCCGAGGCGGAGGCCGAGCTGGTCGGTCGGCTCGCCGCGGGCGACCGGGGCGAGCCGCTCGCCGAGCTCTACGACCGCTACGGCACCCGCGTCTACCGGATCGGCCTCGCGTTGCTCGGCGACGCCGGCCTCGCCGAGGATCTCGTGCAGGAGACGTTCCTGCGCCTGTGGCGCTCGGCCGGCCGGTTCGACGCCCGCCGCGGCGCGGTCTCGACGTTCCTCTTCATGCTCGCCCGCCGCGCGGCCGTCGACCTCTGGCGCCGGAACGGCGCCGGCCCCGCGCCCGTGGCCGAGATCGCGGGCGACGACCCCGCCGCGGGGGAGGCGTTCGACCGCCTCGTGCTCGGCCTCTGGGTGCGCGAGGCGCTCGACACGCTGCCGCCCCACCAGCGTCGCGTGCTCGAGCTGCAGTACCGCGCCGACCTGACCCAGTCGCAGGTCGCCAGGCTCCTCGACCTACCGCTGGGCACCGTCAAGACGAGGACGCTGCGGGCGCTGCGCGCGCTCGCCCGCGTCCTGCGGGAGCGTGATCTGGTTGTCTGAGGAACGGGACCTGCACGACGACCTCGGCGTCTTCCTGCTCGGGTCGCTGTCCCCGGCCGAGCGGGAGCGGTTCGAGTCGCACCTGCGAGGCTGCGACGACTGCTGCGACGAGCTGAGCGAGCTCTCGGCCACCGGAGCCCTGCTCCGGCTCGCGCTGCCGCCGGACGAGCCGCCCGAACGCCTCCGCGCCCGCTCGCTCGCGGCGGGCGGGCAGCCCGCTGCGAACGGCCGCGCGGCCCGCCCGCCTCGCCGCCGCTTCCGCCTCCGCTTCGCGCTGGGGCTTCCCGCGGCCACGGCGACCGCCGCCGTGGCGCTCGTGGCGATCGCGCTCGTGCTCCGCGGCGGGCCCCCCGGGACGCTCGAGCTCGACGTCACGCTCACCTCCCCCGCAGGCGGCGCGGTCGGACAGGCAGAGGTGCGCAGGACCGGCATCGGCCGCGTGATCGGCTTCCGGAGCGACTCGCTGCCGCTCCTGCCCCGGGGCGAGCTCTACGAGCTCTGGTTCGTCGGGCCGGGCGACCTGCCCGGGCGCCCGGACCGCATCTCCGCGGGCACGTTCCACCCGGACGGGAACGGCCGCACCGACGTGACCCTCGCGGCCGCGGCCGACCCGGCGCAGTACCCCGTGCTGGTCGTGACGGCGGAGCCCGGCGACGGCGATCCGCAGCCGTCGGGGGTCGACGTGCTGCGCTCGGCTTCGGGCTAAGAACTCGTTTCGGAATGACGCTTCGCCGGCGGGACGCGCTGGGCGGTGCGATGCGAGGACGCAGGGAGCCCCGATATGTGACATATCGGGGCGACCGAGGACGAAGCAGCGCGCCGCCGAGCGCGTGCCGACGGCACAAGGCTTCGTTTCGAAACGAGTTCTAAGGCCCGGCGGGGCCGGGGGCGAGGCGCGCCTCGACGAGCTGCGCGGCCTCCTCCGCAGCACGCGGGTGCCCGGTCACGGCGGTCAGGAAGTCGTCCTTGCCGAGGGCGTAGAGAGCGGCGTCCGTCACCGCGGTGCACGTCGCCGTCCGAGGAACGTCCCTGAGCAGCGCGATCTCCCCGAACCCCTGCCCGCGGCGCAGGGTGGCGGTGAGGCCGTCGCTCCGGCTGACGCCGATCTCGCCGTCGGCGACCAGGTAGAAGCGGTCGCCGCCGTCGCCCTCCCTGATCACCACGGTGCCGGCAGGGGCGGTGACGGCCTCGAGCGAGCGGGCGAGACCCTCCAGCACGTCCGGCCCGAGCGGCGCGAACAGGGGCAGCGAGCGCAGCAGCCCGATCTCCACGACCGGCACGTCGGCCTCGCGGTCGATCTCGAGCAGGCGCCGGCCGCCGAGGAGCGCCGCGAGCGGGAGTAGCGCGCCCACGCCCAGCAGCGCCAGCTCGGCGCCACCAAGCGCGATCAGCGCGGGCGCGAGCAGCGAGCCGAGCGCGAGGCCGCCCATCGTCAGGCCCTCGAGCAGCCCGAACACGCGCGCGAGGAGCTCGCCGGGAGCGACGCGTTGCAGCAGCGTGCGCCCGGCGACGTCGAACACGTTCCTCGCGGCGCCGGCGACGGCGAGCATGGCGATTGCCGTCGCGAGCACGGGCTCGACGCCGAGCACGACGAACGCGCCGAGCCAGACGGCGAGCGCCGCGACCAGCGCCGGCGCCAGCCGGCGCCGTCCGACGAGGGCGACCGTGACCGCGATTCCGAGCGTCCCGCCGAGCCCGAAGATCGCGTTCAGGTAGCCCGCCCACGCATCGCCCCGGTCGAGCACGCCGATCGCCAGCTCGGCGTAGAGGACGTCGAGGGCGCCTATCGCGACGAACTGGGCGCCGAGCAGGAGCACGAGCAGGCGCACGGCCGGCTCGCCGCGGACCAGGCGCAGCGACTCGGCGGTCTCGGCGAGCGCCGCCGCAGGCGCGTCGCCCACGCCGGCGGGCGGCGGGCCGGGCACCGGGACGACGAGGACGGCGCTGGCGACCGCCACTACGGCCATCACGGCGAACACCCAGCCGGGGCCCGAGACGCCGAGCAGGACGCCGGCGAGCGCGGGCGCCAGGAGCATGCTGAGGCTCTCGATCCAGCCGGAGACGACGTTCGCGGCCGTCAGCTCCTCGGGCCGGCGTGCGAGGGCCGGTACGAGCGCGGCCTGCGCCGGTCGCGTGATCGTGACCGCCGTCGCCGCGACGGCGGCGGCGGCGTAGGCGATCGGCGCCGGGCCGCCGGCGAGGAGCACCGCGGCCGTGAGGCCCATGCCGGCCGCCTGCGCGACGTAGCCCCAGACCAGCACGCGACCGGGGCGGTGGCGGTCGCCGAGCGTCGAGGCGATCGGGGCGAACACTGCCGCCGGGACGAGCTGCACGAGCGCCACGAGGCCCGCCGCAGTCGCTCCGCCCCGGTCGTAGGCGTAGACGATCATCGCGATCCAGACCGCCCACTCGGCGGCGTTGAACCCCGCGAAGGCGAGCTCGACGCGGCGGAGCTCGGGGTTGCCGAACACCGACCCGAGCACGGCGGGGATGCGCCCGAGGTACGCGGTCATCAGACGAGGGCGCGCAGGCGCGCCGCCACGACGCGCTCGACCTCCTCGGCGAGCGGCGGCGACAGGCTCATCAGCGCCTCCAGCGCGCCGTCGCCGAACGCGAGCAGCCGGACGGGGCCGGCGGCCGCGATCGTGGCGATCCGTGGATAGCCGTAGCCGCGCCCCCAGTCGAGCGCCGCGATCTCGCCGAAGAACTCACCCGGGCCGAGCGTGTCCAGCAGCTCGCCGGTCCGGCTGACCGTCACGTCTCCCTCGAGGACGACGTAGAAGTCACGGGAAGCGTCCCACTCCCGCAGGATCGTCTCGCCGGCGGCCACCTCGCGGACGGCGCCGAGCCTTGCGACGCGGTCGAGCTCGCGCGACGAGAGGTGCCCGAACCACGGCAGCGCCGCCACGAGCTCCGCGGTCGGCTCGACGTCGCCGGCGCCGACGCGTGCGCGCAGCCACGACCGGCGAACGTCCCCGTCGCGCCGGTGACCCTCGGGCACATGCTCGGACAGGAGCGGCGGCTCGCGCTCGAGCTGGTCGAGGACCTCGTCGACGTGGCGCCGCTCCGTGGTGTGGTTGAGCGCGCAGAGGCGGATCGCGTAGCGCCCCTGCAGGACGGTCGAGGAGACGAAGCCCGCGCCGCTCTCCTCCAGCCCCGCGGCGAGGCGGGCGTTGAGACGCGCGAGCTCGCGCTCGTCGTCTATCTCCGCGAAGCGGCGGCGGCAGCAGACGATCCCGAGCGACGGCGGGGCGAGCAGCTCGAGCGTCTCGCTCGTCTCGATCCGCCCGGCGACGTGCTCGGCCAGGTCGAGCGAACGGTCGATTGCGTCGCGGAACGCACCCAGGCCGAACGTCTGCACCGAGAGCCACACCTTCAGCGCGCGGCTGGTCCGGCTCAGCTGGATCCCGTGGTCGCCGAGGTTCACCTCCCCGTCGGCGGCGTCGACGTCCTTCAGGTACGGCGGCACGACCTGGAAGGCGCTCCTGAGCGCGCCGGGCTCGCGGACGAGCACGCAGCCGCATTCGTAGGGCTGGTAGAGCCACTTGTGCGGATCGAGCGTCACCGAGTCGGCCAGCTCGATGCCCGCCAGCGCCCTGCGGCCCCGCTCGGTCAGCACCGCGAAGCCCCCGTAGGCGGCGTCCACGTGGAGCCAGACGGCACGCTCCCGGCACGTCCGCGCCAGCTCTGCCAGCGGGTCGACGGCGCCCGTGTTGGTCGCGCCGGCGCTCGCCGATGCGAACAGCGGCGTCAGGCCGCGCGCGCGATCGCTCTCGATCGCGGCGACGAGGGTCTCCGGCCGGAGGCGGAGCTCCGCGTCCGTCGGCAGCACGCGCACCTGCTCGGGGCGGAACCCGAGCACGCGCGCGGAACGCGCGAGGGACGAGTGACCCTGGTCGGCGACGTAGACGACGAGGTCGTCGCGCATCGCCCCGGCGCGAAGCTCGCGGGCGCAGGCGAGCGCCTGCAGGTTCGCCTGCGAGCCGCCGCTCGTCAGCTGGCCGTCGGCGCCGGCCGGGTACCCGAGCCAGTCCTTGAACCAGCCGAGCACCGTCAGCTCGAGCTGGGTCGGGCCGGGGGACTCGGCCCACGAGCCGGCGTAGAGCGAGAGCGCGCTCGCCGCGAAGTCGCCGAGCGCTCCCGGCCACGTCCCGGAGCAGGGGATGAACGCCAGGTAGCGGGGGTGGTCGACGCGGGCCGCATGGGCGAGCACGTCGTGGAAGAGGCGGTCGAGCGGCTCGGCCGCCGGCTGCTCGGGAGGCGGCTCGTCGACCAGCGCGCGCATCGCTGCGGGCGTGCCGCGCCGCACCGCCGGCGAGTCGACGTCGAGCACCCGGTCGATCAGCAGGTCGACCGCGCGGTAGCCGAGGCGGCGCATCTCCTCGGGCGGGAGGGCGAGCGGGTCCGTGCTCACGGCCGCCCGATGCTCCCACGACCGGCCGCCGCCGCCAAGCCCGTTCGCCCGGCGTGTCCCTCGAACGGGGGACTCGCCGCCGCCGGCAGGGCGGCCACACTCAGACCGTGGCCGAGACGTGGATCCCCAGCCTCCAGGTGCGCGAGACGGCGGGCCGCTGCCGGCTGGTGCTCGCCGGGGTCACCCACGGGGACGGGCAGACGCTGCAGGAGGCGGCGGACGACCTGATCGCGCGGTTGCTCGGGATCGCGATGTCCGTCCGCTCCTCCGGGTTCAGGCTCGCGACCGAGCTCGGGCCGCCCGACCGGAACGTGCTCGGCTTCCTCTGGGAGCTGGGCGAGATCGCCGCGCGCGGCGAGGACATCCGGAACCGCGTCTTCGGCCCGCCGCCGGAGGCGACGGCGTAGCCTCGGGCTAGCCGCTGGCGCCTGCTAGCAGCCCGGCGACGAACCACTCGTCGAGCGGGTCGAAGCTCTCGTACGCCTGGCCGACGACGGCGATCTCGGTCAGCGGGTGGGCGCAGACGACCGTGTCCGCCTCGCCGTGCAGGAGCGCGAGCCCGTCGACGTGCCCGACCGGCGTCGCGGCGACGACGCGCTCGGCGCCGCCGGCACGCGCCCAGCGGCAGGCCGCGGCGAGCGTCAGGCCGGCGATCAGCCCGTCATCGACGAGGATCGCCGTTCGCCCGGCGACGGGGAGCGGGCGGTGCTCCAGCCTCGCTTCGAGCGCCGCCGCGGCGGCCCGCGCCCGCTCGAGCGCGACCTCGACGACGGCGTCCGGGACGCCGTGCCCCTCGCGCAGGTACGGCGGCCCGTCGGCGGTGGTGGCGCCGAGGCGCCACGCGTGCGCGTCCACCCGCTCGACGTCCACTGCGGTCAGCGGCGCCGCCAGCGTCCGGGCGACCTCGACTGCCACCGCGACCCCGCCGCGCGCGACGCCGACGACGACCGGATCCTTCGCGTCGAGCGCCGCGACCGCCGGCGCGAGCGCGTGGCCCCCGTCGGCGCGATCGTCGTACAGCGGCGGGATCCAGGGGACGATCCGCATCGCCCGATTGTGCTAGAGGCTGCTCGCAGCCCGCAGCGGGCCTTCGGATCTTCACCGATGCGAGGGGGCGCGATCGCTGCGAGCGTGCAGTGAGGAAGGAGGTGCGAGATGACATCGACCTCGCCGCTGATCGACGCTCCGCTCGGGCGCGAGTCGCCGCCGGCAGGCTTCGAGCGATGGGAGTACCTGGTCGTGCCGCTGCAGGAGGCGAAGGGGCTGAAGAAGGCGGACGAGCCCTGGACGCCCGACCGCCTGAACCAGCTGGGTGAGCAAGGCTGGGAGGCAATCGGCCTGTCGCTGAAGTACGGCGACCTGATCGCCTGGCCGGTCGTCTTGCTCAAGCGCCCGCTGGCCTGAGCTCCATCCCGCGAGGGCGCCGGTTGGTCAACCGACGCCCTCGCGTGGAAGCCGAGCGCGGGCGAGCCGCGTGACCTCGACGCGGCGCTCGCGCTCGTCTTCGGGTTGTGAGAGGACGCCAGCCGCCCTCGGTCAAGACGAGATCTTCGCTGCCACTTCCCAGATGTGGCCGTCGGGGTCAGCGAACGCGGCCGTCCGCATCCCCCACGCACGGTCCTTCGGGCCGTTGAGAAGCTCGACGCCTCGACCGGCGAGCTCCTCGGCGACCGCGTCGGCGTCTTCGACCCAGATCGTCAGCTGGAATCGCGATCCGGCGTCTCGCCGGCCGACGGGGGCTGGGCCGATCAGATCGTCCGCTTCCCTCTCCACGAGCAGGTTCACGACCATGTTCTCGAGCTTGAACGCGACCGCGTCTTCGTCCTCGTACATCGGATCGACCCCGAAGACGCGTCCGTAGAACTCCCTGGCCCGTTCTCGATCCTCCACGAACATCGTGATCGCACCGACGGCGTTGAGCGGCTCGCTCATCTCGTGACCCCTTTCAGGCGCATGTCGACTGGAGCCATGGCGACTCTCGCTCTCATAGACCGGATTCGGGGCAGAAATCATCGCTCGTCCGTGTCGTCCAATTCGCGCACCGGCGGCACCGTTCCAGGCATCAGGGCCTCCGACGTCGTTCGCGCTCCATCGAGCTCATGCGTCCCGTCGCGATGCGCCCGGCAGGATTCGAACCTGCGACCTCGCGCTCCGGAGGCGCGCGCTCTATCCCCTGAGCTACGGGCGCGGAGTGGTGAGTGTAGTCGCGGGTGCCGGTGTGTGGCGGGTGGTGGCCGGAGGCCGGCTTGGCCGGCCGGGAGGCCCGGTGGGGGTTGTCGGTGTCTCGGCGTTGAGGAGGGGGCTCGTGGGGGAACCAGGGGTTCCCCCACGCGGCTCGCGCTCCGGAGGCGCGCGCTCTATCCCCTGAGCTACGGGCGCGGAGGGGCCAGTGTAGTCGCGGTCGCCAATGAGCGGCGGGTCGTGGCCGGAGGTCGGTCTGCCGGGCCGGACGTTTCCTGAGTCACGCTGTGCGCGGCGGCTTGAGTGCGGCGAGCCGCGCGCAATAGAGTCGACCTTCCGGATGCTCTGGCTCGCCGACGTTGCCCAGTGGTACGAGGACGCCGTCACGACGGTCTTCTCGACCACGATCGCCGCCAAGGCCTGGTTCGCGACGGCCGCGATCGTGCTCGCGCTCGTCCAGGTGACGACGGCGACGCGGATGTGGGGCCACATCAAGGGGCTGCTGCCGTTCGGCGTGCCGTCGGTCGCGCGGGTGCACCGCTGGTCCGGCCGCCTGGCGTTCGTCTGCACGCTGCCGGTCTTCTTCCACTGCGTCTTCATCCTCGGCTGGCAGACCCCGGACGCCCGGGTCACGATCCACTCGATCGCCGGGTCGTTCGTGTACGGCGTCTTCGCGGCAAAGGTCTTCATCGTGCGCGACCACGGCTACCCGCACTGGGTGCTGCCGGTCGTGGGCGGGACGCTGTTCTCGGTGCTGGCCGTGGTCTGGCTGACGTCGAGCTGGTGGTACTTCACGGACGTGAGGTTCGGCTTCTGAGCCTCGAGAAGGCGATCAAGCCACTGATCCTGTTCCTCTGGGTCTGGGCGGCCGCGATCATCCTGGCGGTCGCGCAGCCCTTCGAGCGGGAGGCCGCGGCGCCGCCGCCCGCGCCGCCACCGGCTGCGGGCGGCGAGACCGTCCCCGCCGCCACCGGCGACGCCGCGCGCGGCCAGACGCTCTACCAGGACAACTGCTCCTCCTGCCACGGGTCGGCGGGCGAGGGAGGGGTCGGGCCCGCCCTTGCCGGCTCCGGCCTCAGCGCCGCGCAGGTGCGCGCGAAGATCGACGCGGGCGGCGGCACGATGCCCGCCGGCCTCGTCTCCGGCCAGGACGAGGACGACGTGATCGCCTACGTGGACTCGATCGCGAGCGGCTGAGCCGTGGAGGTGGGCGCGCAGATCGTCCGCCTGCACCTCGCCGAGACGTTCGTCATCTCGCGCGAGTCGTCCGACTGGGCGGACGTCGTGCAGGTGGAGCTCCGGCACGACGGCGTCACGGGCCGGGGCGAGGCGGCGCCGATCGAGCGCTACGAGGAGTCGGCCGAGTCGGCGCTCGCGTTCGTCGAGGCGCACGCCGGCCACGTCGGCGACGACCCGTTCGCGCTCGACGAGATCGGCGCGCGCCTCGCGGAGACGCCGGGCGAGCACGCCGCGAAATCCGCGCTCGACGCAGCGCTGCACGACCTGCAGGGCACGCTGCTCGGCGTCCCCGTCTGGCGGCTCCTCGGCCTGCGGCGGACCGGGCCGCCCACGTCGTGGACGGTCTGGCTCGGGGACCCGGACGACATGGCCCGTCGCGCCGAGTCGGCGGCGCCGCGGTTCCACCGCCTGAAGCTGAAGGTCGGCGGCGGCGACGGGCTCGACCTGGAGCGCGTCCGCGCGGTGCGCGGCGTCACCGACCTGCCGCTCCAGATCGACGTCAACGAATGGTGGTCGCTCGACGAGGCCCTCGCCGCCTGCGAGGAGCTCGGAGGCCTCGGCGTCCAGTACGTCGAGCAGCCGCTGCGCGCCGGCGACGAGGGCGGCCGCGAGCTGAAGGCCCGCTCGCCGGTGCCGATCTACGTCGACGAGGACTGCCACACGCTCGCGGACGTCGCCGCCTGCGCCGAGATCGCGCACGGGATCACGATCAAGCTCGCGAAGTCGGGCGGCATCCGCGAGGCGGTCCGCATGGCTCACGCTGCGCGGGCGCTCGGCCTCGGCGTCATGCTGGGCTGCATGATCGAGTCGGGCCTCGGGATCGCCGCCGGCTGCGCCGTCGCCCCGCTCTGCGACCATGTCGACCTCGACGGCAACCTGCTGCTCCGCGACGACCCGTGCCCCGGGCCGGAGCTCCTCGACGGCGTCCAGGTGCCTGCCGACGCGCCGGGCCTCGGCGTCCGGCTCGCCGGCTGATGGAGCGCCGCCTGCTGATCCTCGCCGAGGGCTTCTCGGCCGACGAGCATCACGGCAAGACCATGCGCGGCGTGCTCCGCTACCGCCGCGACGACGTCGTCGCGATCCTGGACTCTGAGCGTGCCGGCGCGGCCCACGACGGCGTCCCGATCGTCGGCGCCCTCGACGACGCTCTCGGCTACGGCCCTGCGACCGCCCTCGTGGGGGTCGCGACGGTGGGCGGCCGCTTCCCGCCCGCCTGGCGCGAGCTGCTGAAGAGCTGCATTCGCGCGGGCCTGGAGATCGAGAACGGCCTGCACGAGTTCGTCGCCGACGACCCGGAGCTCTCGGAGCTGGCGGCGCGGTTCGGGGTCGAGCTCCGCGACCTGCGCCGGCCGCCGCCCGGGCTCGACTGCCCGACCGGCGCCAACTTCGAGGTGCCGGCCCGGATCGTCCTCACCGTCGGCTCGGACTGCGCGATCGGGAAGATGACCGTCTCGCTCGAGCTCGACCGCGAGGCGCGCGGGCGCGGCCTCAGCAGCGTCTTCGTCCCCACGGGCCAGACCGGGATCGCGATCGCCGGCTGGGGCATCTCCGTCGACGCGGTCGTCGCCGACTTCGTCGCGGGCGCCGCCGAGCGGCTCGTCGTCGAGGGTCACGAGCGCGGCGGCGAGCTGCTGCTCGTGGAGGGGCAGGGGTCGATCACGCACCCGGCCTACTCCGGCGTCACGCTCGGCCTGCTGCACGGCTCGGCGCCGCACGCGCTCGTGCTCTGCCACAAGGCCGGGACGGTGGAGATCGACGGGTACCCCGGGCACCCGCTGCGCGACCTTCCGGACCTGGTCGCGCTGCACGAGCAGATCGCGCTGGCGCGGCGGCCCGCACGGGTCGCGTGCATCGCCCTGAACACGCGAACGCTGGCCGAAGACGCCGCCCGCGAGGAGATCGCGAGGACAGAGGGTCAGACGGGCGTCGTCGTCGACGATCCTGTACGGTTCGGCCCTTCCCGGCTGCTCGACGCCGTGCTGGCAGCGCTCGAATGACCTGAGCGAGGCAGGCAGGGAAGTGCCGCCGGGGCGGGAACCGATGGGGATCGTGGGACGAATCTGGGTTGCATTTGCCGTGCTCGCGGTCGTGCTGGCGACGGCCGCGGCGGCCGGAGGCACCGATTTCGGCGCCACCGACGACACCGGCAGGTACCTCGGCGCCGAGAGCGCACCGTACTTCGCGGCGATGAAGCGGGTTGGCCTCCACGTCAACGTGATGACGCTCGCCTACGACCCGTCCAGGCAGACGGAGTCGTCGGACACGGCCGCCCTCGAGCGCGCGCTGCCGATCGCCCGGCGGCACGGGATCGAGGTCGTGTTCCGGCTCTACCCGGCCCGGCCGACCGTGCTCGGAGCGAGCGTCGCGGCCGCCGAGCGCTTCGCGGCGTGGGCGGCTGGAATCGCCCGCCGCTACCCGACCGTCGACACGTTCGTGATCGGGAACGAGCCCAACCAGCCGCGCTTCCGGCGGCCCCAGTTCGACCGGCGCGGCCGCCAGGTCTCGGCCCGCGCCGCCGGCCGGCTCCTGGCTGCGACCTACGACGCGCTCAAGAAGGTCGATGCCGGCATCACCGTCGCCGGCCTCGGGCTGTCGTCGCGCGGCAACGACCGGCCGAACGCGCGGAACAACGCGTCCACCTCGCCCGTGCGCTTTCTCACCGCGCTCGGCAACTGGTACCGCCGGTC
Organism: Gaiellaceae bacterium; assembly: GCA_036555085.1. Taxonomy (GTDB): domain Bacteria; phylum Actinomycetota; class Thermoleophilia; order Gaiellales; family Gaiellaceae; genus Gaiella. Next base: position 19,368 of record DATBMD010000206.1, read on the forward strand.
GGGGCGCGACCGGCCGCTGATGGACGTCCTCAGCTTCCACCCGTACCCCAACTCGAACGTCGAGCCGCTGGCGAAGGGCTACCAGTGGCCGAACGCCGGCATCGTGAACCTCGGCCGACTCAAGCTGGCGCTCTGGGACGCCTTCAACGGCACGGCCCAGCCGACGCCCGTCGAGGGCCTGCCGATCCTGCTCAACGAGGTCGCCTGGCAGGTCGACACGAGCGGGCACGCCGCCTACACCGGCGACGAGCGCGTGGCGGTGACCACCGAGGAGCGGCAGGCCGGGATCTACGCGGACATCGTCCGCCGGGTGGGCTGCGATGCCGGGGTCGGCGGCCTCTCGTTCTTCTCCTTCTTCGACCAGCGCGAACGGGAGGGGATGCAGGCGGGCCTGTTCCGGGTGGACGGTACCGCGCGACCGGCCGCGGACACGGTCACCGCGGCGATCCGCCGGGCCAGGCAGGGTTGCAGCACGGCCCGTGCGTGGACGCCGCCGCGCGGCGTGGTCGGCGGCCGCGTCTTCTTCGGCGACCGTTGGCGGGGGCACTGCTACGGGACGCAGGGCTCGAAGCGGCTCTGCCTGACCGCCGGCGAGGCCGCGCGCTACGCCGTCGCGGCCTTCCCCGCAGAGCTGCCGCGCGCGGTGATCGAGCGAGCGCTGCGACGCGATTCCGGGGTCATCCGCGGGAGGGTGGCCGCGTACGGACGCCCGTCGTTCGGCCTGGCGCCGGCGTCGGCCGACGGCGAGTGGGTGCTCGCGGTCCGGCTCAGCGCCGTCGCGAACCCTCGCCGTTCGAAGCTGTTCGTGAGCAGTCCGCTGCCCGCCTGAGGCGGGGTCTGGACCTAAGCAAGCGGCCTGGACTTTCGTCCGATCCATCCCGTAGAGTCCGGCGGCCGCGTCGGGGGGACGCGGTGAGGGGGGAGAGGACTACTGGGTATGCGGCGACTCGCCATCGCATCGATGCTCGCTGCCGTCGCGCTGGCGACGGCGCCGGCCGCGCACGCGGCCGACGTGGGCGCGAACGACGACACGGGCAAGTTCGCCCCCGATGGAGGCGCGGCCTTCTACGAGCGGATGGCCGCCATGGGCCTCCGCCAGACGATCCTCACCGTCCGCTGGCGGCCGAGCGAGCCCGACGTGATCCAGCACCAGGAGCTTCTCGACCGGGCCGTCCCGGCTGCCGCGAGCCACGGGATCAGGGTCGTCTTCGCCGTCTACCCGTACCCGCCGCGGGAGCTCGAGGCGGGCGTCGCGCGGCCCGCGGGCTTCGCCGCCTACCTGACGGCGCTCGCCGAGCGGTACCCGGACGTGCGCCAGTACGTCGTCGGCAACGAGCCGAACCAGCCGGCCTTCTGGCGGCCGCAGCTGTCCGCCACCGGGAAGGTGCTCTCGGCCGCCCGCTTCGGCGCGTTCCTCGCGGCCGGCTACGACGCGTTGAAGGCCGTCGATCCGGGGATCACGGTCGTCGGCGTCGGCCTCTCGCCGCGCGGCAACGACAACCCGCGCGCCCGGACGAACCGCTCGACCTCGCCGGTGCGGTTCCTCGCCGCGCTCGGGGCCTGGTACCGGCACAGCGGGCGGCGCCTGCCCCTGATGGACGGCTTCAGCTACCACCCGTACCCCTGGACCGCCTCCGACGCCCCGACCCGCAGGTACGCCTGGCCGAACGCCGGCTTCGCCGACCTCGACCGCGTCAAGCAGGCCCTCTGGGACGCGTTCCACGGCACGCCGCAGCCGACGACCGTCGGCGGCCTTCGCCTCTACCTCGACGAGGTCGGCTGGCAGGTCGACACCCTGGACGCGCAGGGGTACACGGGCCTCGAGAACGTCGCCACGACCGGTGAGCGCCGGCAGGCGGCGATCTACGGCCGCCTCGTCCGCCTCGCGGCCTGCGACCCCCAGGTCGCGCAGCTCAACTTCTTCGGCTTCTACGACGACTCCGCGCGCGACACGGGCTTCCAGTCCGCTCTCCACCGGGTAGACGGCACGCCCCGGATGGCGGCAGGATCGGTAGCGGTCGCGATCGCCGAGACCTCAGCCGGGTGTACCGGGGCGTCCGTTCGCTGGCGGCCGGCGCGGAGGGTGAGCGGAGCGAGCCTGACGCCGTGGCGGCGGTTGCGGTCGGGCGGGCTGAAGGTGCTCGTCGGGGCGCGCGAGGGCGCGAGCGCCGTGGTCTGCATGGTCGACCGCGCTCCCGCCGCGAGGCGCGTCGTGAGCTCCGTGCGCTCGCTCGAGCGGCGCGCGGTGGCGCCCTGCTGGCGCGGGCGCCTGACGCCCCGCTCCCGCGTCCAGGTGGCGCTGACGCCGCCGGCGTGGGTGACGACCCGGGTCTCGATCGTGGCCCGGATCGCGGCCGAGGCGAACCCGGCGCGGGCGGCGCTGTTGGTCGTGAGGACCGGCCACGCGGCACCCATGCCGCGGCCTTGACACCGAACAGGTGTTCTGCCATAGTGCGAACACATGTTCGCACGGATCCTGATTGTCGTCGCCGTCGCGCTCGCCGTGTGGGCCGTGCTGGCGCGCGACTCCGGCGCCGGCGCGCCCGAGCAGCGCTACACCGTGAAGCCCGGCGACACGCTCTGGTCGATCGCGGCCGCGAACCTCGCCGGCGACCCGCGTGAGGGCGTCTGGGAGCTGCAGCAGCGGAACCGCCTCTCGGGGACGCTGATCCGGCCGGGGCAGCGGCTCGTGCTGCCGTAGCGAGCCGCGGCGGCGTAGAGTGACGCCCGGTCAGCGAGATGGCGAGCGAGCGCATCCTGGAGCTGTTGCGACGGCCGGTCGACGTCGACGAGTACGCGGAGATCCGCGAGCTGTGGAAGACGCACTCGATCGCCGAGGACAACCGCGACCTGCCCGGGCTGATCTCGACGCTGACCGCGGACTGCGTCTACGAGGTGATGGGCACCGGCGCCCGCTGGGAGGGGCACGACGGGGCGACCCGCTTCTACACCCAGCTCCTGACCGCGTTCCCCGACATCCACTTCGACCTCGAGTACATCGTGATCGGCCCCCAGGGCGTCTGCGAGGAGGCCCACGTGACGGCGACCCACCAGGGCCGGTGGCTCGAGCACGAGCCGACGGGGCAGCGGCTCGAATGGCGGAACGCGATCTTCTTCCCGTGGGACCCCGCCGCGAAGCTCTTCAGGGGCGAGATGGTCTACACGGACCTGTCGCTCTGATCAGCCGCGGCGGCCCGGCCGTAGAATCGCCGCCGTGGATCTCGACGTCGTCTTCCTCGGGACGTCCGGGTCGAGCCCCACCGCCCAGCGATCGCCCGCCGCCACGCTCGTGCGCCGCGGCGGCGAGCGGCTCCTGTTCGACTGCGCCGAAGGGACGCAGCGGCAGCTGCTCCGCTCCGACGTCGGTCTCGTGGAGCTGCAAGACGTCTTCCTGACGCACTTCCACGCCGACCACTACCTCGGCCTGCCCGGGATGCTGAAAACGTTCGCGCTGCGCGGCCGCGAGCTGCCGCTGACGCTCCACGGGCCGCGCGGGCTCGGCGAGCTGCTCGGCTCGCTGCGCCGCATCTTCGGACGGCTCACGTACCCGGTCGAGACGGTGGAGCTCGCGCCGGGGGACGCGCTCGCGCGCGACGGCTACCGGATCGAGGCCTTCGCGGTCGACCACGGCGTGCCCGCGGTCGGGTACGCCATCGTCGAGGAGCAGCGTCCGGGCCGCTTCGACGTCGAGACCGCGGATCGCCTCGGCGTCCCGGACGGGCCCGAGCGCGGGGCGCTGCAGCGCGGGGAGGAGGTGACGCTCGCGAGCGGCGCGGTCGTGCGGCCCGCCGACGTCCTCGGCGAGGAGCGCGCCGGCCGCAAGGTCGTGCTCTCGGGCGACACGGCGCCCGCGGCGAGCGTCGTCGAGGCGGCGCGCGCGGCCGACCTGCTCGTCCACGAGGCGACGTTCTGCGCCGACGAGCGCGACCGTGCCCACGAGACGCTCCACTCGACCGCCGCCGAGGCCGCGGTCGTCGCGCGCGAGGCCGGCGTCCGGCTGCTCGCGCTCGTCCACCTCTCGAGCCGCTACTTCGGCCCGGACGTCGCGGAGGAGGCGCGCGCCGTCTTCGCGGAGGCGGTCGTCCCGCGGGACTTCGACCTGGTCGAGATCCCGTTCCCGGAGCGCGGCCCGCCCGGGCTCGTGCCGAAAGGTGCACGGAGGGGCAGGACTGGAGTAGGGTCAGGGACGTGACCCGGATGGTGCAGGTTGCGGTCGCGGGCGACGTGACCGAGGCCGAGGAGCTCCAGAGCATCCTGCTCGCCGCCGGCATCGCGTCGTCGTTCGAGCTCGCCGCGGAGCACGACCCCGAGGCTCTCGACGATCCGCCGCTGAAGATCCTCGTCGCGGACGCCGAGGTCGACGCCGCGCGCGACGCGATCGAGGCGCTGACCGAGCCGGACGAGCTGACCGAGGATTGAACGTGGGGGAACCCATGGTTCCCCCACGTACCCCCTCCTTCGCCGTAGCGCAATGGACGCCCGCAGCTGGCCTCCCGGCCGGCAAAGCCGGCCTTCGGCCGCAACCGCGGATCCACAGGAGCTCTCCTGCGAACCCCTTCTCGCAGCACGGCACACGCCGCGTCCCTGAGTCCACGCACGGAACACGTCACGATCAGCCGTGAGGCCCGACTTCGACCGGCGCGCCGGGACGTACGACGCGCTGCGGCCGCAGGACGCCGCGTGGTGGCAGCGCTTCGACGCGCTCGTCGAGCTCGGCGACCTGCGGGGGCGGCGCGTGCTCGACGTCGGCTGCGGCACCGGGGCGCTGGCGACCGCGCTGGCGGAGCAGGCGCACGCGAAGGTCTGGGGGGTGGATCCCAGCGAGGCGATGCTGGAGGTCGCGCGCGAGCGCGCCCCCCGTGGCGTCGGGCTCAAGCTCGGGCGTGCCGAGGAGCTGCCGTTCCGCGCCGGCTGGTTCGAGCGGGCGGTGCTCTCCCTGGTGATCCATCTGGTCGACCGGCCGCGTGCGCTCGCGGAGCTCGGCCGCGTGCTCGTGCCGGGAGGCCGGGTCGCGATCGCGACGTTCGCCCCGGAGCACTTCGACGTCTACTGGCTGAGCCCGTGGTTCCCCGCCATCGCCGCGGCCGACCGCGGGCGGTTCCCGAGCCCCGAGCAGCTGGAGGCGGAGCTCGGCGCCGCGGGCTTCGGGGGCTGCCGCTCGGTGCGCCTCTCGTGGGCCGGTGAGCTCGGCCGGGACGAGGCGCTCGCGCGGATCAAGGGCAGGCACATCTCGACGTTCGACCTGCTCACGGAGGAGGAGCTCCGCCTGGGGGCGGAGCGCGCCGAGCGCGAGCTCCCGGAGCGGATCGAGACCAGGCTCGAGCAGCTGGTCGTCGCCGCGGAGCGCGCCGGCCCGTCCTCAGAACTGCGAGCAGGCGAGACGTCCTAGAGTCCGGGGCGTGGAGTTCAGCTACGTCGTTGAGCTCGCTCCGGGCTCGAGGGGCCGCGGATGAGCTCGGCATTCGAGGCGTCTCTCCAAGTCAGGAACGCGGCGGACTACGCCGACTTCCTGCTGCCGCACCTGGACGACGACTTTCGTCTTCTCGATGTCGGCTGCGGGCAGGGAACGATCACATTGGGTCTGGCGGGGACGGTCGCGCACGTCGACGCTGTCGATCCGGCAGAGGAGGCGTTCACAGACGCACGGCACTACGCCGCCGAGCAGGAGATCGAGAATGTCGAGTTCCGGGTCGGCAGCGTCGACGGGCTCGACTTTCCGGACGATCACTTCGACGCCTGTCTCTGCCACTCGATGCTCGAGACGCTCGACCGCCCGCTCGACGGCCTCATCGAGATCAAACGGGTTCTCAAGCCGGGCGGGGTCCTCGGCGTCGCCTGCGTCGAGTACGGAGGCTTGATTCTCGCAGGGCCCCGCCACGAGCTCCTGAGACGGTTCTACGCCACCCGCGAACGAGCGTGGCTGCTCGAGAACACTGCCGATCCCTATCGCGGTCGACAGCTCCGCGGCCTCCTGGAGCGCGCGAGCTTCGACCGTGTCACCGCGACCTCCAAGTACGTCTGTTACGGCACCGGCGAGGCCGTGGAGTCGTTCGGCCTGGCGCGGGCAGAAGATTGCGGCGACGGCTGGTACGCGCGCTCGGCGAGAAAGCACGCACTCGCAACCGCGAGCGACCTCGACGCAATGAGCCGGGCCTGGCTCGAGTGGTCGAAGTCGCCGGAGGCTTACCTGGCCTTCGCCTGGTGTCGAGCGTTGGGCTGGAAACCAAGCTAGGAGAGCCTGCAAGGAGGTCTCCGCGGCCATCGTGCCGTTTGCAGTCTGCTCTCCGATTCGAGCTCCACACAGAACTCGAATCGAACGAAGTCACGGGCTCAGCCGCCGGCGGGGACGAACTCGAGCCGGGTCGAGCCGACCAGGCCGTCGCTCTCGAGCTCGTAGACGCAGCGCGACTCGCCGTCGGCATAGGGCGGCGAGGGCACGGAGCCCTCCCAGACCGTATCGGGGGCGGGCGTGATCGTCTCGATCGGCACGCCGTCGACGCGGACCTCCACCGGCTGCCCGTCCTTTCCGAGCAGCGTCAGCTCGAGGCTTCCCGGCTCGCACCCGAAGACGGAGATGCGCGCCAGCCCGTTGAAGTCCCCGTTCGGATTGAGGCCCTCGACGCGCTGGCGGAGGCGCAGCGGCGGCTCGACGCGCCAGAGCGCGGCGCCCGGCTGCGTGCTCGTCACCGGCGCCTCGGCGAGCTTCTCGCCCACGGGCACCACCGCCGACGGCGCGACGAGGTAGCCGGGCGCCAGCGGCCGGTCGGCCGCATCGAGGAGCTCGCCGCTGAACAGGGGCGTCACCACCTGCTGGGGCATCGGCCCGTAGCCCTCCGCGTCGGGCAGGCGCACGACCCGGCGGATCCGGCGGTTCCAGAAGAGCGTGCGCGCGTCGGCCGTCCACTCCCGGTCGCCGCTGTTGAGCAGCACGACGTCGCCCCGGGCGGCACGGTCGACCCAGTCCGGCGACGCGTCGCCGAAGGATTTCTCCCACTCCGCCTCGGAGAGGTCGGCGACGTTTCGCGAGGCATCGACGGAGACGGCGACGAACGCCAGCGCGAGCAGCCCCACCGCGGGCCAGAGCAGGCGCCGCGGGAGCAGGAACGTGGCCGCGAGCGCCGCGCCCGCGACGATCAGCGCCGCCCGCGCCGCGTGCTCCGACCACGCGTCCGTCAGGTCGAGCAGCGGCATGGTCGTGAACAGATCGTGGGCCTCGGTCACGGCGGCGACCTGGTCGAGCGGGATCGAGGCGACCGCGAGCGCCAGGACGATGCCCGCGGCGGCGACGAGCCGCGGCCGCGGCGCCCCGCGGGCGATCCAGAGGCACAGGCCGAGCAGCAGCGGCGGCGCCGCCGTGATCATGTAGCGCTCGGCCACGTGCGAGACGTAGCGGGACGCGAACAACGCCACCTCGAGCACGATCCACAGCGAGTAGGCGGCGGTCGTCGCGACGAACGCGCGCGCGGCCGGGTCGCGCTCCCGGCCCCGCGCCGCCTCGACCGCGAGGGCGAGCGTGGCCAGCAGGGGGAGGCCGAGCACCAGCAGGAAGAGGTCGCCGGCGTGCCAGACCAGCTCCCTGGCCACCCTCGTGGCGCTGGGGGCGTCCTGGGCGACGGTGCCGTAGGCGCCGAGCAGCGTGTCCCACTCGAGACTGCCCGCGACAGCCGCGGCGGCGACGCCCGCGACGACCGTGAGCACGACGAGGCCGATCGCCGGCACGAGTCGCCGCAGGCTCGCCCGCGAGCGCGCGAACCACGCGTCCAGGAGCGCCGCGGTGACGAGCACGGGCAGCAGCACGAGCGCCTGCAGCCGGACGGCGGCGGCGACCGTCACGGCCGCGAGGAGGACGCCCTGGTTGAACACCGTCGGCTCGGTGAGCGTCCGGGCGAGCACCGCCAGCGCGAGGACGACGACGGGGTAGTACAGCGCCTCGGTCATCAGCAGCCCCGAGTAGGCGAGCGCGGGCGGCAGCACGCTCAGCCCGGCCGCCACGACCGCGAGCCGCACCGGGAGGAAGCCGCGTCCCCAGACGAAGACGACGACCGCGACCGACGACATCACCAGCGCCTGGAGCACCTGCGCGAGGTCGATCGCCCGCGCGAGGTCGCCGAGCTGCAGGGGCAGCCCGACGAGCGCGGGGTAGAGGAGGCTGTAGTAGCCGACCGCCTCGTCGCGCACGGTCAGCTGCCCGGTCTCCCAGAGCGACTCGCCGAGCAGGCCGTAGATCATCTCGTCGGGCGCGATCCACGGTGCCGCGAAGGACCGCGCGGCGGCGGCGCGCGCCACCGTCGAGACGAGCACGATCGCCGCCACGGCGAGGGCGGCGGCATGTCGGCGGCCTCTGGACACCGCCGGAATTGTTCCCCGGGGCTGTGAGCTTTGCGTGAGGCGTCCCGCCGTCGGGCGGCGCCGGTAGACTCGTCGCGACCCTTTAACCCGGTCCAGCGAGGCCGGAAAGGAGACCGATGACGACCCATCTCCCGAGCCGGCAGGCGCCGCGCACGCTCCTCGACGCAGACGGCATCGCCCGGATTCTCGCCCGGATCGCCCACGAGCTGATCGAGCGGAACCCCGGCGCGGGCGAGGGCGCGCCGCTCGACGCGCTCGCGCTGATCGGCATCCACACGCGTGGCGTGCCGCTCGCGCAGCGCCTCGGGCGCCTCGTCGCCGAGCGCAGCGGCGTCGAGGTCGAGCTCGGCGCCGTCGACATCACGTTCCACCGGGACGACGTCCACGTGCTCGGGGGCGGTGCGCCGAGACACGCGCAGCCGGTCGTCCGCGGCACGACGCTCGACTTCCCGCTCGAGGGGCGGACATGCGTCCTCGTCGACGACGTGCTCTACACGGGCCGCACGATCCGCGCCGCGATCGACGCGCTGTTCGAGTTCGGCCGGCCCGCCCGCGTGCAGCTCGCCGTCCTCGTCGACCGCGGTCACCGGGAGCTGCCGATCCGCCCCGACTACGTCGGCAAGAACCTGCCGACCGCGCACGGGGAGCGGATCCGCGTGGAGCTGGTCGAGGTCGACGAGATCGACCGGGTGCTGCTCGTCACCGAAGGAGGGGAAGCCGATGCCTGAGATCCGCCTCGTCGACGACCTGCAGCCGCCGGTGCGCCCGCCGCGACGGCATCTGCTCGGCATCGGCGACCTCGAGGCGCCGGACGTCGAGCGCATCCTCGGGACCGCGCGGGCCCTCGCGGGCTCGCTGGACCGCGAGGTGAAGAAGCTGCCCACGCTCCGCGGCCGGACGGTCGTCAACCTGTTCTACGAGTCGTCGACACGGACGCTCGCCAGCTTCGAGCTCGCCGCGAAGCGCCTCTCGGCCGACACGATGTCGATCCGGTCGTCGGGCTCGTCGGTCGACAAGGGCGAGTCGCTCAAGGACACCGCGCTGACGCTGGCGGCATACGACCCCGACGTGATCGTCGTCCGCCACCCGCACATCGGCGCGCCGCACCTGGTCGCCCGCGTGACGGACGCGCACGTCGTCAACGCCGGCGACGGCAAGCACCAGCATCCGACCCAGGCGTTGCTCGACCTCTACACGATCGACCAGTCGCTCGGCCGGCTGGCGGGCGTGCACGTCGCGATCGTCGGGGACGTCCTCCACTCGCGCGTGGCGCGGTCGCTGGTCGAGGCGCTGCGGCTCGTCGGCGCCACGGCGACGCTCGTCGGCCCGCCGACGCTGCTCCCGCGCGGGATCGAGGCGATGGGATGCATGGTCGCCACCGACATCGAGGCGATCGCCGACGCCGACGTCGTCTACGTCCTGCGCATGCAGCACGAGCGGATGGCCGGCGACGACGCCTACGTTCCCTCGCTGCGCGAGTACACGGCCCGCTGGGGCATCACGCCCGAGCGCGTGCGCCCGGGGCAAATCGTCATGCATCCCGGCCCCATGAACCGCGGCGTCGAGATCGACCCCCGCGTGGCCGACTCCGACGCGGCCCTCGTGACCACGCAGGTGCGGCTCGGCCTCGTCGTCCGGATGGCGGTGCTCTACGACCTCGTCGTGCAGCGCCCGGTCCGCGACAGCGAGGCGCTGGCGACGGGACGGCCGCAGCCCGCGCACGCGGGCGCGCCGCCGCTCGAGGTGGCCTGATGCTCGCCTGCAGCAACGGCCGCCGCGACTCGCTCGTCCTGACAGGACGGGTCGTCGACCCGGCGCAGGGGACGGACGAGCTCCTGCAGGTGACGATCGAGCAGGGCGTGATCGCACGCCTCGAGCCGGCCGCCGGCCCCGCGCCGCTGGTGCTGGCGCCCGCGTTCGTCGACCCGCACGTGCACCTCCGGACGCCCGGCCGCGAGGACGAGGAGACGATCGCCTCGGGCACGCAGGCGGCAGCCGCGGGCGGGTACTGCGCGATCCTCGCGAGGCCGAACACCGATCCCGTCGTCGACTCGGCGGCGGTGCTCGGCGCCCTGCTCGAGCGCGCGCGCGCCGAGGCCGTCGTGCCGACCGGGTTCCTCGCGGCGCTCTCGAAGGGCCAGCGTGGGGAGGAGCTCACCGAGATGGCCGAGCTCGCGGAGGCGGGCGCCGTCGCCTTCACGGACGACGGCCGCCCCGTCGAGGCCGCCGGGCTGCTCCGCCGGGCGCTCCGCTACGGCGTCGTCGCCGACGTGCCGCTCGCGCTCCACGAGGAGGACCCGAGCCTCTCGCGCGACGGGCAGATGCACGAGGGCGCAGTCTCCGCCGAGCTGGGGCTGGCCGGCTGGCCGTCCGTGGCCGAGTCCGTGATGGTCGAGCGCGACCTCGCGCTCGCCGCGTTCGAGGAGCGGCCGCTCCACCTGCTGCACCTCTCCGCCCGCGAGTCCGTCGACGCGTTGCGGGCGGCTCGCGCCGCGGGCGTGCGCGCGACCGGCGAGGTGACGCCGCACCATCTCTGCCTGACCGACGACGCCGTCCGCTCGCTCGACCCGAACGTGAAGATGAACCCGCCCGTGCGCTCCGACGAGCATCGCGCCGCGCTGCGCGAGGCACTGGCGGACGGCACGATCGGCGTCGTCGCAACCGACCACGCGCCGCACGCCCGGCACGAGAAGGAGGCGCCCTTCGAGCAGGCGCCCTTCGGGGTGACGGGGCTCGAGACGGCCTTTGCGGCGCTCCACACGCACCTCGTCCGGCCCGGCGTGCTGCCGCTCGGAACGCTGCTCGAGCGAATGTCCGCCGGCCCCGCGCGCGCGTTTGGGCTGCCCGTCCCGAAGATCGCCGTCGGCGAGCCGGCCAACGTCGTCGTGCTCGACCTGGACGCGGAGTGGCAGGTGACCGAGGCAGGCTTCCGCTCGCGCTCGGCCAACTCGTGGCTGCTCGGCCGAACGCTCCGCGGGTCGGTCGTCCAGACGGTCGCCGACGGGCGCGTGGTCTACGAGGCCCGCGCGTGAACGGCTATCTGCTGCTCGAGGACGGCACCGTCTACCACGGCCACTCGGTCGCCGCCGCCGGCGCCGCGTTCGGCGAGGCGGTCTTCACGACCGGGATGACGGGCTACCAGGAGACGGTCACCGATCCCAGCTACGCGGAGCAGCTCGTCTGCTTCACGGCCGCGATGGTCGGCAACTACGGCGTCGACGACAACCGCCTCGAGTCGGACCGGCCCCACGCGAAGGCGGTGCTGATGCGCGCCTGCGGCGGCGAGACCTGGGCCGGCTGGCTCGCCGGCCACGGCGTCGTCGCGCTCGATGGGATCGACACGCGGGCGCTGACGCTCCGCCTCCGCGACGGCGGGGCGATGCGGGCCGTCGCCGTCGCCGACGAGCGCGAGCTACCCGTGGAGGAGGCGCTCGAGGCAGTGCGCGGGCAACCCCCGATGACGGGGAGGTCGCTCGTCGCCGCGGTCTCCACCGAGCGGCCGTACACGGCGAGCGCGTCCGGCCGCGTCAGCATCGCCCTCGTCGACTACGGGGCGAAGCGCTCGATCGCGCGCCGGCTCGCCGCCGCCGGCGCCGCGGTGACCGTGTACCCGCACGTCCACGATCCCGACGAGCTCGCCGGCCACGACGGCGTGCTGCTCTCGAACGGCCCGGGCGACCCGGAGCCGCTCGTCGCCGAGACCGAGGTCGTGCGGGACCTCCTCGGCCGGGTGCCGGTGCTGGGCATCTGCCTCGGCCACCAGCTGCTCGGGCTCGCGACCGGGCACGCCACGTTCAAACTGCCGTTCGGCCACCGGGGCGCCAACCATCCCGTGCTCGACCGCCGCGCCGGGCAGGTGCTCGTGACGAGCCAGAACCACGGCTTCGCGGTCGCGCCGAGCGAGGACGCCGAGGCGACGCACGCCTCGCTCTACGACGGGACGGTCGAGGGCTTCGACTTCCCAGACCTGCGGGCCCGCTCGGTCCAGTTCCACCCCGAGGCGGGGCCGGGGCCGCACGATGCCTGGCCGATCCTCGAGCGGTGGGTCGAGGAGCTCGCCGCCGGGAGCCCCGCCTGATGCCCGCGCGGCGCGACCTGCGCTCGGTGTGCGTGATCGGCTCCGGCCCGATCGTGATCGGGCAGGCGTGCGAGTTCGACTACGCCGGCTGCCAGGCGCTGAAGGTGCTGCGGGAGGACGGCTTCCGGACGATCGTCGTCAACTCCAACCCGGCCACGATCATGACCGACCCGGGCTTCGCCGACCGCACGTACATCGAGCCGCTCGACGTCGAGGGCGTGGCCGACGTTCTCGCCCGCGAGCGGCCGGACGCGCTGCTGCCGACGCTCGGCGGGCAGACCGCGCTCAACCTCGCCGTGGCGCTCGACGACGCCGGCGTGCTCGGCGACCTGGGGGTCGAGCTGATCGGCGCCCGGGTCGACGTGATCCGCCGGGCGGAAGACCGCCAGCTCTTCCGGGACGCCGTCCAGAGCTGCGGCCTCCAGGTTCCGAGCTCGCGGATCGTCACGACGGTCGACGAGCTCGGCGGCATCGCGGTCCCCGCGGTGGTACGGCCGGCGTTCACTCTCGGCGGCCACGGCGGCGGCTTCGCTGACACCGAGGCGGCGCTCGCCCACCAGGTGGAGCGCGGGCTCGCCGAGTCGCCGATCGGCCAGGTGCTGGTCGAGGAGTCGGTGCGCGGCTGGGACGAGTTCGAGCTCGAGGTGATGCGGGACCAGCGCGACAACGTCGTCATCGTCTGCTCGATCGAGAACCTCGACCCGATGGGCGTGCACACGGGCGACTCGGTCACCGTGGCGCCGCAGATGACGCTCTCGGACGAGGCCTACCAGGAGCTGCGCGACGCCGCCGCCGCGGTGATCCGCGCGGTCGGCGTCGAGACCGGCGGCTCGAACATCCAGTTCGCGCGGGACCGCGAGACCGGTGAGCTGCGCGTGATCGAGATGAACCCGCGCGTCTCGCGGTCGTCCGCCCTCGCCTCGAAGGCGACCGGCTACCCGATCGC
>DATBMD010000216.1:0-15027 GCA_036555085.1 Gaiellaceae bacterium
CTGCCCGACGTGCTCGCGTGGATCGAGAGCTGGGAGGACGATCCGGCGAACGCGTACGGCGGGGCGAAGGCGATCGTCAACGTCGGGGCGCTCGAGGGCGGCTTCGGCTGGCGGGTCTCGCGCACGCCGCACCACGCCGACCTGTTCCTGGACGTGCGCGTGCCGCCGACGAAGGCGATGGCGCGCGCCCGCGGCGAGGTGCTCGACTGGGTGCGGAGCCTCGCCGAGCGCCACCCGGGCTACGGGATCGAGGGCGAGGTGTACGTGACGGCGCCGGGGGCCGAGATCGCCGAGGACCACCCGCTCGTCGCCGCGATCGACCGCGAGCACGAGCAGGTGTTCGGCGCGCCGCCGGGCCGCGACGTGACCCGCTGGTTCTCCGACGCGTCGGCGCTGACGCGCTACGGCGTGCCGACGGTGAACTACGGCACCTCGACCGGCCTGATGGACGTCGAGCGCGGCGAAAACCTCGAGATCGACGGGCTCGTGAAGACGGCGGAGGTGTACGCGCGGGTCGCGATGGCGGTCTGCGGCGTCGCGTGAGCTGAGCCCTCGTGACACAGTGTCACGAGGCGGGAAGGAGGCGGGCGGGTGAAGCTGGTGACGTTCGGCGAGGGGCAGGGGCGCGTCGGCATCCTCGACGGGGACGAGATCGCCGTCCTCGACGTGCCGACGCTGCGCGAGTGGTTCGAGCGCGGCGGCGCCGGCGAGACCGGGGAGCGCGTGCCGCTCGCCGAGGCGCGGCTGCGCGCGCCGATCGTCCCGAAGAAGTTCTTCCACACCGCCGGCAACTTCCGCGAGCACGAGGAGGAGTCGAAGCGCGTCGGCTGGACGCACGAGATCGCCCCCTGGATCGTCTTCTTCCAGAACGTCGACGCGATCGTGGGCCCGGACGAGCCGGTCGTGTACCCCGAGCACCTGACGGACGAGCTCGACTACGAGCTGGAGCTGGCGGTCGTCCTGAAGCGCGCCGGCAAGTGGTTCCCGCCCGAGGAGGCGGCGGATTACGTCGGCGGCTACGTGATCTTCAACGACATCACCGCCCGCGACATCCAGCGGCGCGAGATGCGCTCGGGCGTCTTCTCGTTCTGCAAGGCGATCGACACCTTCTGCCCGCTCGGACCCTGGATCGTGACGCCCGACGAGATCCCCGACCCCCACGACCTGGCGATGACGCTGCGCGTGAACGGCGCGGAGCGGCAGGTGTCGCATTCCTCGCGGATGAGCGTGACCATCCCGGAGATCCTCAGCCACTACTCGGCGCTCGGCTACTCGGCGGGCGACGTCCTCTCGACCGGCACCGTCTCCGGCGTGGCGGGCTTCTCGGAGGACGCGGCGTCGCTCTACCTGCGGCCGGGCGACGTGATGGAGTGCGAGATCGAGCGGATCGGCGTGCTGCGCAACCCGGTCGTCTCGTGGCAGGAGGCGCACGGCGAGCCGGCCCCGGAGCGGGTGCGCTGGTAGGTGTGCCGGCAGCGTGACGATCGATCCACAGGACTGAGTCCGTGATCTGGCACCGCGACGACGCCAAGCTCGACCGGGTGCGCGGCCTGATGGGCGACCAGGGGCTCGACGCGCTCGTCGTCCGCGCGCCGGACAACATCCTCTACCTGACGAACTTCTGGAGCATGAAGGGCTACGACGCCGCCGTCTTCCCGCGCGAGGGCAACCCGGTGCTGGTCTGCCTGGAGCCGTCAGCGGAGGACGCAGAGCGCAGCGCCTGGGTCTGGGACGTCCGGCCCTACGAGGGCTACCACCCCTCCGACCCGCGCCCGCCGAACCTGCGCGCGCTCGACGTCGTCCGGGACGCGGCGAAGGAGTACGGCACCGTCGGGCTCGAGCTGTCGCTCGGCACGCAGGCGACGGATCGCATGGTCGGCGAGCCGACGACGTACCCGAAGGCCTGGTTCGATGCGTTTCCGAACGCGATCGACGCGACGCCACTGCTCAACGAGGCGCGCATGCTGAAGACCCGGCAGGAGCTGGAGCGGATGCGGCTCGCGAACGACATCGCCGCGGCGGCGATGGAGCACGTGCAGGGAATCATCAGCCCGGGCCTGAGCTGCGCGCACCTCGCCGCCGAGTGGCAGGCGTTCGTGCACGGCGAGGGCACGGGCTGGAACGACCGCGTCGACCTCGCGTTCGGCTTCTCGCTCGTCTGGGCCGGGCCCGGGATCAAGACGTTCACGGCGACCTCGAGCCTGCCGGTCGTCGAGGGCGAGCCAACGCTGTTCGAGATCTGGGTCTGCGCCGACGGCTACTGGTGCGACCACACGAAGAACCTCGTCGTCGGCGACCTCGAGCCGCGGTACGCCGAGCTGGAGCAGGCGCTGACGGAGATCTACGACCGGGCCGTCGGCTACGCGACCGCCGGCGCGAGCCTCGCCGAGCTCGACCGCGTCACCCGTGAGTCGATCGACGCGGCCGGCTACCCGGGCCAGCCGTCGCACCCCGTCTGCCACGGCGTCGGCGCCCGCGCGCACGAGCCGCCCTACGCGCACCAGGCCGGCGGCGGCGAGGCGCGCGCCGGGATGGTGCTCGCGATCGAGCCCGGCATCTACTGGGAGGGCGGCGGCGGCCTGCGGCTCGAGGACAACTGGCTCGTCACCGACGGCGCGCCCCGCAAGCTCTGCTCCTTCCCCGACGGGATCGTGCAGGCCTAAGTGCACCCTCCAAACCTTGCACCGGAAACCCGTAGGGGCCGGACCTGTCCGGCCCGCTAGTGCGGCGCGTGGACAGAGTCGTTGGGCGATCGAGAAAACCGTGAATCGTTACGAGACGTGCACTAGCGGAGATCCTGCACGCGCTGGATCTTGCCGCCGTCCGAGCGCGGGGCCTCGCCGGGGCCGACCAGCCTGACGGCCATCGAGCAGCCGATCGTCTCCCGGATCAGCGTCTCGACCCGGTCGGCCAGCGCGGGCAGCAGCTCGGGCGAGCCGACGGCCGTGACGGCGACGTCGCTCGACACCTCGGCGAGGACGTCGACCTCGTCGAGCGTCCCGTCGCGCCGTACGACCAGCCCGAAATGCGGCGTCAGCTCCGGAACGCGCGCAAGCACCGCGCCGACCTGCGTCGGATAGACGTTGACCCCGCGAACGATCAGCATGTCGTCGGTCCTGCCGACGATCGGCCCCATCCGCACGAGCGTCCGCCCGCACGAGCACGGCTCGTAGCTCAGGCTCGTGACGTCTCCGGTCCAGTAGCGGAGCAGCGGCAGCGCCTGCTTGGTCAGCGTCGTCAGCACGAGCACGCCGCGCTCTCCCGGGGGCACGGGCGCACCGGTGTCGGGGTCGACGACCTCGGGGAGGAAGTGATCCTCGTTGACGTGAGACCCCGAGCGCTCCTCGACGCACTCCCCCGACACGCCCGGGCCGATGATCTCCGACAGCCCGAAGACGTTGGCGCACCGGACGCCGAGCCCGGCGTCGATCTCCGCACGCATGTGCTCGGTCCACGGCTCCGCGCCGAGCACCGCGAAGCGGAGGCTCAGCTCGTCCGCCCCGATGCCGCGCTCGCGGAAGCTCTGCGCCAGCGTCAGCGCGTAGCTGGGCGTGCATGCGAGCACGTCGGGGCGCAGGTCGGCGATCAGCGTCAGCTGGCGCTCCGTCATGCCGCCGGAGACCGGGACGACCGTCAGGCCCAGCCGCTCGCCGCCGTAGTGCAGGCCGAGCCCGCCGGTGAAGAGCCCGTAGCCGTAGGCGTTGTGCAGCATCATCCCGGGCTCGGCGCCCGCCATCGCCAGCGTCCTCGCGACGACGGTCGAGAACAGGTCGATGTCCTCAGCGGTGTACGCGACCACGGTCGGCTTGCCGGTGGTGCCCGAGGAGGCGTGGACGCGCGCGACCTCGTCGAGCGGGGTGGCGAGCAGACCGAACGGATACGTGTCCCGGAGGTCGTCCTTCCGGGTGAACGGCAGCTCGCGCAGGCCGTCGAGCGAGCCGAGGTCGCCGGGCTCGACGCCGGCCAGGCGGTCGCGGTACAGCGGGACGCGCTCCTTGACCGTCGCGACGAGCGACCGCAGCCGCTCGACCTGGAGCTCGAGCAGGCGCTCGCGCGGCATCGTCTCCAGCTCGGGCTCGAAGATCACGAAGGAGGAGTATCCGTCTTCGCGACAGAACGCACAAGCGCACACGATGCGATAGTCCCACCGTGATCGATCGCAGCAAGGTCTGGACGGGGGAGATCAACCGGCAGGCACTCGAGCCGCAGCCGCACGTGACCGTGGGGCTCTACGACACGACGCTCCGCGACGGCGAGCAGAGCGTCGGCGTCGTGCTCTCGCCCGAGGACAAGCTCGAGATCGCGCGCGCCCTGGACGGCGCCGGGATCGACCGGATCGAGGCCGGCTTCCCGCGCGTCTCCGACGACGACTGGCGGGCGGTGGAGCTGATCGCGTCCGCCGGGCTCCGCGCCGAGGTGTGGGGCTTCTCGCGCGCGGTCCCGACCGACGTCGAGGCGCTCGTCGAGCTCGGCGTGCGGGCGTCCGTGATCGAGAGCCCGATCTCCGACGGCAAGCTCGGGGCGCTCGGCGTCTCCCGCGAGACGATGCTCGAGCGGATCGCGCGCGCCGTCTCGTTCGCGGCGGAGAACGGAATCCGCGTCGCGTTCTTCGGCGTCGACTCGAGCCGCGCCGAGCTCGACTTCTTCGACCGGGCCTACGCGGCTGCCGTCGAGGCGGGAGCGGCGGAGATCGTCGTCGTCGACACGCTCGGGATCGCCACGCCCGAGGCGGCCGCTTTCCTCGTCGGGCGCGCCGCCGACCTCGTCGGCCACGACGTCCCGGTCCACTGGCACGGGCACGACGACTTCGGGCTGGCGACGGCGGCCGCCGTCGCGGCTGTGCAGGCGGGCGCGACGTGGGTGCAGGGCACGGTGAACGGCATGGGGGAGCGGGCGGGGAACGCCGACCTGACCGAGGTGGCGCTGGCGCTCGAGGCGCTCTACGGGATCCCGACCCGGCTGCGGCTCGACCGCGCCCGCGACCTCGCCGGCCTCGTCCAGCAGCGGTCCGGGTACGCGCTGGCGCCGTGGAAGCCCGTCACCGGCGACAACCTGTTCACGCGCGAGTCCGGGGCCGTGGCCGCGCAGTTCCACGATCCGCCCGCGATCGAGCCGTACTCCTCCGAGCTCGTCGGCGCTGAGCGCGGGATCGTGCTCGGCAAGAAGAGCGGCCTCGACTCGCTCCGGATCAAGGCCGAGGAGCTCGGCCTCCACGTCCCCGAGGACCGGCACGCGGCGCTGCTCGCCGCCGTCAAGGCGCGCGGTGCCGAGAAGCGGGGCCTCGTCACCGACGCCGAGTTCCGGGCGCTCGTCGAGAAAGGACCGTGAGATGGAACACCGACGCCTCGTCAACCCACCCGACCTGCACCCGGCACCGGGCTTCAGCCACGTCGCGATCGCCGACGGCACGCGCGTCGTGCACCTCGCCGGGCAGCTGGGCCTGAACCAGGACTTCTCGCTCGCCGCCGACGACCTCCACGGGCAGACGGCGGCCGCCATGCGGAACGTCAAGGTGGCGCTGGAAGCGGTCGGCGCGACCTGGACCGACGTCGTTCGGCGGACGATCTACACGCTCCACCCGACCGAGTACGAGACGATCACCGCCGCGATCGACGAGGTCACCGGCGGCGCAGCGCACCCGGCGCAGACGATCGTCGGCGTCACCGGCCTCGCCGTGCCGGGCTGCCTGATCGAGATCGAGTGCACGGCGGTTCTGCGTTAGGCGTAAGCGGGCCGGACAGGTCCGGCCCCTACGTTGCGAGCGCCACGAGGCGTCCCAAGTGGCCGCCCTCGATGATGCACTCGCGCCAGCTGTCGCCGCGGTCGCGGCTCTCCCAGAGCCGGCCGTCGGCGAGGCCCGCGAAGACGCGGCCGTCGCCCACGACCAGGGCGTAGGCCATCGCCGGCAGCGGCTCGGGCAGCCCGCCCGCGAGCGCGCGCCAGGGCTCGTCGCCGCGCCGGCGGTAGATGCGCGCCTGCGGGTCGCCGCCGCCGTGGGCCGCGAACGGGCCGGTGCTGGCCGAGACGTACCAGAGCTCCGGGTCGTCCGGATCGACGGCCAGCGACCACGTGTAGTGGCGGTCGCGACCGTCGTCGGCCGGCCGCCAGCTCTCGCCCGCGTCGAGGCTGAAGGCCGCGCCGCCGCCGCCTGCCTCGTACGCCCTGCCACGCGCCCGCGGGTGCCAGGCGAGCTGGTGCACGTCGCGCTGGGCGCCCGGGCGGTGGTCCTCCCAGGCGGCGCCGCCGTCGGTCGACCGCATCAGCCCGCCGAGCTCGATCCCGGCCAGGAGCAGGCCGGCGTCGTGGGGGCTCGGCGCGATCCAGCGCACGTGCGAGGTCCACGGCCGGGGCGGGAAGCTCCACGTCGGGCGCGAGGGGACGTCGAGCAGCCCGTCGAGCGCGACCCAGCTCGCGCCGCCGTCGGTCGAGCGGAAGAGCCTGCTGGGCTCGGTGCCGGCGTAGACGGCGCCGTCCGCCGCGCTGACCGCGAGCGAGAAGACGGCGGGCTCGGGCAGCGCGCAGTCGGCCCAGCTCCGGCCGCCGTCGGCGCTCCGGCGCACGCCCAGCTCGCGCAGCCCCGCGTAGACGACGTCGGGATCGCGCGGGTCGACGGCGAGGCACTGCGCACCGCTGCCGCCGAGGGAGCGCTCGGCCGTCCAGCGGCCGTTCGCCTCGTCCAGCCGGACGAACCCGTCGCCGGTGGCCGCGTAGAGCCGCGCCATCGACTACAGGGTAGGCGTCGCTCCCTCGCGGCGGCGCCGGTAGCGTGCTCCCCCCGCACCGCATCGAAAGGAGCAGAGATGGACTGGAAGCTCGAGCTGGTGGCGATCCCCGTCTCCGACGTGGACCGGGCGAAGGCCTTCTACACGGAGCAGGTCGGTTTCGTCGCCGACCACGACCACACCGTCGGCGACGCGATCCGGTTCGTGCAGCTGACGCCGCCCGGCTCGGCGTGCTCGATCGCGATGGGAGTGGGGATCCTGGACACGGAGCCCGGGTCGGTTCAGGGGATGCAGCTGGTCGTCGACGATATCCACGCGGCCCGCGCCGAGCTGGTGGAGCGCGGGGTGGAGGCCAGCGACGTGCAGGAGTACGACTGGGGCTCGTTCGTCTTCTTCCGCGACCCGGACGGCAACGGCTGGGCAGTGCAGCAGCTTCCCGCCCGCGGGTAGCCGCGACGCAGGGCGGGCACCCGCGAGGGGACTATCCTGGACGCATGCTGCCGGCGAGCCTCCGCGTCGCCGCCCTCGCCCTCGCCGTGGCGGCCGGCGCTACGGCCGCGTCCGAGGACGCTCGACCGGCTTCCCTCGAATGCGCAGCGGCTCGGGTCGACTACCGGCCGTTCACGGGGCGTGGCGTCGACGCCGATCTCGGGAGGCTCCCCCGGGTGTCCGCCGGGGCCAGACGCGACCGACTCGACGGCTTCCTGTTCTACTACGCGTCCGCGCCCTGGGCGAAGGAGGGCCTGGCCGCGGCCCGCATCTACGCCGGCGGACAGGATCCTGGCGGCGCATACGCCATGAAGATCCTCTGGCGCGCGTTCGGCCACCTGCGGACGCGCTGGCTCCTCGTCAGCGGTCGCCGGCTGGACGCCGCCGGATCGTTCCAGCAGGGCTTCCGCGGCTACGGGTACTTCCCCTCCAACGTCGAGATCCCGGCCCCGGGCTGCTGGCGCCTAGACATCCGCGCCGGCACGGGCCGCTGGGCATTGACCTTTCTCGCCGTGTGACGACGGGAGCGCCCGCGGGAAGCGCATTGACGTGTCATGTCACGAGCAGCGATACTCGCGTCGCGGCAGTTGACATGTCACGGAAGGAGTGAAGGCGCATGCGGTTCAGCCTGTACTCGGAGGTCCAGATGCATCCGGGGCAGACGCCCGAGGGGCTCTACGGCGAGGTGCTCGAGCAGATGGTCAACGCCGACCGGCTCGGCTACGACGTCTACGCGGTGATCGAGCACTTCTTCTTTCCCAAGTTCTCGATCTCCGCGAACCCGACCGCGCTCTTCGCCGCCGCCGCGCAGCGCACGAGCCGGCTGCGGTTCCGGACGATGCTGCACGCGCTGCCGTACCACAACCCCGCCGTGCTCGCGTCCGCGATCGCGGTCACCGACATCCTCACGGGCGGTCGCTACGAGTTCGGCGTCGGCCGCGGGCACGGCTGGATCCCGCCGAAGGCGGGCGTGCCGCTCGACGAGCACGCGCGCCCGAGCTACGAGGAGGCGGTCGACCTGCTGTTCGAGGCGCTCGGCAACGAGAGCTTCTCCCATCACGGCACGTACTTCGACATCGACGACTCGCGGATCATCCCCTTCCCGCAGCGGAAGTTCCGCGTCACGCTCGGCGGCACCTCCGACCGGACGTACGAGCTGGCGGCCGAGCACGGCTGGAGCGTCGCGGTGCCGCCGCTGCTCCCGTACGCCGCGCTCGAGAAGCAGCTCGACGTGTACCGCGCCAAGTGCGCCGAGCACGGCACGGAGCCGGACATCGTGTGGATCCACGCCTGCCATCTCGACGACGACCGCGAGCAGGCGCTGAAGGAGGCGCGCGACTGGACGGTCGGGTTCATCAAGGGCAACTGCTCGCCGCTGACGGAGTACGAGAAGCCCGCGACCGAGGATCTGATCAAGGCCGATTACGGCTTCTACGCGGCCGGGATCATGGAGCAGCTGAACGACCTGCCGTTCGAGCAGCTCGTCGAGGAGGACTACATCTGGGTCGGCACGCCCGCGGACGTGATCGAGCGGATCGAGCAGACGCTCGGCGTCTGCGAAGGCGTGAAGGAGATCGGGATCACGGTCAACGCGGGCGGCGCGCCGCACTGGCTCGCGATCAAGAACCAGGAGCTCTTCGCGAGCCGGGTGATCCCGCACTTCGCGGCGGCCGGCCGCGTCGAGGAACCCGCCCTGGCGTGATCCGGCGCGTCTGCGTGATCGGAGCCGGAGTGATCGGAAGCCTCTTCGCCGGCCATCTGGGGCAGGTGACCGAGGTGAGCGTGTTGACGCGCCGCCGCGAGCACGCCGACGCGCTCAACGCGGACGGGATCCGGGTCTCCGGCCGCAGCGACGTGCACGCCGGGGTGGCCGCCTCCGACGACCCGGACGCGATCGCCCCCTTCGACCTGGGGATCGTCGCCACGAAGGCGACGGGCCTCGACGACGCCGCGAACGCGCTCGAGGGGCGCTTTCCGGGCGCGACGATGATGACCGTGCTGAACGGGCTCGGCGCCGAGGAGGTCGTCCGCGCCCGGGGCGAGTGGCCGATCATCTCGGCCGTCACGTTCATGAGCGGGACGCGCCATTCCGACACCCACGTCGAGTACATCCTCGACACGGAGACGTGGCTCGGCCCGTACGAGCAGACGCCGTTCGAGCGCGTGCAGGAGGCGGCCGACCTGATCGTCTCGTCCGGCCTGAAGGCCGAGGCGATGCCCGACCTGCGCCCGGCGCAGTGGTCGAAGCTGATCTTCAACGCGACGGTCAACTCGGTCGCGGCGCTGACCGGGCTCCCGCACGACCCGCACTTCGCCGCCGAGGAGGAGGAGTCGGACCTCGGGCACCTCGTCCACGATCTCGTCGACGAGGGCAAGGCCGTGGCCGCCGCCGCGGGCATCGAGCTCCACGACGACCCGTGGGAGATGAACGTCCACGCGACGAGGAGGGGGAGCGCCCACTATCCATCGATGCTGGAAGACGTCCAAGCTCATCGCAGGACCGAGGTCGACCTGATCACCGGTGCGCTCGTGCGCGAGGCGGCCAAGGTCGACGTCCCGGTTCCCCTGCACACCGCCATGTACCGGCTCGTCAAGGCGAGAGAGGACTCGTGGAATGACCGGTAGCCCAGTCAACCGCACCAGGAGGGTGTGATGTCACCGAGGAGGAAAGGCGGGGCGCTCGTCGCGCTCGCAACCGCAGTCTCCGCCGTCGTGATGCTCGCGACGTCGGCGTCCGCGGCCACCGACCCGATCGTGATCGGGTGGGCATACGACAGCAAGGGCTCGATGTCACCGTTCGACGTCTCGGCGGTCGCGTCGGCGCAGCTCCATCTGAAGACGATCAACCGCCGGGGCGGGGCGCTCGGGCGCCAGATCGCCCTGCGGACGTGTGACACCCAGGGGAACAAGCCGACCGTGGCGAAGGCGTGCGCGGCGAAGCTGCTGGGGCAGGGCGCCGACATCATCTTCACGACATGCGACGTTCAGCTCGCTGCTCCGGTCGTCCAGGAGGCGATCAACCGGGGCGTGCTCGCCGTCGCGACGTGCATCGGCACGGATCAGATGGGGCCGAAGCGGTTCGGCAAGAAGGGCCGCCTCGCGTTCACGTTCGGGAACGTCGCCCAGGACGAGGGGTCGGCGATGGCGGAGTATGCGTGGAAGCGCGGCTGGCGGGACGCGGCGCTCGCCACCGACACCGTGATCGACTACTTCCAGAACGTCGTGCAGGCGTTCGAGGCGCGCTGGAAGCAGCTCGGCGGCAAGATCGTCGCCAAGGAGACGTACCAGTCGTCCCCGGCCGGCAACCCGAACCCGGCGTCCGCGCAGAACGTGGTCAACCGGCTGCAGGACGTCGACGCCGACGTGATCGTCACCGCCACCGCTCCGCCGTGGGGCGCCATGGTGCCGATCCTGAACGGGCTCCGGACGCTCGGGGTCGAGACGCCGATGATCAACTCGTGGGCGGGCGACGGCAACTACTGGCTGCCGAAGGACCCGGAGGTGACGAACTACTACTTCGTCACGTACGCCTCGGTCTTCGGGGACGACCCGAGCAAGGTCGCGAACGCCTGGGCGAAGCAGGTGAAGCCGCTCGTCGGCAGCTACATCACCGGCCCGGCCGCGATCGACGGCGTCGTCACCGCGATCAAGCGCGCGAAGTCGACCCAGGGCATTGCGCTCGCGGCGCAGATGGAGAAGTTCAAGAACGTGCCGACGGTCTCCGGCCGCGTCACGTTCTCGCCCTCGCTGCACGCGGTGTCCGGACGGGCATATCGCGTGATTCGGATCCAGAACAACCAGCCGAAGGTCGTCGCGTCCGTGACCGCGAAGGTTCTCCCGAAGATCTAGGGGAACTTGGCCGACACCGAGCCGAAGGGGAACGGTAGGCGGCCCGGGGCGACGCTCCGGGCCGCCGCGGTGTCGCGGTCCTTCGAGGGAGTCCGGGCGCTCCAGGAGGTCAGCCTCGAGCTCGACCGGTCCGAGGTCGTCGGCCTGATCGGGCCGAACGGCGCGGGCAAGTCGACGCTGGTGAACGTGCTGAGCGGGTTCGACCGCCCCGACGAGGGGACGGTCGCCCTGGAAGGGCGCGACGTCACGGGCTGGCGGCCCGACAAGCGCGGACGCCACGGTCTCTCGCGGACGTTCCAGCACAGCCACGCCTTTCGCGGCCTGTCGGTGCGCGAGAACGTGGAGGTGGCGGCGCTCGGGATCGGCGCGTCCGGCCGCGAGGCGCGACGACGCTCGGACGACCTCCTGCGCCTGCTGCGGCTGGCGCCCTATGCGGACGCTCCAGCGGGGACGCTCGCCCACGGCGACGAGCGCCGGCTCGGAGTCGCCCGCGCCCTGGCCACGGAGCCACGGTTCGTGCTCCTCGACGAGCCCGCCGCCGGCCTGCCCGAGGCGGAGGTGCCGGACTTCGCGGCGGTCGTCCGCTCTGTCCGCGACGAGCACGGCGCGGGCGTGCTCCTGATCGACCACAACATGGCGCTGATCATGGACGTCTGCGACCGCATCCAGGTGCTCGATCAGGGCCGGACGCTGGCCGAGGGGACGCCGGCGGAGATCCGTGCGAACCTCGACGTGGCGGCCGCCTACCTCGGCGACAGCGCCGTCCACGAAGAGCCGTGATGGCGCCGCTGCTCGAGGTAGAGGCGCTGGACGTTCGCTACGGGGCTGCGGCGGCGGTACGCGGCCTCTCCGTCGAGGTAGCCGAGGGCGAGATCGTCGGCCTGATCGGGCCGAACGGCGCGGGCAAGACGAGCACCCTCCACGCGATCATGGGCGCCGTGCCGGTCGCCGCCGGCGACGTTCGGCTCGCGGGCCGCTCGCTGCGCGGTTCCCGCCCCGAGGACGTCGCCCGTGCGGGGATCGCGCTGGTCCCCGAGGGCCGGCGCATCTACGCGGAGCTCACCGTCGAGGAGAACCTCCGGCTCGGGCTCGCCGGGCGTCGCGGCGGCAACGGCGCGCGCTCGGCGCTGGACACCGTCGCGCAGCTGTTCCCGGTCGTCGAGGAGATGCGGGGCCGGCACGCCGGCGCGCTCTCGGGCGGCCAGCAGCAGCAGCTCGCGATCGCCCGTGCGCTCGTCGCCGAGCCCCGCCTGCTCTTGCTCGACGAGCCGTCGCTCGGCCTGGCGCCCATGCTCGTCGACGTCGTCTTCGAGACGCTCGCGAGCATCCGCGAGAGCGGCGTCTCCGTGCTGCTCGTCGAGCAGCGGGCGCAGCGGACGGTGGCGTTCGCGGACCGCACGTACCTGGTCGCGAACGGGGAGCTGCGGCTGACGCTGACCCCGGCGGACGCCGGCGACACCGAGCGGATGGTGGCCGCCTACCTCTCGTGACCGGCACGCTCGCCGCGATCGACGCCCAGACCGTCGTCGACGGGATCGGTCTCGGCGCGATCTACGCGCTGATGGCGATCGGGATCGGCCTGGTCTTCGGCGTGCTGCGGCTGATCAACTTCGCCTACGGGCAGCTGATCATGGCCGGCGCGTTCGCGCTCGCGCTCGCCTCGGAGTGGGACTGGCCGACGTGGGCCGGGATCCTGCTCTGCTTCGGCGCCGTGCTGGCGCTGACGTTCCTGATGGAGCGGCTCGTCTTCCGGCCGCTGCGGACGCAGTCGCCGGCGGTGATGCTCGTCGCCACCTTCGCGGTCGCATTCCTGCTCCAGAGCATCGCGCTGCTCTGGTTCGGCCCGCTCGGCAAGCCGGCGACCTCGCTCGTCTCGCTCAACCGGCCGGTCGAGATCGCCGGCGTCGACATCCGCAAGATCACGATCGTCGCGATCGTGGTCGCGGTGGCCTGGCTCGTGCTGCTCCGGCTGCTCCTCGAGCGGACCAGTATCGGCCTGCACATGCGCGCGGCGGCCCTCGACTTCGGCACGGCGCGCCTGCTCGGGGTGCGCGCGAACCGCGTGATCGGGGCCGCGGTGCTCGTCTCGGGGCTGATCGCGGCGACGGTCGCCGTCCTGCTGACGGTCCAGTCGCCGCTCGTGACGCCCGGGTTCGCGCTCAACGAGACGATCGTCGTGCTGGCCGGCGTCGTCGTCGGCGGCATGAACCGGCTCGCGTCCGCGACGCTCGGCGGCTTCGCGATCGGGTTTGCGTCGGGGCTGATCGGGGGCGCGCTGCCGACCGGCCAGAGCCAGTACCTGCCGACCGTGCTGTTCGGGCTCGTGATCCTCGTACTCCTGATCCGTCCCTCGGGGCTGTTTGCCCGCGGCGGAGCGGTGGAGCGCGTGTGAGGGGCCGCTTGTGAGCGCGCGCCGCATGGTGCAGGTCGGCGGCCCGGTGGCCCTCGTGGTCGCGACGGGGCTGGTGGGGTCGCTGTTCGCGCGCGAGACGGAGATCTACGTGATCAGCGCGCTCGTCGCGACGGTGATCGTGGTCGGGCTCTACGTCTTCGTCGGCAACTCGGGCGTCCTCTCCTTCGGGCACATCAGCTTCGTGGCCGTCGGCGCCTGGGCGGCGGGCGTGCTCTCCGTCCCGGTCGACGAGAAGCAGGGCATCTTCCCGGAGCTGTTTCCGGTGCTGCGCGACAACACGGTCGGCAACGTGCCCTCGCTGCTGATCGCCGCCGCCGTCGGCGGGGCGTTCGCGCTGGTCGCCGGCCTGCCGCTGATGCGGCTCTCGGGCCTCGCGGCCGGCATCGCCACCTTCGCCGTGCTCGAGATCACGCACAACGTCCTGCGCTACTGGGAGCGGATCGGCCCGGGCACCAACTCGTTCTCCTCGGTCCCCGAGACGACCGGGCTCCTGCAGGCGACGATCGGGGCGGTGATCGCGATCGCCGTCGCCTTCGCGTACCAGGTGAGCCGGCTCGGCCGGCAGCTCCGCGCGACCCGGGAGGACCCGGCGGCCGCGCGTGCCGTTGGCATCTCGGTCGTCCGGCAGCGCCTCTGGGCATTCGCGATCTCCGGTGCCGTCGCCGGTTTCGCCGGCGGCCTCTACGTCCATCTGCTGCCGCTCTCGACCGAGGAGATGTATCTCGATCTCACGTTCGTCACGCTCGCGATGCTCGTGATCGGCGGCGCCACGAGCCTGTGGGGCGCGGTCGTGGGCGCGCTCGCGGTGAGCGGGCTCGACTCGTTCCTCGCCGAGGCGGAGGAAGGCGTAGGCGTCGGCAGCGCCACGCTCGACCTCCCGACCGGCTCGCGCATCGTCGTCGTTGGCTTTTTGATGGCGCTCGTGCTGATCGTCCGGCCGGCCGGGCTCACCGGCGGGCGCGAGCTGTCGCTGCCGCGACTGACCCGCCGGCCGGGCCCGACGGTCGAGGGAGGAGCGGCCAAGTGAGGATCTGCGTCGTCGGCTGCGGCGCCGTCGGCTCGCTGTTCGCCGCCAACCTGGCGACGCTCGAGGACGTCGAGGTCTGGGCCTACGACGTCGACGAGGCGCACGTCGGCGCGATCAACGCGAACGGGCTTCGCCTCGTCGGCGCCGGCGAGGTGACGGGCCGCCTCCGGGCGACGACCGACGCGGCCGAGCTTCCCGCCTGCGAGCTGGGGATCGTGGCGACGAAGGCGATGCACGCGCAGGCGGCGATCAGGGCGACCGCGCACGCGTTCGCCGACGGCGCCGTCGCCTCGGTGATGAACGGCGTCGGCAACGAGGAGACGATCGCGCAGCACGCCCGCCGGGTGATCCGCGGGACGACGTTCCCGGCCGGCAAGATCCTCCAACCCGGCGTCGTCCAGTGGGACGTGCGCGGCGAGACGACGCTGGCGCCCTTCGAGCCCAGCCCCGCGGCGACCGCGGAGGTCGAGCGGCTCGCCGACGCGTGCACCCGCGGCGGGATGCCGGCGCGGGCGGTGGCCGACGCG
>DATBMD010000257.1:0-21334 GCA_036555085.1 Gaiellaceae bacterium
CACCTCGCCCAGTGGGTCGAGCGCGGCACGTCCTACGCCGGCTCGCTGCCGCCGAAGCGGTAGCCCCGGCGACCACGGCGCAGCCGCCGCCGCGGGTTCCGACGACGCGATTCCGGGTAACCGCACGGGACGAATCCGTAGACCGGAGGTGAAACGGATGTTGATCTGGTTGCTCGTCCTGCTACTGGTGATCCTCGCGATCGGCGGGGGCGTCGCGCTCTCGAAGTTCCTGTTCCTGGTCCTGCTCGTGGCGCTCGTGCTGGCGCTGCTCGGCGCCTTCGGTCGCACGACGGCGTGACGGCGTCCGGCTCGGTGGAGATCGGCTACGCGCTCTCGAGCGAGGAGCATCCACCGCTGGACCTCGTCCGGCACGCGCAGCACGCCGAGCGGGCGGGCTTCCCGTACGCGCTGATCTCCGATCACTTCCATCCCTGGATCGACCGCCAGGGCCACAGCCCGTTCGTCTGGAGCGTGATCGGCGGGATCGCGGCCTCGACGGAGACGCTGCGGCTGGGCACCGGCGTGACCTGCCCGACGATCAGGACCCACCCGGCGATCGTCGCGCAGGCTGCGGCGACGGTCGCGGTGATGATGCCGGGGCGGTTCTGCCTTGGGGTAGGGACGGGCGAGAACCTCAACGAGCACGTCCTCGGCGACCGCTGGCCTTCCGCCGCCGAGCGCCGGGAGCTGCTCCGGGAGGCCGTGCAGGTGATGCGGCTGCTCTGGGAAGGGGACCTCTGCAGCTTCGAGGGGCGCCACTACAAGCTCGACAACGCCCGCATCTACACGCTGCCGGACGGTCCGATCGACGTGCTGGTCGCCGCGGGCGGCCCCGAGGCTGCAGAGCTCGGCGCGGAGATCGGAGAGGGCCTGATCTGCACGGCGCCCGACCCCGAGCTCGTCGAGGGCTACAGGCGAGGCGGTGGCGACGGGCCGACGTTCGGGCAGCTGACCGTCTGCTGGGCGGCGAGCGAGGCCGAGGCGCGGCAGACGGCCCTGGAATGGTGGCCCAATGCCGGCCTCACCGGGCCGCTCTCCCAGGAGCTGCCGCTCCCGAGCCACTTCGAGGCAGCGTGCGAGATGGTCACGGAGAACGACGTCGCGGACCAGGTCGTGTGCGGGCCGGATCCCGACGCGCACCTCGAGGGCATCGCGAAGTTCGCCGAAGCCGGCTTCGACCACGTCTACGTGCACCAGGTCGGGCCCGATCAGGCAGGGTTCCTCGCGTTCTACGAGCGGGAGATCCTTCCCCAGGCGGCCGAGATCCGTGTCGGCTCACCGCGAGCGGTGCCCGTAGGCAAGGCGTAGGCCGCTCAGCCTGGCTGGGCGAGGATCGCCTCTGCCTCGACCGCCGTTCGCGCGGGGACGAAGCGGAGCAGCAGGCCGTCGCGGAACTCGAGCGCCCAGACGACCGGGTCGTCGCGGATCACCCTGTCGTCGTCGATCCACCTCAGCCGGCCCTCGACGATCACGCGGCTCTCGTCGAGCGGGGCGAACACCTCGGTCACGGACTCGTAGAGATTCACCGCGAGCGCCTCCTCGAAGAACCCGGCGACGGCCTCCCGTCCCTCGACGACGCGGCCCGCCTGCACCTTGGAGACGATCACGACGTCGTCGTGCACGAGCTGCTTCAGCTGGTCGAACGACCGTTGTTCCACCAGCGCGAACCAGCGGCGGGCGAGCCGCTCGCTCTCGACGACCTCGGCTGCGGCCCCGTCGGAGATTCCGCGCAGTATGCGCGAGCGACGGGTGGCCGTCCAGCGCGCGCAGGCCCTTCCTCACACGTCGAACACGGCGAAGTCCCGTCCCGTGACGTGCACGGCGACGTTGTAGACCGGCACCGTCCCGATCTCGCCGCGCTCCCGACCGTGGTGCGCGTGGCCGTGCACGACGAGCTCGGGGCGATGCATGCCGATCGGCGCGGCCAGGCGGCCCGAGCCGAGGAAGGCCCAGATCGCCTCGGGCTCGCCGACGATCGTGTCCACGACCGGCGCGTAGTGCAGCAGGACGATGCGCTTGTGGCAGCCCGCCACCGCTTCGAGCCCGCTTTCCAGCGCCTCGACCTCGGCCGAGGTCTCCCGGTAGATCTGCCTGAGCGCGGGCTCGCCGAAGTCGGGGATCTCGGCGCCCGGGAAGCCTCCCACGAAGCCCTTCGTCCCGACCACTCCCACCTCGACCTCGCCGATCTCGAGGATCGTGTGCCCGCGGTCGAGGACGATGACGCCGCGATCTGTCAGAGCCTGCTCGACGTCGGCGGCCCGGCACGAGTGGTAGTCGTGGTTGCCGAGGACGGCGACCACCGGCACGCTCAGGCCGCGGCAGGAATCGCCGAGCACCGCCGCCTGCTCCGGCAGGCCGTGCGTCGTCAGGTCGCCGGCGAGCAGCACCAGATCGCTCTCGGCGGCGGCGGCCGCGAGGCCGCGCGTGAGCCGCTCGCGCAGGGGCTCGACCGCATGCAGGTCTCCCGCCGCCGCCACGCGGATCGTCGTCGTCACGTGACGTGGATACCCGTCGAGAACGTTCCGGGAACGGGCCGACCGGGTATCTCCCACGGGCCATGTCCTCGGCGCCGCCGGAGAACCTCCCCGACCTGCTCGCGTCGATGAAGCGCGCCGCGGCGGCGCTCCGTGACCGGGAGATCGAGTTCATGCTCGGCGGCGGTCTGGCCGTCTGGGCCCGCGGGGGCCCGCCGACCGATCACGACGTGGACCTCTACCTGCGCCCCCGCGACGCGGAACCAGCTCTGTCAGCGCTCGTGGAGGCAGGGATGCGGGAAGAGCGGCCCCCCGAGGACTGGCTGCTGAAGGCGTGGGACGGGGCACAGCTCGTCGACCTGATCTTCCGGCCCGCCGGCGGCTCGATAGACGACGACCACTTCGACCGCGCGACGACCCTCGAGGTGAGCGCGCAGAAGCTCCGGGTGGCCGCGGCAGAGGACGTGCTGCTGATGAAGCTGCTGGCGCTCAACGAGCAGGAGCCGGACTACCGGGCCGTGCTCGAGATCGCCCGGGCGCTGCGCGAGCAGATCGACTGGCCCGCGCTGGAGGAGAGGTCCCGCGAGTCACCCTTCGCCCGGGGGTTCTTCACGATCGGCGAGGGGCTGGGGATCGTCCGCGCGAACGGCAGCCACCCGCCGGTGGGTATCTCCGTGCCCCGGAGGCCGGGCCGTCGAGCCCGGCCTCCCGTTTGACCGCTCGCCCTGGTCCGCGCGCCGCATCAGCTTGCGGGCTTGCGGGCCGGACAGGTCCGGCCCCTACGAGAGCGCCGCACCATACCCCCGCGGGAAGCGGCCAAACGCGGGGAACGGCGGTGTTTCGCCCGGAGGCTCGCCGGGTACCTGTCGAGGTCGTGGACGCACAGGACGAGCCTCGCGACCTCGTGCAGGAGGTCTCCGCAGGGCGGAGCGAGAAGACGCCGGTGGCCGTGCTCACGCTGGTGATCGTGGTCGTCGGAGGGCTGTTCGCGCTGGCGCTGCTCATCGCGGGGCTGGCGTACGCCCTGGCCTGAGCCACGTCGCGCAGCCCCCGCGTGCGAAACTTGATCCGAGGACGGCGACCAAGGAGCCCTGTGACCCCGAGCCGGCCGCCCGTGGCCGTGCCGCGCGAGGTTCGACCGAGTCTGAGGAGCAGGTCGACGCTCGCCCGCTACCTGTTCGGCGTCGTCGCCACGACGGCGGCGCTCCTGATCACCGTGGCGCTGTCGGTCACCGACGAGCCGATCTATGCCCTGCTGATCGGCGCGGTCGCGCTGACCGCGTGGTACGGAGGAGTCGGCCCGAGCGTCGTGGCGATCGCCCTCGGCTGGGCGGGAGCGGTCTGGCTGCTCGTGGATCCCCGCTGGTCGTTGTCGCTGCGGGACGCCGAGGACATCAGGCGCTGGTGGATCAACCTCGCCGTCGTGATCGCGATCGCCGCCCTGAGCTGCGTCCTGCGAGCCCGTCAGGAGCGCACGGCCGCGGCGATCTCGTCGGCCGAGTCGGCGATCCGGCCCATCGAGGCACTGCAGCGCCTGTCGAGCGCGCTCTCGGTGGCGGTGTCGTCGTCCGACGTCGCGGGCGTCCTCACGGAGCACGCGGCCGAGGTCGTGGGCGCTCAGGGCGTCGCGTTCGGCCTCGTGGAGGGCGAGGAGCTCGAGATCGTCCAGCCGACGGGGCTGGCCGCCCGCGGCCGACCGGCGGGAAGCCGGATCCCGCTGGCGAGCAGGACGCTGCTCACCGGGGCGGCGACGGGCTCGGTCGCGCGCGTCGACGAGCGGGCGCGGCTCGAGACGGCCTACCCGGACAGCGCCTCGGTGCTGCCCACGGAGGTGCGGGGAGGGGTTGCAGCGCCCGTCCGGACCGAGGGCGAGGTGGTCGGCTCGCTCGCGTTCCTCTTCGATCGGCCGCACAGCGTCGACGACCAGACCGAGGCGATGGCGGTGATGATCGCCGACCTCGCCGGACAGGCGCTCGAGCGCGCCCGGCTGTACGAGCACGAGCGGGAGTCCCGGCGGGCGCTCGAGCGGATCGTGGAGGTCGCGCCTCGCTTTCTCGCCGACACCCCCGTCGATACGCTCGAGGCGATCTGCCGCGAGGCCCGAACCACGTTCGGCGCCGACTTCGGCGTGCTCTGGCGCATCAGCGGCGACCGGATCCGCCTTCTCAGGATGGACCCGGCGCAGCCGTCGCTCCAGGTGGGCGGCGAGTGGCCGCTCGACGACTTCCCGGCGCTCCGCGACGGGATCCGGTCCCTTCGCGTGGCGTTCGTCCCGGACGTCCTCGAGGAGGCGCAGGGAGCCGGGCTGGAGCTCGTGCAGCGGCTCGGGATCCGGTCCTCCCTGCGGACGCCGATCGTGATCGCGGGCACCGCCGAGCTCGTGCTCGCGATGTCGTGGCACGTCGTCGTATCCGAGCCGGACGGATCGACCCTCGCGATCGTGCGGCGCTTCGCTGACCAGGCCGGGCTCGCGCTCGAGCAGATCGAGCGGAGGCGTGCCGAGGCAGACGCCGCCCGACGCGCGGACGAGACCCGGCGCCTCCAGGAGGTGACCGCCGCGCTCTCGCTCGCGGCCACGCCGGCCGAGGTGAGCGACACATGTCTCGACCAGGCGCTCGCGTCGATCGGCGCCGACGCCGGGCTCATCGTTCTCTCCCGGCCGGGCGAGACGACCGTCGAGATCGTGACGAGCCGCGGCTACGGCGACGACGAGCTCGGCGCCTGGCGCGGCTTCGGGCTCGAGGCCGACGTGCCCTTCGCGCGGGCGATCTCCGGCGGCGAGCCGGTGTGGGCCCTGTCTGCCGAGGACATGGCGGCCTTCACCGGCATCGCCGAGGCGGGCGCGGCGGGGTGGATCACGATCCCGCTGAGGACGAGCGGCGGCACACTGGGAGCGCTCCACATCACGCTCCGAACGCCTTACGAGCTCACGCCCGCCGACCGCGGGTGGCTGCTGGCGATGGTCTCCCAGTGCGCCCAGGCGCTGGAGCGGAGCCGGCTGTACGAGAACGAGCGCCGCTCCCGGATGCGCTCGGAGCGCCTGCAGAGCATCACCGCCGCGCTCTCGAACGCGCTGACCCGCCAGGACGTCGCGGCTGCCGTCGTCGACGAGATCGGAACCGAGATCGACTCCGCCGGCATCGCCGTCGGGGTGATCGACGACGAGCACCAGGCGATCCGGGCGCTCGCCTGGCGGGGCTACGGGGACGACAGCGTCGCCCCCTGGCCCGAGCGGCCCGCCGAGGCGCCGGCGCCCGACGTGCGCGCAATGCTGGCGGCGCGGTCGCGCAGGTTCGCGTCGACGTCGGCGATCGCGGCCGACCTGCCGGGCCTCGCGGAAGGGCTCGACGGCTTCGGGCACACGTGGGTGCTCGTCGTCCCGCTCGTGGCCGGCCGCCGGGTCAACGGCGTGATCGTCGCCTCCTGGGAGGACCGGCCGCGGCTGTCCGCGGAGGACCTGACCTTCGTCGACGCCCTCGCCGGCCAGTCCGCGCACGCGCTCGACCGCGCAGGCCTCTTCGAGTCCGAGCAGACCATCGCCGAGACGTTCCAGCGCAGCGTGCTCCCGGTCTCGCTCCCCCGGCTGGACGGCGTCCGGCTCGCCGCCCGCTACCTGCCGGGGAGCACCCAGCTCGACGTGGGCGGCGACTGGTTCGACGCGCTGCAGCTGCCGGACGGGAAGCTCGGGCTCGTCGTCGGCGACGTCGTCGGCAAGGGAGTCCACGCCGCGGCGAGCATGGCGCAGCTGCGGAACGCGTTGCGGGCGTTCTCCATCGACCGGCTGAAGCCCTCCTCTGCGCTGGCCCGCCTCAACCGGCTCGCGGACGACGCCCTCGAGACGAGCTTCGCGACGATCGCCTACGTCGTCGTCGACCCGCGGCGAAGCGTCTGCCGGCTGGCCTCGGCCGGACACCCGCCGCCGGTCGTCTCGTATCCGGACGGACGGGTCGAGCTGCTGGAAGGCGCACGCGGCCTCCCGCTCGGAACCGGGATCGAGACGCGATACCGGCACGAGGTGGTCGAGCTCCCGGCCGGGAGCGTCCTCGTGCTCTACACGGACGGGCTCGTCGAGCGAAGGGGCCGCTCGATCGACGAGGGGCTTGCCGAGCTGTGCAGCGCGGTCCGCGAGGCGCCGAAGGACCCGGAGCGGCTGCTCGAGTACATCATCGAGCACCTCGTCGGCACCCGGGAGCGCGGCGACGACATCGCCCTGCTCGCCGCGCGACTCCTCCCCGTCGCGCCGCAACCGCTCCGGCTGCGCGTGCCCGCGCAGGTCGCCTCGATGGACCTCGTGCGCGACGCGCTCCGCGCGTGGCTCGAGGGGGTGCCCGTCGACCGGACGGGGTCGGAGGAGATCGTGCTGGCCGCGTGGGAGGCGTGCGCCAACGCGGTGGAGCACGCAGTCGATCCCCGCGACGGCATGATGACCGTGCGAGCTGCGCTCGAGGACTCGGTCACGCAGGTCGTCGTCGAGGACTCGGGCGCCTGGGCGGCGCCTGCGCGGACGAGCGACCGCGGCCTCGGCCTGCGGCTGATGCGCGCGCTCATGTCGTCCGTGGACATCACGCATGTCGAGGGCGGCACCCGCGTCACCCTCGAGAAGTCCGTCGGCTCCGACGGCGAGCCCGAAGGCTCGCCGGTCAGAGCAGCCAGACCAGAAGCATGACGATCACGATCAGCGCGAGGACGCCTCCACCTATGTACACGGCCCTGCCTCCCTTCTCGTTGAGCTCCCTGTGGTTTCCACGTTGTCCGCCTGGCAAAACACGTTTGCCACGGCCCGCTTCGCGGGTAGGTCCCAGCGTCCAAGGGCTCGACGACCAGGAGGCGATCGGAGATGCCGCCACGAGGCGTCAAGAAGGGCACGAAGCGGGCTCGTCAGTACGAGCACATCAAGGATTCGCTCCGCGATCGCGGGAAGTCGGTCGATCGGGCGGAGGAGATCGCCGCGCGCACCGTCAACAAGGAGCGCGCACGGAGCGGCGAGGCGGAGCGCCCGTCGAAGCTCTCGCAGGAGGACATCTCGTCGGGACGCCGCGGCGGCATCCGCAGCCACCGCAAGGGCCCGCGGGGACGGACCCGCGATCAGCTCTACGAAGAGGCGAAGCACCGGAACATCCGAGGCCGCTCGAAGATGACGAAGGGCGAGCTCGAGCGTGCGCTCGGCCGTCGATGAGCGCCCCGGTCTCGCTGGCGGGCATCCTGGATGCCCAGGTCCGGGTCGGCGACGTCCGGGTAGGCCGGGTCACCGGCGTGCTGCTCGACGCGGCGGGATCGGAGGTGCTGGGGCTCGAGGTCGAGAGCGGTGACGCGGTTCGCCGCTTCCTCCCCTGGGTTGCGGCGATCGTCGCGAACGGCGTCGTGCGGGTGCGCTCGGCGCTCTTCCTCGTCGAGTGGAGCGATTCCTACGATCGCGACGGGGCGTTCGTCGCTCGTGACCCCACCGGGCTCCAGAGCCTGTCCGGCCCGCCGAGCGACGACCCCGACCTGCGTGGCGGCGGCGGTACGGCCAGCCGCCTCGCGCAGAGCGCGTACGCTCAGCCCGTGTGACGCACGAAAGACGATGACCGCCGTCATGGATACCAACGTCCACGCACTGCTGCTCGCCTACCACCGCGAGGGCGACCAGCACGCTCGCGAACGGGCGCTGGTCGACCTGATGCCGCTCGTGCGCTCGCTCGCCGCCCGCTACGCCGGCCGCGGCGAGCCCCTCGAGGACCTCGTCCAGGTCGGCTCGATCGGCCTGATCAAGGCCGTCGACCGGTTCGACGTCGATCGCGGCGTCGATTTCACGAGCTACGCGGTGCCCACGATCGTCGGCGAGATCAGGCGCCATTTCCGCGACAAGGCGTGGGCCATGCACGTGCCGCGCCGGCTCAAGGAGCTGAGCGTGAGCCTCTCGCGCGTCCTCGACACGTTGTCCACCGAGCTGGGGCGATCGCCGACGGTGGCGGAGCTCGCGGAGGCCGCGGGGGTCGAGGAGGAGGAGGCGATCGAAGCGCTCGACTCCCTGAACGCGTACTCGGCCCGCTCGCTCCATGCGCCCTTCGACGAGGGCGCCGACGACACGCTGGCGGAGAAGCTCGGGACCGACGACGCGGGGTACGAGGGCGTCGAGGACGGCGCCCTGGTCGAGACCGGGCTCGACGCGCTGGACGAGCGCGAGCGCCGGATCGTGGAGCTGAGGTTCTTCGGCGAGATGACCCAGTCGCAGATCGCAGCCGAGGTCGGGATCTCGCAGATGCACGTGTCGCGCCTGCTACGAAGCGCGCTCGCGACGATGCGCGGCCGCATCGAGGAGGGCTTCGCGGATGAGGTCTGACTCGATCGTGCGGCTGTCCTTCCCCGCCAAGCCGGATTACCTCCTGCTCGCGCGACTGGCGCTGTCGGGGCTCGCTCGGCAGGTGCCGGTGGAGGAGGAGGTGCTCGCCGATCTCAAGCTCGCCGTCACGGAGGCGTGCGGGAACGCCGTCCGTCACGCGTATCGCGAGGGAGACGGCGGCGCCGTCTCGGTGTCGTACGCCGTCCGCGGCGGCGCGCTCGAGCTGATCGTCGAGGATCAGGGCACCGGCATGGAGGCCGCCGACATTCCCACCGAGACGGTCTCGGAACCGCTCGAGGGAGGCATGGGGCTGTCGATCATCCGCGCGATCGTCGACGAGCTCGAGATCGAGGCGGGCGCGGACGGCCGCGGCACGGTCGTCCGGATGCGCAAGCAGCTCGGCGCGGCTCCCGTCTGAGCGGCGCTCACCCGAGCGCGTCGATCGCCGCCGAGCGCGATTCCGCGATCGGCAGCAGACGGTCGAGCGAGGTGAGCTCGAAGATCCGCCGCGCGTGGCCCCGCGGCAGGACGACCCGCACCTCCGCCCCGGCCTCGGTCAGCTCGCGGACGGCGCGGACGACGAGGCCGAGCGCCGTGGAGTCGAGGAACGTGACGGGCCCGAGATCCGCCACGACCCGGGCCTCGCCGGTCACCTTGCCGAACGCAGACGAGAGATCGGGGGCGGCGAACGCATCGAGCTCGCCGGAGGCGCGCACGATCGCGATCTCCGCCCGCCGATCAACCTCCACGCGGTGCATGCGGGAGAGGTTAGGCCGCAGGCACCGCCGGCGAGCTCAGGCTAGACGCGGTCTCGCTCTACGACCGTCGTGTTCTGGCCGCTCGTGCCCGCCGCGTCGCGGCCGCCGAAGCCGCCCCAGCTGGACCAGAAGACGAGTGAGGTCACGAGCCCGATCACACCGACGACGAGCAGGATGACGCCAGCCACCTGGACGTCGAAACCCGACACCTCGGCGTCGACGGCCCACGCGAGCACGGCGCCGGCAGCGATCAGGACGATGCTCAGGCTGATACCCATGTGTCTCCTTTCGCCTCTTGCGGCTCACTCGATACCCGACGGGACCGAGCTGGAAACATGCCGGTCAGCCGTGCGGACGTGCCAGCGAGGCCCGCACCTCCTCGATCGAGGCGCCTATCGTCACCGCCCGGGCCAGGTCGACGATCTCCAGCGTCCTGGAGATCGGGGCGCCCGCCTCGACGACGATCCCGAAACGGTGTCGGCCACGGCGCCGGGCGAGCCTGAAGAACGCCTGCAGGGCGGCGCTGTCGATGAACACGACGCGGTTGAGGTCGAGGACCAGCGCGGCGGCCGGCGCGGCCAGCGCGTCGAGCCGAGCTTCCAGGTCGCCGGCGTTGGTCAGGTCGAGCTCGCCGGCAACGCCGACCACCGCGATCGCCTGATCGCCGTTCTCCTGCGACTCGAGCTGGTACGAGGACATCGAGCGGTGAGGAGGATACGTGCGACCGGCGAGGTTTCGGCGTGCGGCGCCCGTGGGAAAACGGCCGACGGGCATGGAGGGCCGTGCCGAAATCAGCGAAACCGACTTCCACGTGGAGGAGGATCAGCCACGCGCCGGAACCGTCGTCCTCTCGATCGCGGGAGACGCCGACCTCCATGCGGCGCCCGAGTTGCGCGCCCGCCTGACGGCGGCGATCGACGAGGGAGCGACGGCGGTGGTGGTCGATCTCTCCGAGGCGACCTTCGTCGACTCGATGGCGCTCGGCGTGCTGCTGCGAGGCACGAAGGAGCTCCGCTCGACCGGAGGCCGCCTGCACCTGGTCGTCTCCAGGCCGGACGTCCGCAGGATCTTCGAGATCACGATGCTCGACCGGGTGCTCGCACTGCACGAGACCCGCGACGCGGCGCTCTCCGCGAGCGGCGGCGAACGGCCCGAGGACGCCTAGATGGCTGCGTCGAGCGAGCCGTGCACGGCGACCATCGTGTCGACGCCAGTGATCTGGAGCACTCTGAGGATCCCCGGGTCCGTGACGACGAGGGCCAGGCGGCGCTCGGAGGTGCCGCCCGCGGCCGCGACCAGCGCCCGCACGCCGGCGGAGTCCACGAACGTGCAGCGCGTGAGGTCGATCACGAGCTGCGGAGCAGACGGGGACGCCACGACCGCCTCCTCGAGCTCCGGGACACTCGCCATGTCGAGCTCGCCCTCGACGCGAACCACGACGGCACCGGGCAGCGTTTCCCGGCGTACGTCAAAATCGCCCGAAGTGCCCATCGCGTAGTCAGTCTAGGAGATCGGTGCCAGACCGAGCGGCCACCCGTGCAGGCGAGACCGGCGTGAGCGACAGGATCGTCCTGACGATCCCCGGCGACGAGCGCTTCCGCGCAGTCGCGACGCTCGTGCTCGGCGGGATCGGGAGCAGGGTCGACCTGCCGTACGAGCGGCTGGACGACCTGCACCTCGCGGTGCTGAGCGTGCTGGAGGCAGCCGACGGCGGCGAGGTCTCGATCGAGGCGAGCGCCGAGGAGGCGCGCCTGACGCTCTCGCTGGGGCCGCTCCGCGCCGGCGCCGGCGACGACGCGGGCCTCACGCGCGTTCTCTCCCGGCTGGTCGACGCGGTCGAGCCGGAACGCCGTGACGGCGCCGAGTGGCTCATCCTCACGATCGCGCACCCTCCGGCCGGCTAGTAGGGGCCGGACCTGTCCGGCCCTTACGAGAGCGCCCGCGCGGCCGCCCAGCCGTCGCGGATCGCGTCCTCGACGAGGCGCGGAACGCGCGCGTCGCCGACCGCGAGCGCCTCGATGCCGAGGCTTCGCAGGGCCGCAACGAGCCCGTCGACGGGACGGTGGCGGCCCGCATGCACGATCGCGCCCGCCTCGAGCTCCTCGAGCTCGTCGCCCAGCCTCACCACCACGCGTCCCGGGTGCACCGTCACGATGGGCTCCGCAGTGAGCGCCGTGACTCCCGCCTCGCGCAGCCTGCGCAGCGTCGTCGTCGCCGCCAGCGAGCCGGCGAGCTGGCTCGCTGGCGCGACCCCGTCGCCAACGAGGGTGACCCGGCGGCCGCCGCGGGCGAGCCACTCAGCGATGCCCGCTCCCTTGCGGTGGCCCTCCTCGTCGACGACCACGACCGCGCCGCCGGGCAAGTCGGCCCCGGCGAGGACGGCCGCTGCGGCGACCGCCGCCGGGAAGCGCCCGTCGGGCTCCGAGCCGGTGGCGACCAGGACGCGGTCCGGCTCCAGCGACGCGATCGCACGAGCGTCCGCCTCGACGCCGAGCTCGACCTGGACGCCGAGCCGGTCCAGCTCGGCCGCGCGCCAGTCGACCAGGCGCCGCTGAGCGTCCTGGAGCGGGAGCCGGGCGGTCAGCCCGACCTGCCCGCCGAGCTCGCCGGCGCGCTCGAGCAGGGACACGGCATGCCCGGCGCCGGCGGCGACGCGCGCCGCCTCGAGCCCCGCCACCCCGCCGCCGGCCACGACCACGCGCAACCGGCGCGCCGGCGACGGCGCCCGGGCCCCCTCGAAGCCGGCATCCGGGTTCTGGACGCAGGCGATCGGGAACTTGCGCAGGCGGCGGGAGACGCAGACGTTGAGCGCGACGCACTCCCGGAGCTCGCCCTCCCGGCCGCCCGCGGCCTTGCGGACGAGGTCCGGGTCGGCGATCTGGGCGCGGGTCATCCCGACGAGGTCGCAGCACCCGTCGCGCAGCGCCCGCTCGCCGAGCTCGGGACGGGTGATCCGCCCTTCGGCGATCACGGCCGCCGAGGACACCGCCCGCTTGACGGGCTCCGCGAAGCGGATCCCGAAGCCCGGCTCGAAGTCGAGCGGCGGCATCAGCAGCTCGAGGTGGTCGTAGTCGCCGTTGCCGATGCCGACGTAGTCGAGGTCGCAGCGCTCGTCGAGGTGGGCGGCCGCCTCGACGTACTCCGGCATCGACGCCGTCAGGGTGACGCCGAGGAGGGGCTCCGGGCCGATCGCCTCGCGCAGCGCGCCGAGGATCTCCCGCGCCAGTCGCAGGCGGCCCTCGAAGGAGCCGCCGTAGCCGTCGATGCGCCGGTTCCGCGCCTCCGACATGAAGCCGTCGACGAGCGTGTCGTAGGCGAACATGCACTCGACGCCGTCGACGCCGGCCGCGAGCGCGGTCCGGGCGGCGTCGACGTGACCCTCGACGAGCGCCGCGATGTCGCGCTCGTCGAGCTCGCGCATCCGGCCGGGGCCGCGGTCCGGCGGCGGGCCGCCGGAGACGCTCCAGAGGCCTTCCATCGTCGCGGTCGGGTCGGCGTTCGGGCCGAGGTGGTAGAGCTGCGAGACGAGGACGGTCCCGTGCTCGTGGACGGCGTCCGCGACGGCGCGGAGCGCGGGCACGAAGCGCTCGTCCCGCCAGCGGAAGTTCTGCGGCGTCACGCCGCCCGACGGCAGCACGGGCAACGGCTCCAGCACGATCAGCCCGGCGCCGCCCGCGGCTCTCGCCGCGTAGTAGTCGCGGGCCCGCGGCCCGGGCAGCCCGTCCTGCGAGAACGACGCGGTGTGCGCGGTGAAGACGACGCGGTTGGGCAGCTCGTGCCCGCGGAGCTGCAAGGGGGAGAGAAGGCGCGGGTACGCGGGCACGGAGCCTCCATCCTAGGACGGGGGCTGCGGCGCAGCCCGGGTGGCGCTGCTGAAATGACTGCGTGCGCCGTCTCGCCGCCGCCCTCGCCTCGCTCGCCGTGCTCACGACCGTCCCGGCCGGGGCAGTCACCGCGAGGCCGCACCTGCCCTCTGCGCCGCCTCGCGCGGAGGCGTGCGGCGTGCCGGACTGGCGCAGCGCGAAGCGCGCCACCGTGCTCGTCGACTCGGTCCTGCTCGGTGCCGTGCGCTCGGTGCGGGGGAACCTGGCCGGCTGGCGCGTGGGCGTCGCGGGCCGGCCCGCGATCATGATCCGGATCCTGGCCGACGAGCTCGCCGCCTCCGGCGCCCGCGTCGCGCCGCTCGTCGTCGTCGGGGTCGGCTACAACTCGCTCTGGCAGCGCGCCCGCGCCGGCTACGCACGCTGGGCCGCGGAGTTCGACCGACAGGCGATCCGCCTGCTCCAGACGCTCCGGAGCCGCGGCGCCGAGCAGTTCGTCTGGGTGACCCTGCGCACTGCGGCGCGCTCGCGGATCCCCTCGAGCGCGCGCTGGCAGCACGACCGCTACGCCTGGTACTTCCCGTACGTCAACGAGCGGCTGCGCCGGCTCGACCGGAGGCGGAGCGACGTCGTGCTCGCCGACTGGGCCGCGGTCTCCAACCGCTCCGACATCACGTACGACGCGTTCCACGTCAACCCGGCGGGAGCGAAGCTGATGGCGCGCACGATCCGCAAG
Source organism: Gaiellaceae bacterium (assembly GCA_036555085.1). Classification (GTDB taxonomy): domain Bacteria; phylum Actinomycetota; class Thermoleophilia; order Gaiellales; family Gaiellaceae; genus Gaiella. The sequence continues at coordinate 14,112 of DATBMD010000257.1, forward strand.
GCGATCGAAGGCGAGGCGGCGCACCAGGCGGAGCGCCCCTGCCGGCAGCGCTGAGCGTCGCGGCTCAGCCGGATCCCCGGCCTGCGGGGCTCGCGACCTGCTGGGGCTCAGGGTGGCTGCGACCGCCGAAGGCGGGCGCCTTCAGGGGTTGTCGCGGTCAGGGATCTGCACAGGTGTGCAGATCCCTGACCTGCGGGGAGGGCTAGTGCGCCAGCCGGGCGAGGCGGCGAGCTCCTCGAACGGCCGGATCGACTCGGGGTCGGCCAGGGCGTCGCGGCTGAGGGCCCGCTCTGCCGGCTCCCCGGCGAGGATCCGCTTGACCGGCACCTCGAGCACCTTGCCGGTGAGCGTTCGGGGCACGACGGCGATCTCGCGCACCTCGTCCGGGACGTGGCGCGGCGAGCAGTCCTCCCGGATGCGGGCGCGGATGCGCGCGACGAGCTCGTCGTCCAGCGCCGCCCCTTCGCGGAGGACGACGAACAGCGGCATGTAGCCCTGCGTCCCCTCCCGCGGCAGGTCGACGACGAGCGCGTCGACGACCTCGTCGACGGCGAGCACCGCCCGGTAGATCTCGGCGGTGCCCATCCGGACGCCGCCCCGGTTGATCGTCGCGTCGGAGCGGCCGGTGATGACCGCGGTGCCGCGGTCGGTGAGCTCGATCCAGTCGCCGTGGCGCCAGACCCCCGGATAGGCGTCGAAGTAGCTCGCCCGCAGGCGCGAGCCGTCCTCGTCGCCCCAGAGCCGGATCGGCATCGACGGCATCGGCTCGGTGATCACCAGCTCGCCGACCGCTCCCGTGACCGGCTCCCCGTCCTCGTTCCACGCCTCGACCTTCGCCCCGAGCGAGCGCGCCTGCAGCTCGCCGCGGTACACCGGGAGGGTCGGCACGCCGCCGACGAACGCCGTGCAGACGTCGGTCCCGCCCGACATCGAGACCAGCCACACGTCGGGGCCGAGCCGGTCGTAGACCCAGTCGAAGCCCTCGGGCGCGAGCGGCGACCCGGTCGACCCGACGGCGCGCAGTGCGGCCAGGCCGCGCCCCCGGCGGGGCTCGATCCCCTCCTTCATGCAGGCGGCGAGGTAGCCGGCGGAGGTCCCGAGCCACGTCACGCCCGCCGTCTCCGCGAGCTCCCAGAGGGCGCCGAGGTCGGGGTGCGCGGGGCTGCCGTCGTAGAGCACGATCGACGCCTCCGTGAGCAGCGCCCCGACGAGGAAGTTCCACATCATCCAGCCGGTCGTGGTGAACCAGAACAGGCGGTCGCCGGCCTGCAGGTCGAGGTGGAGGCGCAGGTGCTTCTGGAGCTCGAGCAGGATCCCGCCGTGCCCGTGCACGATCGCCTTCGGCAGCCCCGTGGTGCCGGAGCTGTAGAGCACCCAGAGCGGATGGTCGAAGGGGACCTGCGCGTACGTGAGCGGCTCGCCGCCGCCCTCCGCGAGGAACGCCTCCCAGGGCGTGGCGCCGCGGAGGCCGGACAGGTCCGGCTCCCGGGCGAGGTAGGGGAGCACGACGGTCCGCTCGAGCGTCGGCAGCCCCTGCTGGAGCGCGCGGACGACGTCGAGCCGGTCGTGGTCGCGGCCGCCGTAGCGGTAACCGTCGGCCGCCAGCAGGACCCGCGGCTCGATCTGGGCGAAGCGGTCGACGACGCTGCGGACGCCGAAGTCGGGCGAGCAGCTCGACCAGACGGCGCCGATGCTCGCGCAGGCGTGGAAGGCGACCGCCGACTCGAGCACGGCCGGGAGATACGCGACGACGCGATCGCCCGGCCCGACGCCGGCGGCCCGCAGCGACGCGGCGAGCCTGCGCGTCTGCTCCTCCAGCTCGCCCCACGTCGCCTCGGTCAGCGGCCGCAGCTCGGATGCGTGCCGGATCGCCACGGCGGCCGGATCTCGGTCGCGGAAGACGTGCTCCGCGTAGTTGAGGCGGGCGCCCGGGAACCACTCCGCGCCGGGCATCGCGCGCGAGCCGAGCACCCGCTCGTAGGGCGCCGACGCCCGCACCTCGAAGAGCTCCCAGATCGACTCCCAGAACGCCTCGAGCTCGCGCACCGACCACTCCCAGAGCTCCTCGTAGCCCGCGGTCGCGATCCCCCGCGTCTCCTCGAGCCGGCGCGCGTAGCGCGTGATCGCCGCCCGCTCGACCCGGCCCGGGTCGGGGCTCCAGAGCACGGGCGGCGCGGGCTTCACGGCGTGACGTTCGCAGATCGCGATGCGACCGTCGAACACGCCGTCGTCACGAAGCGGACGATCGCGTCGAGCACCTCACGGGTGTGCTCGACGTGCGGAGCGTGGCCGCCGGCCACGACGAGCGCCTCCACGGGCCCGCCCGAGCCGCGCGCGATCGCGTCGACCTGCGCCGTGCTCCCGTACGGGTCGTCGCGGCCCTGCACGACGAGCGCGGGCGCCGTGATCGCCGGCAGAGCCGCCTCGATGCTCCAGTCGCTGAACGCCGGGTCGAGCCAGACGTCGCACCAGCCGTGAAACGTGACGCCGGGGTCGTCGTGGTGGCGCGACAGCCGCTCCCGCAGCCCGCCGTGCTCGAACGCCTCGCGCGCCGCCGCGACCGCCTCGAGCGTCACGTGCTCGACGAGCACGTGCGGCGCGATCAGCACGAGCCCGGCGACGTCGTGATGCGCCGCGTGGATCAGCGCGATCGTGGCCCCGTCCGAGTGCCCGACGAGCAAGGGCCGCTCGATCGCCAGCGCGGTCAGCATCGCTGGGAGCACGTCGAGCGCCTCCTCGTCCATGAACGCCGGCCCGCGCGGCCGCGCGGGCGGGGCGGAGCGGCCGTGGCCGTACCGCGAGAAGGCGACCGTGCGCGACCCCGACGCCCGGTTCAGCGCGGCGGGGAAGTCACGCCAGAGGCCGACCGACCCGAGCCCCTCGTGGAGGAGCACGAGGGGCGGCCGGCTCGGGTCGCCGGCCAGGTCGAGCGTCTCGAGCCGCCCACCGGGAAGGTCGACGTGCGTCGTCATCGCGGTGGGAGGATAGGCGTCGTGCCGCCCGAGCCCAACCCGGTGCTCTCGACGCTCGACGGGGGCATCGTCCAGCTGACCTGGTCGATCCCGCTCGGGATCCCGCACGTGCACTGCTACCTGGTGCCCGTCGAGGACGGCTGGCTGCTCGTCGACACCGGGCTCGGCGTGCCCGGCGTCGAGGCGGCGTGGGCGGAGGCGCTCGCGTCCGTCGACGGGCCGGTCGCCGCGATCCTGGTCACCCATAGCCATCCGGATCACGTCGGCGCCGCCGCCGACGTCGCGCGCGTCACGGGGGCTCCCGTGCTGCAGGGCCGGCTGGACTACGCGCGCTGCGTCGCCCACTGGGGCAACGAGGATGCCGGCGCGCACCTGAGCGACCACCTGCTCCGCCACGGAGCCCCCGACTTGGACGCGGCGCGCATCGGCGAGGCGACCCGGAGCCTGCTGCCGATGGTGCGCTTCGCGCGCGACCCGGCCCTGCTCGACGAGGGCGACCTCGTCCACGGCTGGCGGGTCCTGCACCTGCCGGGCCACGCCGACGGCCACATCTGCCTCCACCGCGACGGCGTGCTCCTCGCCGGCGACGCGATCCTCGACCCGATCACGCCGACCGTGGGCCTCTTCCCCGGCTCGTCGCCCGACCCGCTCGCGGACTACTTCGGCTCGCTGGCGCGGATCGGCGAGCTCCGCGCCCGGGTCGCGTACGCGGGCCACGGCCTGCCGGTCGCCGACCCCACCGAGCGTGCCGAGGCGATCCGGGCCCACCACGAGGTGAGGCTCGACGAGACGGTCCGCGCGCTCGAGGGCGGGCCGAGGTCCGCCTGGGACGTCTCGCTCGAGCTCTTCCCGGAGCCGCTGCCGCCGCCGCAGCGGCGGTTCGCGGTCGTCGAGGCGCTCGCGCACCTCGAGCACCTCGCCCGGCGCGGCCGGCTGAGCGCGCAGGCGGGCGACGTCGTGCGCTACGCGATCCGGACGTAGGCCGTCACGCCTCCGTTTCTGCGAGGGTTGGCAGCGTGAGAGCGGTCGTCTTCGCAGGCGCGGGCGGCAACGAGGTGGTGCGCGTCGAGGAACGCCCCGACCCGGTCCCCGGCGCGGACGACGTCCTCGTGCGGGCCTCCTTTGCCGGCCTCAACCCCGCCGACATCGCGCAGCGCGAGGGCCGCTACCCGCCGCCGCCCGGCAGCCCGCCGGACGTCCCGGGGCTGGAGGTGGCCGGGACCGTCGTCGCCGCCGGCGATCGGGTGACGTCCTGGCGGGTCGGCGACCGCGTGTTCGGCCTCGTCGGCGGGGGCGGGCTCGCCGACGAGGTGGTCGCGCACGAGCGCTGCGTCGCCCGCGTTCCCGACGCCCTCGACGAGCAGGCCGCCGCCGCCACCGTCGAGGCGTTCGTCACCGCCCACGACGCCGCCTTCACGCGGGGTGGGCTGCGGCCCGGCGAGGCCCTGCTCGTCCACGGCGGCGCGGGGGGCGTCGGCTCCGCCGCGGTCCAGCTCGGAGTCAGGAGTGGCGCACGCGTGCTCGCGACCGTGCGCAACGAGCGCGCGGGGAGCGTCGTGGCCGGGCTCGGCGCGACTGCGCTCCCGGACGACGGCTTCGCCGACGCCGTGCTGGAGGCGACCGGCGGCGCCGGCGCCGACGTGATCCTCGAGCTGGTCGGGGGCGTGCACTTCCCCGAGAACCTGCGCGCGCTCGCACGGTGCGGCCGCATCGTCGTGGTCTCGGCCGGCGCCGGGAACGAGATCCAGCTGCCGCTGCTGTCGCTGATGGTGAAGCGCGCGACGCTGTGCGGCACGGTGTTGCGGGCCCGGCCCCTCGAGGAGAAGGCGGCCGCCGTGCGCGCCTTCGAGCGCGAGGTCGTCCCGGGGCTCGCGGACGGCCGCCTGCGCCCGCTCGTCGACTCCGTCTTCCCGGCAAGCGACGCCGCCGCCGCCTTCGACCGCCTCGCCTCGCGCGGCAAGGCCGGCAAGGTGCTGCTCGACTTCACGACGTGAGCGACGATCTCTACACGCCGTCGCCGCGCCCGAGCTTCTCGGTCCCCACGCTGATCCGCCGCGCGGACGCGACCCGTCACCTGTGGGGCGACGACGAGTCGGGCGTCGTGGCGGATCTCATCTACGCCTCCACCGGCCTGATCCACGCGCTCGTCTTCGAGCTTCCCCCGGGCGGCGTGTTCCGGCACTCCCCGAGCCACCGGACGGTCTTCGGGGCGGACGAGGTCCTGCACGTCCTGTCGGGGACGATGGTGATCGCGAACCCGGAGACCGGCGAGGTGCTGCGGGTGCCGCGCGGCGGGCGCGTCTTCTTCCGCAAGGACACCTGGCACCACGCGTTCGCCCACGACGGCGAGCCGCTGCGCGTGCTGGAGCTCTTCGCGCCGCCCCCGGCGGCGGGCGCCTCGGGCGCGTACGCGCGCGCGCGGCCGTACCTCGAGCGGCCGAGGTACGCCGACGACGCCGTCCTCGGCTCGCTGCCGGGCCCGCCGCCGGCGCCCGGCACGCTGCGCGTGCTCCGCGAAGACGAGATCGTCTGGCGGCGTGACCTCGGCGTCCTCGCTGGCCTGCTGGTCTCGACCGAGGAGCTCACCGTCCACACGATCGAGCTCGGCCCCGGCGACGCCTCGTCCGCCCACGTCCACGGCGGCGACGAGGTCCTGTACGTCCTCGCAGGGTCGCTGTGGGTTCGCGCGCGGGCGGACGGCGAGACGTACGTGTTCGAGCTCGAGCAGCACGACGCCTGCTTCCTGCCCGCCGGCAGCGAGCACGAGTACCGGAGCTACGGCGCACGGCCGGCCGAGGCGCTGGTCGGCATCGCCCCGCGCTATCTGCCGTGACGGTCGTCGGGGTCGACGTCGGCGGCACGAAGATCGCCGCGGGGGTCGTGGACGTCGGGACGGGCATCGTGCTGGCGGAGGCACGACGGGAGACGCCCGCGCGCGAGGGCGCGGAAGCCGTGCTGACGGCCTGCCGCGAGCTCGTGGACGAGGTGGCGCCGGCAGGAGCGGCGGCGATCGGGGTCGGCCTCTGCGAGTTCGTCGACCGCTCCGGCGAGCCCAGCAGCGGCGTGACGATCGACTGGCGGGGCCTCGACGTCGCCACGGCGCTCGGCGCCGGCGCGCGGGTGCGAATCGAGTCCGACGTGCGGGCGGCGGCGCGCGCGGAGGCCCGCTTCGGCGCCGGCAGGCCCTTCGGCGACTTCGTCTACCTGACCGTGGGCACCGGCATCAGCCACTGCCTCGTCCTGGCCGGCGAGCCCTATCCGGGCGCCCGTGGCAACGCGATCGTGGTCGGAGCGCCGCCGGTCGAACGGGTCGCGAGCGGCAGCGCGCTCGCCCGGCTCGCAGGTGTCGCCCGGGCGGAGGAGGTGCTCGCCGACCCGGCCCGCGCCGCGCTCGTCGACTCCGCGGCGGTCGCGCTGGGCCTCGCGCTCGCGGCGCTCGTCAACGCGCTCGACCCCGAGGCGGTCGTCGTCGGCGGCGGGCTCGGGCTGGTCGACACCTATCGCGAGCGCGCGGTGGCCGCGGCGCGGCGGGAGATCGACCACGAGCGGACGCGCGAGCTCCCGATCGTGCCGGCGCAGCTCGGCGAGCGCAGCGGCCTGATCGGCGCCGCGCTGGCGGCTGCGGGCTGAGCCGGAAGCCGGCTACAGCCCGCAGCGTCGCTCACCGCCGCCCGGCGGGCTCGGAAACCGGCTCCCGCTGCGGCAGCCCGACTGGCTGGTCGGGACCGGCGGCATGCGGCGGCTCGATCGTGATGTTCGGCAGCAGGCGGTCGAGCCAGCGCGGCATGTACCACGTCTTCTCGCCCAGGAGGGTGAAGAAGGACGGCACGAGCGTCATCCGCACGATCAGGGCGTCCGTGAGGATCGCGACCGCGAGCAGGATCCCGAACTCCTTCGAGATGCGATCGGCGGTGAGGATGAAGGCCGCGAAGACGGTGCCCATGATCAGAGCCGCGGCCACCACCACGCGACCGATCGCCGCGATCCCGTGCTCCACCGCCTCCCGCGTGTTCAGGCCGTGGACGTGCTCCTCCCGGATGCGGCTCATGAGGAAGACCATGTAGTCCATCGAGAGCCCGAACAGGATCGCGAAAGCGATCGGAGGCACGAACGTCTCGATCGGTCCGGTCCGGTCGAGCCCCGTCAGCCCGAGCAGATGCCCCTCCTGGATGACGAGCGTCAGGACGCCAAAGCCGACGAAGGCCGAGAGCAGCGTCGTGACGGCCGCCGTCGCGGAGACGACGATCGACC
>DATBMD010000275.1:0-4701 GCA_036555085.1 Gaiellaceae bacterium
CACGCGATGGAGCGCTTCGAGGGCTGCCGGGCGCTCTACAAGGACGCGCGCTCGGGAGGGGTCGGAGCGTTCACCGCCGACAACTTCCCCGTCTTCGACTACCTGCGCCCCAACCTCTACGCGATCCTCGACTCGAACCACGGCTACAAGATGATCGGGGTCGGCCGGGAGGTCGCGCGCGTCCTCGTCGGCGAGCACGCGCCGCTGCTCTATCCCTTCCGCTTCGAGCGCTTCGAGACCGGCGACCTGCACCCCGTCTCCAGCTCGCCCTACCCCTGGAGCTAGGCGGGGGAGCCCCGGGCAACGCCCTAGTCCTTCGCGCGGGCGAGGGAGACCGGCTCACGGTCTCGTCGGCGCGCGGACCTCCACAGGAGCGCCGATCCCAGGAAGAGCGAGACGAGTGCCGGAGCGGCATGAACGGGGGTGTGCCAGAAGGTGGCCAGCGCGCCGAGCGGCAACAGCGGCGCGATCAAGGGCGAGAGGGCCTTCCGCCGGACACCGTCGACGGCGAGCAGGATCAGGCCGACCGTCAACGCCAGGGTGCCGAGCGCTTGCACCAGCCCCCCGGCTCGCGGGAGCGGCCGGTCGAAACCCTGCGTGTAGGAGCCCCACGAGAACGACCAGAACTCGAGCGCCGCGCCGACGGCGAGTAGGCCGAGGGCTGCGATCGAGAGCACGAATCCGGCCACGCCCAACGGAGACGAGTCGGTTGTGCGCCAGAGCGTGACGAGCGCGACGACCAGCAGCAGGAACGGCACGACGAGGAGCTTGGCCGAGTCCATCCAGGTGAGGCCGAGCGCGAGTCGCATCTCGTTCAGCTCGGACGACCCGTGCGTCGCCCGCTGGTGCCACCAGACGAGCAGCCACAGCGTTCCCGCGGCGATCGCAGCCGCGCCCGCGAGCCACATCCTTCCGACGGTCATTTCACACGACAATACAGCCCCCTATTTGCAGAGATTTTTTCTGGAGTCGTCGCATTCCTTCAGCGCAGCGCACGGAACGAGCCATGTCGGATCTCCCGCCGGGCGAAGCCCCGCTCCGGCCACCACCGGTCGCTCGAGGGCGCCTGCTCTTGAACCCCGCCCGCGGGTGCCCGAGGATGGACGCGTGCTCGTCTTCATCCTGCTCGGCCACATGCCGTGGCTGCTGGTGCTCGCGCTCGGCATCGTCATGTGGCTGACAGTCGTCGAGCTGCTCGAGTGGCGGCCCAACTACCTCTGGTGGATCTGGTGGCTGCTGTTCGTGTTCATGACCAACTTCGTCGGCTACCTCGTCCTACGCGGATACCGTGTCTACCAACGCCGAAACGCCCCCCGAACGGGCTGACGGACGCCCGGCCCCGCCGCGGGCCCGCTCCCGCCGCGACCGACCACTCGGCAGGATCGCGCTCTTCGTGCTCGTCCTCGCGGCGGCCTTCGCCGTCGCCCGCACCTGCGGCTCGCACGACCAGCGGATCTCCCAGGACGAAGCGGTGGCGATCGCGGAGGAGAACGCCGCCTTCGCGCCGTGCGCCGAACCAGGCTGCGTCATGGTCCGGGCCGTCCAGCGAGGGCTGCCCACCCGGCTCGTCTGGATCGTCGGGCTCGCCGAGGATCTGAACGCGAACGGCCGGCCGACGCGCTACCAGAACTTCCTGGTCGACGCGCAGACGGGCGAGCTCACGCGCTGAGGCGTCGCGCGGCCCGGACCGGGCCGGAGTGTAGACAGCCCACATACGGCGGCCGCCAATGTAGGCAATGCCGACATGGAAACGCCCCGGCCCGCTTCATACGGTCCCCGCACACGTCGACCGCGGCCTGCCTGCCCCCAGGAGGGTGGTTGGAATGATCTCGTCGTTCTTGTCGTCCCTGCTCGCCCAAGCGACGCCCGAGGAGCTCGAGGAGCGCATCTCGCTCGACTCCCTGATCCTGACCGAGCAGTTCTATTTCTGGACGGTCGTGATCATGTGGCTGATCCACGTCGGCTTCATGGCGTACGAGGGTGGCGCGTCGCGGCGCAAGAACGTCATGTCGACGGCGATGAAGAACATCCTCACCATCACCGTCGTCACGCCGACGTTCTACTACTTCGGCTGGTACATCTACGGCTGCTTCCAGGAGGGCTGGCCGAAGTCGGGCCACGACAGCCCGGACGTCCTCGAGGGCTTCTGCGGCCTGACGGCGCCGTGGTCGGAGGCGATGGGGCCGAACCTCCAGGACCACGTCAGCGCCGTCTTCTTCCTCGCCTTCCTCCTGTTCTCGTGGACGACCGGCTCGATCATGTCGGGAGCCGTCATCGAGCGGATCCGCGTGTCGGCCTACCTGATCCTCACGGCGATCCTCGGCTCGGCCGTCTGGATCCTGGACGCGGCCTGGGGCTGGAGCTCCGGCGGCTGGCTGACCACGCGCTTCGGCTTCCACGACGCGATCGCGTCCGGCGTCGTCCACGGCGTCGCCGGCCTCTTCGCGCTCGGGGTCCTCCTCAATCTCGGCCCACGCATAGGCAAGTACACGGCCGACGGGCTGACACGAACGTTCAGACCGCACAACACGCACCTCACGTTGATGGGGCTGATGCTCATCTTCACCGGCTTCTACGGGTTCTACGCGGCCTGCCTGGTGATCCAGTCCACCGCCTTCCCCGGCTGGCTGAACATCTACGGATCGCCGACGACGCTCGGCGCGATCGCCTTCGTGATCACCATCGGCTTCGCAGGGGGCTTCACCGGGGGATGGTTCGCGAGCAACGGAAACCCGTTCTGGACCATCTCGGGCGGCCTGGCCGGGGTGATCTCCGTGTCCGCGGGAGCGGACGTCTACCATCCGTCGCTCGCCTACCTGCTCGCGATCTCGGGCGGCATGGTCGCCGTCTGGTCGGGGACGTACATCGAGAAGAAGCTCCGGGTCGACGACGCCGTCGGGGCGGTGGCGGTCCACGGGGTCTGCGGCTTCTACGGCGTCCTGCTCGTCGGGATCTTCGCGGGCGGCTATCCGACCGGGGTGAACAACATCGAGTCGTCCATGGGCGGCCAGCTGATGGGGATCCTCGCGTTCATCCCGCTCGCGTTCCTGCCGGGGTACGTCGTCAGCTGGATCCTCAAGAAGTTCAACCTGCTCCGGGTGCCCCCGGAGGTCGAGCTCGAGGGCCTCGACATGGCCGAGTTCGGCATGGACTTCTATCCCGAGTTCGAGCGCGTCCCGGAGATCGTCATCGAGCCCGACGGCCGCGAGGTCGAGAGCGCTCCGGTGCTGCTCGACTCGTACTGGCGCACGAACGGCCGGGCGGCAACCACAACCAGGACGAGGGAAAGGAGCTAGGCGATGTTCGACGCGTTCCCGTTCGACGAGTGGAGCGATGACATCGCCGAGTTCTGGACCTTCGGCGGTGCAGGCTCGACCGGTACCTGGATCCTCACGATCCTCGGCTTCTCGGTCATGCTGATCGCCTTCGTCTGGTTCGTCATCATGGAAAACGGCAAGCTGGAGCGCCAGGCCGAAACCCTCAAGGCATCCGGCGCACTCGACCGACCCGCGAACTACACGTAGGAGGGAGGAACGATGCCAGGCAAGCAGATCGACTTCCCACGGCTGCAGAAGGAGGATCCGCGCGTCGCACCCGTCATGCTCGTCGTGTCGCTCCTCTGCATCGTGATCGTGGTCGTCATCCTGCTCACCGATCTCGACGGCTCCTTCATCGGGCCGTGGGGCTAGCGCACTACCCGTCCCTCGGTCTACCCTGAGGGAGGCATGGCGCTCTACCTGCATTGCGCGGTCTGCAGCCGGAAGCAGGCGGACGGGTTGCTCTCCGGGGCGGCCTGGGGCCGCCTCGAGCTGCCTCCGGGCGTCGAGATCGAGCATCCCGCGCTACGCGGCACCGCGCTGCGCGCCTGCCCGACGTGCACCCAGCGACACCCCGACTGGCAGGACCAGCTCCTGGAGTCGCTCGGCCTCGGGCCGTCTCGGGGCGGAATCGCCGCCCCGGCTCAGTAGAAACACGCACGGCCGTGCCGGTCGCTCACCGATGCCGCTGGGCGTGCCTTAGGACGATGATCGCGGAAACCCGGAGGGAGGCTCAGTGAAGACCATCCTGCTCGCCTACAACGACACGGACTCCTCGAAGCGCGCGCTCGAGCGGACGGCGGAGCTGGCCGGCTTCTACGGCGCGAACGTCGTCGTCACGAGCGTCGTCCCGGTCGTCGTCGGCGCCGCATCCGACGGGCTCGACCCCGAGCTGGCACGGGCCCGCGACCTGCTCGCCGAACGAGGCATCGAGCCGGAGCTCGTCGGCGCGGTGGGCGACCCCGCGGAGGCGATCCTCCAGGTCGCGGACGCCCACGGAGCCGGGCTGATCGTCGTGGGCACGCGCGAGCCCAGCCAGGTCGAGCGGATGCTCGGCCACAGCGTCAGCGAGGCGGTGCAGCGCATGGCTCACTGCGACGTGCTGATCGTGCACTGAGCCAGGAGACGAGAACCTAGGCGGACAACGCTCATAGGTCTCGCGGCCGCCGGAGGCGGACGCCTTCAGGGATCTTCGCGCGGGGCGGGGCCTGCACAGGTGTGCAGGCCGCGCCCCTTGCGCCAGCTAGAACAGCCCGACGGTCTCCCCGCGCTCGTCCACGTCGATCGCGAAGGCGGCCGGCTTGGCACCCAGGCCGGGCATCGTCTGCATGTCGCCGCACAGGGCGACGATCCAGCCGGCGCCGGTGTACGGCCGCAGGTCGCG
>DATBMD010000278.1:0-2771 GCA_036555085.1 Gaiellaceae bacterium
CTCGAGCCGCACCGCCTTCGCGCCCGTGAGCAGCGTGACGTTCGGATGCTCGAGCGCCGGCCGGACCCCGAGCACCTCGGCGTCCGACTTGGCGTGCACGAGGCAGGGGAAGCCGTCGCAGTTCGCACAGCGCACGCAGGCGCTGTACGGCATGTTCGCCTCGTCGAGCATGATCCCGCACGGGGCGTGGAAGGGGTGGTAGCCGGCGGCGGCGAGGTCGTCGGCGAGCTGCTGGATGCGCGGCTCGTGCGAGACCGCCGGGTGCGGGTAGGGCGCGCTCGCGGGCGGCTCGGTCGGGTCCTCGCCGCGCGCGCCGTGGACGTGGTAGAGCGCCTCCGCCTGCGTGTAGTACGGCTCGAGCTCGTCGTAGGAGATCGGCCAGGCGGGCGAGATGCCGTCGTGGTGGCGAAGCTCGCCGAAGTCCTCCTTGCGCAATCGGTAGAGCGCGGCGCCGTACAGCTTCGTGGCGCCGCCGACGTAGTAGTGCACCTGCGGCTGGAAGCCCGTGCCCTTCGCGTCGTACCACGTGTCCGGCGAGACATAACGGTTGTCGACGAAGACATCCTGCGCGAGCCAGTTCTGCGGCTCGCGCGGGAGCCAGCCGCCACGCTCGAGCAGCAGGACCCGCTTGCCCGAGGGGGCCAGGTGCCGGGCAAGCGTGCCGCCCCCCGCCCCGGTGCCGACGATGACCACGTCGTAGGAATCCGTCACGAGATCTCCTCCACCATCTCCGCCAGGATGATGCGCCCGGCCGCCTCGATCAGCGCCAGGTGCGAGAACGCCTGCGGGAAGTTGCCGAGGTGTCGCGCCGACTCCGTCTCGAACTCCTCGGCGTAGAGGCCGAGGGGCGAGGCGATCCGGAGCAGGCGCTCCATCAGGTCGCGGGCACGCTGCTCCTCGCCGACGATCGCCAGCGCCGAGACGAGCCAGAACGAGCAGATCAGGAACGTCCCCTCCTTGCCCGAGAGGCCGTCGTCGGTCTCGTCCGTCCGGTAGCGCAGGACGAACCCGTTCTCGGACAGCTGCCCGTCGATCGCGTTCACGGTCGCGCGGAGGCGCTCGTCGCCCGGCGGCAGGAAGCCGAAGATCACCGCCAGCAGGACCGAGGCGTCGAGCGCGTCGGTGTCGTAGTGCTGGCGGAGCACGCCGCGCTCGCTGACGCCGTGCTCGAGGATGTCCGCCTTGATCTCGTCGGCGACGGCGCCCCAGGAGCTCTCGAGCTCGCCGTTGCCGCGGATCGCCGCCAGCTTGGTCGCCCGATCGAGCGCGACCCAGCACATCAGCTTCGACGACACGTAGTGCTGGGGTGCGCCGCGGGCCTCCCAGATGCCCTGGTCGGGCTCGCGCCAGACCGCGATCGCGCACTCCGCCTGCGCCTTGACGGTCGGCCACAGCCGTCGGGGTAGGCGCTTGCTCCGCCGCGTGTGCAGCAGGATCGAGTCGAGCACTGCCCCGAACACGTCGTTCTGGCGCTGGTCGAAGGCGCCGTTGCCGACCCGTACCGGCCGTGCGCCCGCGTAGCCCGAGAGCTGATCGAGCGTCGACTCCGTGAGGTCGCGGCGGCCGTCGATCCCGTACATGATCTGCAGCGCGCCGTCGTGGTTCGGCTCGAGGTCGGCGACGAATTGCATGAACTCGTCGGCCTCCCAGTCGAGGTTGAGGAAGTGCAGCGCCTGCAGCGTGAAGGTCGAGTCGCGCATCCAGGTGTAGCGGTAGTCCCAGTTGCGCTCGCCGCCGGGCGTCTCGGGCAGCGACGTCGTCAGCGCGGCGACGGTCGCGCCGGTCGGCATGTAGGTCAGCCCCTTGATGGCGAGGGCCGAGCGCTGGATCGGGTCGCGCCAGCGATGGTCGGGCAGGCGGGCGCGTCCCAGCCAGGCGCGCCAGAAGCGCACGGTGTGGTCGATGCGCCTGGCGGCGTCGTCGACGTCGGCCGGCGACGCGAGCGCGTCGGCCCAGGAGAGCGAGCAGAAGAGGCGCTCGCCCTGCGCGATGCTGTGCCGCGCGCGCACGCGGTCGCCCTCGATCCCGAGGGCCATGTCGGTCTGGAGCCTGATCGTGACGCCGGCCCCGCTGGCGTCTGCCGCGTGGCGGCTCCCGTCGACCAGCGACCACTCGGCCGGGACGCGACCGTAGTCGAACACCGGCTCGCAGACGAGCTCGACCTCGACGTGGCCCTCGAGGCACTCGACCGTGCGGACGAGCATGTGCTCGGCGTCGTCGTCCGCGGGCGGGCGCGTGTGCGGCGTGATCCGGTCCTCGTGGTCCCACGGGCCGACGGTCAGCGCGTCGCGGACGACGATCCAGCCGGTCGGCGCCCTCCAGGTGGTCTCGAGCACGTTCGTGCCCGGCTCGTAGATCCGGGTCGTCGGGTGGTTGATCCCGAACGGGCCGAGGCGGAACGCGCCCGCGCCCCGGTCGAGCAGGCTGCCGAACACGCTCGGCGCGTCGAAGCTCGGGACGCAGAGCCAGTCGATCGCCCCGTCCGGCGCCACGAGCGCGCCCGTGTGGCAGTCGGACAGGAACGCGTAGTCCGCGATCGGCGGAAACGGCGAGGGGGCGGCCGCGCTCCGCGCCCGGCCGGCGTTCACGCGGTGACCCAGGGGCCGTACCAGCGGCCCTGGCCGGCGAGGAGCTGGTTCGCCGCGTCCGGGCCCCACGAGCCCTGCGCGTACGGGTGCACCGGCGGGGGCGCGTCGAGCAGCGGCTGCATGATCCGCCAGGCCTCCTCGACCCCGTCCTGGCGGGTGAAGCGGACGCTCTGGCCCACCATC